>NZ_JBIUTD010000019.1:141428-143690 GCF_044741705.1 Kitasatospora sp. NPDC088134 | reverse complement strand
CAGGTACGACAAGCGCGTGTACGTCTTCCTCGGCACCGTCACGGCCGCCGCCCTGGCCATCTGGCTCCGCTCATGATCGCACGGACAGAACCTAGGACGGCAACGGTGCTCACCGTGACGGTTGTCGAGATCGCTCATTGGGCCCGTTCATGGGTGGGGACATATCCGAGGTCGATGCTCGTCGCTGGTCGGACGGGTCGGCTGGGCTGCACGGGCGGTTTGCCCACCGGTTCGCGCGGAGTGGGCCGCGGGAGTCGGCACCGGCCTACATGCGGGGGCTGCTGGCACCGCTGGAGCGCAAGAACGGGTGGACGGTGGCCGAGGACGCCGGCCATGGCGGCCCGGATCCAGCGGCTGCTGGACGGGATCGACTGGGACGCGGACCGGGTGCTCGAGGACGTTCGCGAGGACGTGGTCGAGTACCTGGCCGATCCGGGCGGCGTGACGAGGCCACAGCCCCAGAGCTGAAGCCTCGTCACAGTAAGCACCGTTGCAGTACTGAGCCCAAGGTGCCCAGGACCACGGTGCGCCGAGGAGTGGTCGTGGGCGGTGTTCGGCACCCCTGGGCGCGCCGTCACCGGGCCCCGCGGCGGGCCCCCGCCGAGGTCCAACCGGCCTGGTGCAGAAGGCCGATGCCGTCGAGCAGCACGTCCAGGGCGAACTCGAACTCGAACTGATCGTCGCAGCCGCCGCCGACCGCCGCACCGTCCTCGCCGTGGGCGGCGGAGGCCGCGATCTCGGCGATGTTCGGGTAGTGGAGGGCCGGACGGGGGTCAGGAGCGGCCTGCTCCGGACCCGGGGAGGCTTCGAAGAGCTCCTGAGTGAAGCCCAGGACGCGCCCGCCGAGGGCGTGCATCGCATGGTGGGTGAGGTCGGCGGAGAGTCCGCCCGCCCGGAACAGGCCGATCACCGTATCCAGGTGGCCGAGCATCGCGGGTGTCGGCGCGGGCAGGGTCTCGATCACGCGCGGCGCCCACGGGTGGCGGCGCAGGGCCCGGCGGGCGGAGAGGACGCGTTCGCGCACGGCGCCCTTCCAGTCGGCACCGGGGGCCGGCGGGTCGATCTCGCCGACCACGGCGTCGACCATGCCGGCGAGCAGCTCCTCCTTGTTGGCGACGTGCTTGTAGAGCGCCATCGGCACCACGCCCAGCTCCTGGGCGAGTTTGCGCATGCTCAGCACATCGATGCCGCCCGCCTCGCCGTCGGCGAACGCCACGGCGGCGCGCAGCACCCGCACCCGGTTCAGCGGGGTGCGGTTGGGTGGGGTGCGGTTGGGCGTGGTGCGCGCCCCTTCGCTCTCGCTCATCCTCGGTCTCCTTCCGCGTCTCCCTCGTCGGCTTGACGAGTGTACGGCGTACGCCTACGGTAAGCCTCAGGTGTACGCCGTACACCACGTGGGGTGGAAGGGGGCTGGTCCTGGTGGACTCGACCGTGGGCAGGCGGACGGACAGGGGGACGGCGGTGGTCGCGGGCGTCCTGTTCCTGGTGACCGAAGTCGCGGCGATCGCGGGCATGTTGCTGTACCGGCCCGCGTTGGACGGTGCCGCGTACGTGGCCGGTCCCGGCGTGGACGGCCACGTGGCGGCGGGGGCGCTGTGCGAGGTGGTGCTGGTGCTGGCGGTGATCGGTACCGGGGTGGTCCTGTACCCCGTGCTGCGCCGGCACCAGGAGGCGGTGGCGCTCGGCTACGTCTGCGGGCGACTGCTGGAGGCCGCGGTGATCACGGTCGGCATCGTCGGGATGCTCGCCGTCGTGACCCTGCGGCGGGACGCCGGCGCCGAGGCGGCCACCGCCGCCCGCGCCCTGGTCGCCGTCCACGACTGGACGTTCCTGCTCGGTCCGAACGTCGTCCTCGGCGCCAACTCGCTGGCACTCGCGTTCCTGATGCACCGCTCCCGGCTGGTGCCGCGCCCGGTCGCCCTGCTCGGGCTGGTCGGTGGCGCGCTGATCCTCGCCTCGGCGGTGGCGGTGTTGTTCGGTGTCTACCCGCAGGTGTCGACGGCGGGTTCACTGGCCGCCCTCCCGGTCTTCGCCTGGGAGGTCACGCTGGCCGTCCGGCTCCTGGTGAAGGGCTTCGCCCCGGCCCGGCCCGACGGTCGCCCCGGCGAGCCGACCACCGCGACCGCTCCGTCCCTCACCGGCTGAGCGCCGGCGCGGGGGGAGTCGGCCGCCCCCCCGTCCCCCGCGAACCCGGCTCACCCGGTGGGCGTGCGCGCCCCCCGGCCCCACCCGTGCAGGAGCGCCCGCGCCCGCGGGGGGCCC
>NZ_JBIUTD010000019.1:0-141418 GCF_044741705.1 Kitasatospora sp. NPDC088134 | reverse complement strand
GGCCCCCCCCCGCCCGGCCCCCCGCCCCCCCCCGCCGGCCCGCCCCCCCCGCCCCCCCCGCCCCCCCCCGGGGGGGGGCGGGGGGGGGGGGGGCGGGCCCCCCCCCCCCCCCCCGCTTCCGCGTCTCACCGGGTGGTCGTGCGCTCCCACGGGACCTCACGGTGCAGTAGCGCCCGCTCCAGCGGTTCGCCCGAGCGACGGGCGTAGAGGGTGCGCTCGCGCACCTCGTGGCGGGTGCGGGGCCGGTAGCCCGGGCCGCCGCAGCAGCCCTTGTGGAAGCGGATGCCTGCGTTCAGCAGCAGCGTGAGGGTGCGCCAGGCCGCGGCGTCCCGCCGGGGCGGCGCGGCGAAGGCGGAGCCCGCGTGCAGCAGGGCCCCGGCGCAGCGCGGGCAGCGGCGCACCTCGGTCCCGGTGTCGTACGCCTGCTTGTAGGAGGCCCGGCAGGGCAGGCAGACGTAGGAGGTTCTGGTGCAGCCCATGCGGATCAGCGTACGACGCGACCGCGCCCCCGCTCGACGCGTTTTCCGTCCGTCGCCCCGTCAGGTGGAAGGGGTGGTTGAAGTGGGGGGAGGTCTTGCCGGTGCGGACCGTCCGGCGTTGCGTGCGGCCCAGTCTCACGGACCTGCACGCGTTCAGCCACGTGATCATTCTGATCGCCCGGAGCCGCCATCCGCAGCACCCGGGCGAGTCGTCACGAAAGGGCGAAGGTTGCCTGATGCGGCACCGGGGGCTTGAGGGTCCGTCAGGTGGTGACGGCGAAGACCAGCAGGCCCTCCGGCGGTTCCTCGGTCACCTCGACGCCCGTCACCACCGCGCGGGACGGCCCGTGCCGGACCCAGGCGAGCATGCGGTCGACGGCCGCCGGGTCGCCCTCGAAGACCGCCTCCACCCGACCGTCCGGCAGGTTCCGCACCCAGCCCGCGACGCCCGCGTCCGCCGCCTCCCGGCGGCAGGAGTCGCGGAAGAAGACGCCCTGCACCGTGCCCGAGACCAGTACCCGCCGCCGGACCACCCGCACCACCTCGTACCGTTCGTGCCGTTCAAGCCGTTCGTACCCGCCGTCACCCGTTCCCCGGCAGGTATACCGCACCCGGGACGCGGAGCGGCGGCAGGCCGCGCCGGGTGGCGGCCGGTCAGGCCGAACCGGCCGCCACCAGCCGGGCCGTCAGCGGTTCCAGCCCGGCGACCAGTTCGTCCAACTCGGCCGGGGAGAGCACCTCGTACGGCGCGGCGGCCAGCTCGTCGGTCAGGGCCTCGATCCGGTCCTTGAGGGCGCGGCCCGCCCCGGTGAACCGCCCTTCGGCGTCGACCAGGCCGCGCTCGCGCAGCCCCGCCACGGCGGCGGCCAGCCGGGCCTTCGGCAGGTGGTGGACCCGGCCGAAGGACTCCGGCGGGTCGACGCCCATCGCCAGCGCGGAGAGCAGGTGCGCCTCGGTGCCGCCGATCCGGGCGCCGACCAGCGCCGCGACGTGCCCGTCCGCGCGGTGCTCGCGCAGCACCGTCGCCGAGTGCCACAGCCGGGCGACCGGGTCGGCCGGCACCGGGAGGGCCCGCATCCCCGCGTACATCACCCGGCCCGCGACGGGTGCGCCGAGCGCCGCCCTGGTGGTCAGGTCCGCGGTGCGCGCCAGCCCCGGGGAGTCGGCCAGTTCGGGCCCCAGGATGCGCCGCAGCGAGGCCGCGCTGCCGCGCTCCCGGGCCGCGAGGGACGCCTCCGGCGGGATCCGCTCCCACGCGCCCGGGATGTGCCGGGCCACCTCGCCCGGGGCGAAGCTGTAGAACGCCGCGTCCACCACCTCCGCCGGGACCCGCCCCAGCGGCGCGGCGCGGGACGCGAAGTAGCCGTCCCAGTAGGTGCGGTGGCCGAGCGCGGCCAGCTCCTCGTTGCACTCGTCGGCGAAGTAGGTCACCAGGCAGATCGGCTCCAGGAGCTCGAACATCCGGCGGGCGGTGTGCGTCATGCCGTTCATCATGCCCGCGGCCGGTGACAGGGCGTCAGACCGGCTTCGCGGCCGGCTCGGTGCTGGTGGTGCTGGTGCTGGTGGTGTTGGTGGCGGCGGGCTCGGGGACGGGGACGGGGACGGTGTCGATGGTGCGGCTGAACGGGCGCCAGGCGAAGACGGTGAGCGCGGCCATCACGACCGCGGAGAACCAGAACGGGCCGGTCAGGCCGAAGGTGCGGGCCAGCGGACCGCCGATCAGCGCGCCGAGCGCCGAACCGCCCACCGCCAGGGCCATGAAGACGCTGTTGACCCGGCCGCGCAGCCCGTCCGGGACGGCGCGCTGCACCAGCGTCCGGTCGACGCCCATCCAGATCGAGCCGTGCACGCCGAACACCGCCAGCACCGCGCCCGCCACCCAGGCCGACCCCGCCAGAGCCAGGCCGACGTGCGTCAGCGTCTCCAGCACCAGCCCCGTGCGCAGCAGCACCGAGGCGGAGAAGCGGGCCTGCAGCGGCGGCGCGACCACCGCGCCCAGCAGGCCGCCGACCGCGGAGGCCGCCAGCAGCACGCCGTAGCCGAAGTCCGACAGGCCCAGGTGCTCGCGCGCGTAGAGCACCATCACCGAGAACCCGGCGACCAGCGTCACGTTCATCAGGCAGAGCGCCAGCGTCAGCGTCCGGACGGCCGGTTGGCCCCACAGCCAGCGCACGCCCTCGGCGAACCGGCGGCGCATCGGGACGTCCGCCGCTGGGGCCGCCGGCTCGGAGGCGGTGGAGGTGGTGGAGGTGGCGTCGGCGGCCAGGCGGAGGGTGGCGAGCAGGGCCGCCGCGCCCGCGAAGCTCAGCGCGTCGACCAGCATCGGCAGGCCCGCCGCCATCCCGAACAGGGCCGCGCCGAGCGGCGGTCCGCACAGCTTGTTCAGGACCGAGAACGTCCCGAACATCAGGGAGTTGGCGCGCGGCAGGTCCGCCGAGGTCACCACCGACGGCAGGATCGCCGAGGACGCGTTGTCGCCCAGCGCCGAGCAGGACCCCAGCAGCAGGCCCACCGCGTAGATCAGCGGCAGCGAGACCGCGTCCAGGAACACCGAGGCCGCCAGTACCGCCGTCAGCAGCGCCCGCGCCGCGTCCATCGCCACCGTCAGCCGCCGCCGGTCCACCCGGTCCACCAGTACGCCGCTGACCGGCGCCAGCACCAGCCACGGCAGCTGCTGCACGAACACCGACAGGCCGACCAGCACCGGGTCCCTGGTCAGCGACGTCACCACCAGGGGCGCGGCCGCCGCCACGATGCCGTCGCCCAGGGTCGACACCGCCGACGCCGACCAGAGCGTGCCGAAGGCGCGCCCCAGCCCGCGAAAGCCCTTGCCCGCCACGAGAATCCACTCCGTCCGTCCGCCGAGCGTCCGTTTTTCGGCAAAGAACGGACGCTAGCCGGGCGGCCGGTGCGGGCGCACCGGGTTTTCCGGGGACGGGCCCGGGGACGAGGACGGGGCCGGGGACGGGGCCGGGGACGGGCGCGCCACCGGCCGACCTGGCCGGCTGCTCGGGGCGGGTGTCACGTCGGCGTAACGCGGTCGAAGCGGCTCCGACAGCAGCCCGCCCTACGGTGGGAGGCCGGGCGCGGCACGACGGAAGGGGCTCCCACGGACAGGCAAGACGCGGGCGGGCGCGGTGCGCGCGAACGTGGTGCGGGCGGACGGGACGCGGATGGGCAGGACGCGGAGCGGCGGGACGGACGGTGGGCGCGACCCGACTGGCTGACCCACCCGCTGCGCCGGCAGCGCGGTCCGGTGCCCTGGGCGGCGACCGTTCGCGGCGCCGCCGGCATGGCCGTCCCGCTCGGCCTCGCGGTTGCCGCCGGACGCCCCGCCGAAGGCATCCTGGCCGGGCTCGGCGCGATGTTCGCGGGCGTCAACGACCGTCCCGGCGGGCGGCGCGGCGGCGCCGTCCAGCAGGCCGTCCCCGCGCTCGGCGGTGCCCTCGGCCTGCTGATCGGCATCGCCACCGGCTGGTGGGCCGTCCCGCTGCTGGGCGCGGTCGGGCTGCTCTGCGGCGCGATCAGCGTCGCCGGGCCGGTCGCCTCCGCCACCGCCGTGCAACTGCTCGTCCTGACCGCCCTCGGCTGCGGCATGCCCGTCCCGCTGCCCGGCTGGGCCAAGGCCGCCTGCTACCTCTCCGGCGCGGGCTGGCTCCTGCTGCTCCGCCAACTCACCACCCACCCCCGCCCCCGGCACGCCGAACGCCACGCCGTCGCCGCCGTCTTCGACGCCCTCGCTGACGCGCTGGACGCGGCCGGGACCGACCGCGCCGAGACCGCCCGCCGGCAGCTCACCGCCGCCCTCGACCGGGCCGGCGAGAGCCTCCGCTCGGGGTGGGCGGGTGCCGACGGGGCGTCGGGAGGTGCTGGGCAGGTTGTCGGGGGCTCGGGAGGAGGCCGGTCGTCCGGTGGCGTCGGGTGGGCGGGGTCTGACGAGGTGTCGGGAGGAGGCCGGTCGTCCGGTGGCGTCGGGTGGGCGGAACTCTGCGGGGCGTCGGGAGGTGCTGGGCAGGTTGTCGGGGGCTCGGGAGGAGGCCGGTCGTCCGGTGGCGTCGGGTGGCCGGGGTCTGACGAGGTGCCGGGAGGTGTTGACCGGGCTGTCGGGTGGTCGGGAGGAGGCCGGTCGTCCTGGGACGCCGGGCAGGTGGGGCCCGACGAGGCGTCGGGAGGTGCCGGGGCGGCGGGGAGCGGTGAGGTGGCGGGCGGTGGCCGGGGGTGGTGGGCGTTCGAGGGGCGGGGGCGGGTGGATGCGCTGCGGGTTCGGCTCGCGGCGGCCTCGGCGCTGTGCGAGGCGGGGGTCGCGCTGCTGCACGACGGTCGCCCGCTGCCCGGGCGGCTCGCCGACGGGCCGCGGCGGTTGGCCGAGGCCGTCCGCGCCGACCGGCTGCCCGGCCCGCTGCCGGTGCCGGCCGTCTCGACCCCCGCGACCGCGGCCTTCGACCGGGCCGTCCTGCACGCCGCGCTCGCCTTCGGCACCCCTGCCGACGGAACGGCCCCCGTCACGGCGGTCGCCCGGCGCGCCCTGGCCGCCCGGGTCCTGGGCCCGGCCCGCCGACAAGCACGTACCGGGGGAGAGCGGGCCGGGGCCGACGGTCCGTCGGGTGCGGTGGCGGTGCCGCGACGGGAGGGTGCGGTCGAGGAGCCGTCGGGCGTTGCGGCGTGGTGGCGCCGAGTGTCGGCCGGGAAGGGGGACGGGGCCGGCGGGGAGGCGGGCGCGGTGCCCGGGGTGCGGCCGTGGGGGCGGGCCGGGGTGGCGGGCGGGGTGCGGGTGGCGGTGTGTGTCGGGGTGAGTGCGGTGGTGGCGTTGTCGCTGCGGACCGGGCACTGGTACTGGCTGCCCGTGACGGCCGCGTTCCTGGTGAAGCCCGACTACGGGCCGTTGTTCTCGCGGGTGGTCAACCGGTTCGTGGGGACGGTGGCCGGGGTGCTGCTGGTCGGGGGCCTGCTGCCGGTGCTGCCCGCACCGTGGTGGCCGGTCGGGGCGGTGGGGGTGGCCGGGGCGCTGATACCCGTCGCGCAGCGGCACTTCGCCGCGCAGACCGCCGTGATCACCGTGACCGTGCTGGCCTTCGTCACCGTCGGCGGGGACCGGGGTGCCGCGGCCGGGCGGCTCGTCGACACCGCGCTGGCGTGCGTCCTGGTGCTGCTGGTCGGGCACCTGCCGGGTCTCGCCGACACCCGGGCCCGGGTCGGGCAGCGGGCCGCGCACGCGCTGCGGCACACCCAGCGCTACCTGGACCACGTGCTGAGCGAGCGTCCGGACGGGGCCGCCGCACGCCGGACCGAGCTGCGCCGGGCCGCCTACCGGACCCTCGCGCAGGCCCGGGCCGCCGCGGAGACCGCGGCCGCCGAACTGCAGCCCGGCGGCCCGCCCGGCCCGGACTGGCTGCGGCTGACCGTGCACGCCGAACGCCTCGCCGACGCCGCCACCGCGTACGCCGTGGAACGCGACCACGGGACCCCGGCCCCGGCCGCCACGACCGCCCGCCGGCTCACCGGGACGCTCGCCGCCGCGGCCGACGCCCTGGAGCGCCCGGGCCCGTACGGACGCCCCGGTACCGGCCCGGCGCCCGTCCCCGCCGGGGGAGCCGACGACGCGCTGGCCGACGTCCGGGCCGAGGTCCGCCGGATACAGGCGCTCACGGCCCCCGCCCGCCCGGGACGCCCGCCCGCTACCCTCGACCGCACCCGGCGACCGGCCAGGACGACCGTCCCGGGCTGACACCGGAGCAGGGACGGGGGTACGGGTGGTGCTGGGCGAGCGTGCGGTGCTGCTGAACGGGCTGGCGCAGGGGATCAGGCCGCTCGACCAGGGGGTCCGGTGGTTCCAGGAGTTGGACGGCGCCGAGCAGGTCCTCGTGCTGCGCGAACTGGCGGAGTACTGCTACCAGGCCCGCGCGCTCGCCGAGGACGCGCCGGAGAGCGTCCGCCGGGCCGGCCTCCGCCCCACCCACACCCCGGCGGTGCTGCTGGCGCGCGGTCGGCACCTCGGCACCCAGCTCACCAGGATCGTCCAGTTGCCGCCGGACGAACGGGTCAAGTCCTTCCGCCTGCTGGTTGCCCTGCTCGCCGTCGCCGACGACCGCCGCCGCGTCCGCTTCTGCGCCGACGGCTGCACCCACGCCTGGCACCACCTGGAGAGCCCGGCCGGCGCCGCGCCGGGGGTGTGAGGACGGCCCTCAGAGGTCGCGGTCGAGGCGGTGGCACAGGGTGCGCAAGGCCTTGGCGGCGGCGGTGGCGACGGCCGGGGCGGGGTCGTCGAGGGCGGCGCGGAGCGGTTCGGCGTGCTCGCCCTCGCCCAGGGTGCCGAGGCCGTGCAGGGCGGCGGCCCGGACCCGGGGGACCTGATCGGTGGTCAGGGCGGCGAGCAGGTCGACCGTTTCGGGGAGCTCCCGGAGGGCGGCCACCCGGGCGGCGGTCTCGCGGACCCGCCAGGAGGGGTCGGCCAGGGCGCCGACGACCGCCGGGGCGGCGGCGGGCGTCCACGCGTAGCGCAGGGCCCGGGCCGCCCAGACCCGGGGCCAGTGGCTCAGGTCGGGGCCGGTCGTCCGTCCCGTGCGCAGCGTGCCCGCGGCGGGACGGCCGCCGATCCAGTACAGGGACGGCCGCTCCGGGTCGTCCGGCGCGGCCCGGCCCGCCAGCAGGGCGGCGCACCACTCGACCACGTGCTCGGTGCCGAACTCCGCGCAGGCCGCGGCGACCAGCGCCCCCGGGTACTGGTCGAGGTCGGCGGGGACGGGCAGCGCCATCGGTTCCTCCGGACAGTCGGACGGTTCCTCCGGGCAGTCGGACCGGGGACACGGTAGCGGTGTCGGCCGACAGCGCGGGCGGTCGCCGTCGGACAGTTGATCGAGTGAGCGTCGGGCGTCTACGGTGCAGCCGTGATCTTCCGGAAGAAGAAGGCCGCGGGCCTCGACCAGTACCTGACCGACCTCGAACAGGGCGTGGCCGCCAGGGACCCGGAGCGGACCGAGCGGGCGTTCACCGCGGTCCTCGGCGGGGCGCTGCAGGGGGCGGACGAGGCGGAGTGCCGGGCGGCCGGGCCGCGGTTGGCCGGGTTGCTGGCCGGGTTCCCGGAGACCGGGCCGCGGGCGGTGCTGGCCACGGCGGCCGGGTTCTGCGTGGAGCGCGGGGCCGACCCGCAGGCGTGCGCCGGGCCGATCCTGACGGCCGTCCAGGAGGAGGTCGGGGCCGCGCTCGGGCTGGCCCGGCGCTGGCGGGAGACGGCCGGCGCGGACGCCGAGCTGCCCGGGACCGGCGAGGACGCGGCCGAGGCCCTGGTCGAGCGGCTCGGCGGCGCCGAGTACGAGACGGTGCGGGCGGCCCTCGCCTGGTGCGGGATCGAGGACTGGCAGGCCCCCGCGCTGGCCGTGCTGTGCCGCAGCACCGCCGTCCGGCAGCGGTACGGCGCGGCGCTGCTGCCCGCCGTCGACGCGCTCGCGGCGCTGGGCGCCCACGACCTGAAGTGCCTGCGGTACGCGCTGGCGGTCCTCGACGAGGTCCCCGTCACCGTGCTGCACCGCCCCAGCGGCACCGGCTACCGGATCCGGATCGCGGGCATCGGCGACAACTTCCAGCTGCACACCCTGCTCGCCCACCTGCTGATCGGCGGCGGCCACCTGCCCGGCGAGGCCCCGTCCGCCGAGGCCGTCCGCCTCGCCACCGACCCGGCGCCCGCCCGGGGGCGCAGCGGGGTCGACACCCACGGCGCCTTCGAACTGCTCGCCCCCGACGGCGAACGGATCTGGAACGAGGGCCTGCCCGCGGACATCCCCGTGGTCGACGGCGAACGCGTGCTGGTCCTCGACACCCCCGCCTACCGCCGGGGCTGGAACGCCGACCGGTTCTTCCCGCTGCTGCCCGGCCGGGCCGAACTCCTGCACGTGCTGCCCCCGGCCGAGGCCGCCGCCCGGCTCGCCCGGACCACCGCCTGACGGGACGTCGAAGTCCCGACGGGGCGGTGCAACAGGCGCCCACCTGCCGGGGCGGTGGGCGTCTCGCTCCGGCAGGCCGGTGCAGGCCGGTGCAGGCCGAGCGCCTGGCTGGCTCCTCCGCGGGCGTGGAGTGGACCGCCCCCGACCGAGTCACCATCAGGTCCGGGCGCTGACCGTCGCAGACACTTCGCGGCCACCCGCGCGACGGGTGACCGCCAGGTGGGCGGACCTGCGGGGGAACCCCGGGCGGCGGATAGACTCGGGCAGGGCTGACAACGTTGACATGACGTCGGTGCCGCCCCGTCCGCCACCCCCGCCCGCCCGCTTGGAGCCCCCTCATGCCGTTGGCGCTCGTCGCCCTCGCCGTCACCGCGTTCGCCATCGGCACCACCGAGTTCACCGCCATGGGCCTGCTCCCGCAGATCGCGCACGGCCTCGGCGTCGACGAACCCCGGGCCGGCTGGCTGATCTCGATGTACGCGCTGGGCGTGGTGATCGGGGCGCCGCTGCTCACCGCCGCCGCCGCGAAACTCCCGCGCAAGGCCGTCCTGGTGGGCCTGGTCGGACTGTTCACCCTCGGGAACCTGCTGTGCGCGCTGGCCCCGAACTTCGCCTTCCTCGCCGCGGCCCGTCTGATCACCGGCCTGCCGCACGGCGCGTTCTTCGGCGCGGGCGCCGTCGCCGCCGCCGAACTCGTCGCCCCGCACCTGCGGGCCCGCGCCGTCTCGGTGATGTTCTCCGGCCTGACGGTGGCCAACATCGTCGGCGTGCCCGCCGCGACCCTGCTCGGCCAGCGCCTCGGCTGGCGCGCCGCGATGCTCGTCGTGGTGGTCATCGGCCTGCTCGGCGCGCTCGCCGTCGCCCGGCTCGTCCCGCAGCTGCCCAGCCACCCCGGCGCGGGCATCCGCAGCGAACTGCGGACCTTCCGCAGCGGCCAACTCTGGCTCGCCCTCGGCACCGTGGTGTTCGGCTGCGCCGGCCTGTTCTCCTGCTACACCTACATCACGCCCACCCTCACCCACGTCTCCGGCTTCGCCGACGGCTCCGTCACGCTGATCCTCGCCCTGTTCGGCGTCGGCATGACCCTCGGCAACGCGATCGGCGGCTACGCGGCCGACCGGGCGCTGCGCCCGTCGATCTGCGCCGCGTTCCTGGCGATGGCCGCCGCGCTCGCGCTGTTCGCCGTCACCGCGCACGCCCGCTGGTCGGCCGCCGTCACCGTGGTGCTGATCGGCACGGCCGGCTTCGCCACCGTCCCCACCGTGCAGACCCTGGTGATCCAGAAGGCCCGCAAGGCCCCCACCCTGGCCTCGGCCACCGTCCAGGGCGCCTTCAACGCGGCGAACGCGCTGGGCGCCTGGCTCAGCAGCGTCGCCCTCGGCGCGGGCCTGGGCTGGACCTCCCCGACCCTGGTCGGGGCCGGCCTCTCGCTGCTCGGCTTCGTGATCGCGGTGGCGTCCTGGGCGGTGGACCGGCGCACCCCCGTGGCCGTGGCCGATCGGCTGGCGGTGGCGGTGGCGGTGGAGGAGCGGGCCGTGGCGGTCTGAGGGGGTGTCGGGCGGGGTGCCAGGCGGGGTGTCGGGCGGCGGTTCTGTCTGAACGGGACGATCCTATGATCGGCAGTGGGCTTCGGTTCGGGAGCCGCGACGTGACGTACCGTACGGAGGGAACCCCGATGGCCTGCACCGACGCCCGTCGGCGCACCGGCGTCCTGCTGCCCCGCGACCTGCCGGTGCGCGACTTCCTCCCGTACGCGCGGCGGGCGGAAGAGCTGGGCTTCGACGAGCTGTGGGTGGTGGAGGACCTCGGCTGGCGCGGCGGGATCGCCCAGGCCGCGACCGTGCTCGCCGCCACCCGGCGGATCACCGTCGGCATCGGCCTGCTGCCCGCCGGGGCCCGGAACGCCGCCTTCGCCGCGATGGAGCTCGCCACCCTGGCCCAGCTGCATCCCGGCCGCCTGATCGCCGGCGTCGGCCACGGCATGCCCGACTGGATGCGGGCCGCGGGCGCCTGGCCGGCCAGTCCGCTCACCCTGCTGTGCGAGTTCACCACCACCCTGCGCGCCCTGCTGCGCGGCGAGCCCGGTCCGGCGGACGGCCGCTACGTCCGGTGCGGGGGACTGGTGCTGACGGAGCTCCCGGAGACGGTGCCGCCGGTGCTGCTCGGCGTCCGCGGCCCCAAGTCGCAGGCCCTCGCGGGGGAGGTGGCCGACGGCCTGCTGCTGGCCGAACCCGCCGCGCCCGGCTACATCAGCGCCTCGCTCGCCCACCTGGGCCGGACGGACGCGGAGGTGGTGGTGTACGACGTGGCGGCCGTGGACGAGGACGGCGAAGGCGCGGTCGACCGGGCCCGGGCCGGGCTCACCGCGATCGGCGAGCCCGACTGGGCCGCGCACCTGGCACCGCTGCCGTTCGCCGCCGAGTTCCGGGCCCTCCGCGCCGCGAGTGCCGACGGCGCGGAGTTCGCCCGCACCATGCCCGCCGACTGGGTCCGCGCCCTCGCCGTCACCGGCACCCCGGCCGAGGCCCGCGCCGCGATCGCCGCCCGGCACGCGGCGGGTGCGACCTGCGTGGTGCTCGCCCCGGTCGGGGCCGATCCGTTGCAGGAACTGGAGTCCCTGGCGACGGCCCTGGGCTGACGCCCCGTCACGGGGAGGGAAAGCCTGTTCTCGGGGTGCTCGGGTCGAACCCGCCTCGTTCAGCGCGTCCGGTGTCGGGGCCCGGGGCTAGCATCCGCGCATGAACCCTGAGCTCCTGTCCGCCGTCGAGACCCCGCTCCCGCCCGGCCGGATGATCACGTCGGACGAAGGCGGCGGAGACGTCCAACCCCTCTGGATGAGCGACGGACCTGCCGCCGCCGAGCTCTGGGCCCGCCTGCACGCCGAGTGCGCTCGGACGGGCCTGTGGCCGCTGTTGCTCGACTCCAGGGGCCTCCACGACGGCGAGTTCAGTCCCTGGGGCTCCGGTGAGCTCTTCCCCGAGCGGATGTCCTCCCCGGACACCCACGACGTGGCCGAGCTCCTCGCGCGATGGTGGAAGAACGGCACCACCATCGACGAGGACGACGACGTGCTGTCGCCGGAAGACCGCCTGGCCGTCACCGCCCCCTTCGGGCGAGCCTGGCCGGGACTCGCACCGGCCCACCGGCCGACCGCCGACCCGGACACCGCGGCCGTCGAGTACGCGCGGCACTTCGCCGCCCGCCGGCCGCACGCCCGTCTCGGACTCGTCGCCGCCGGCTCGGGTGCCGACGCGCTCACCGCCGCAGGGTGGGACGGGCCGGTCAACCACGACAACGACACTGCCAAGTTCTCTGCCGTCGTGGCCAGTTGGGAAGAACGCTTCGGCGTACGCGTCGTTGCGGTCGGCCCCTCCACCCTCCACCTGAGCGTCGCAGCACCCCCGGCCTCGGTGGAGGAAGCCCTTCCGGTGGCCGCCGAGCACTTCGCGTTCTGCCCCGACAACATCTGGCAGGGCAGCCACCCGTGCACGCTGGCCGCATACGCCCAACGGCTCGTCCGCACCCCCTGCTGGGACTTCTGGTGGGACTGAGGCAGGGACACGGGCGACGTGCGTCCATCCGGTCGGGGCCGGCCCCGGGGGATCGCTCCCCGACCGGGCGTCTTGCGGAGGCGTCAGCTTTCGGGGAGCGGGGCCGCCGGGGTGCGGCCCAGGGTGCGGACGGCCGGGACGGCGATCATCAGGGTGAGCAGGAGGAGGCCCGCGACGGCGGAGAACAGCAGGACGCGGTCGGTGCCGAAGGCGGCGGCGATCGGGCCGGAGAGGGCGCGGCCGACCGGGATGACCATGATGGAGCCCGCCACGTCGTACGCGGAGACCCGGGCCAGCACGGCGAGCGGGATGTGGGTCTGCACGCTGGTGGACCACATGACGCCCCAGAAGGCGAAGCCCGCACCCGCGACCAGACCGGTCAGGGCGGTCAGGGCGAAGGACCAGTGCAGGGCCGGGGCCAGCGGGTTGAGCGAGAAGAAGAGCATCGCGCAGGCCCCCGCCACCAGGGGCTTCGCCGGTCGGACCCGCATGCCGAGCAGGCCGCCGACGATGGTGCCCGCGCCGTCCGCCGAGGCGATCCAGCCGTAGCCGGCGGAACCGTGCTGGTCGGTCAGCGCGACCGCGCCCAGCGGCACCGACGGGCCGAACACCAGCAGCCCGTACACCGACCAGACCGCGATCACGCCCCACAGCCACGGCCGGGAGCTGAACTCCCGCCAGCCGACGGCCAGTCGGTGCCAGATCGGGGCCGCGGGCTCGTCGGCGGGCCCGTCGGTGCCCAGGTTGCGCAGCGGCAGCAGGCCCAGCGCGCTGAGCGCGAACGCCGCCGCGATCGCGGTGAACGAGCCCGCCACGCTCCAGTAGCCGACCAGCAGACCGGCCGCGCCCGGGCCGAGCAGGGTGCAGACCGCCTCGGAGATCCGCAGCAGCGCGTTGGCCCGCTGGACGTCCTCGGCGACCCGGGGCACCAGACCCGCCAGGCCCGGCTGGAACATCGCCGTGGCCGCGCCGGAGAGCGCCATCAGCGCCATGATCTGCCACAGCGACACGTCGGTGACCGCCAGCAGCAGCGCCAGCACCAGCATCGCCAGCATCCGGACCGCGTCCGCGCCGACCATCATCAGCTGCGGGGTGAAGCGGTCCGCCAGCACGCCGCCGAACAGCACCAGCAGCACGATCGGGGCCATCCACGCGGCCAGCGCGTAGCCGACCCCGCTCTCGCCGTGGCCGGTCCGCAGCACCGCCGCGGTCAGCGACACCATCAGCATGCCGTCGGCGAACAGCGAGGAGCTGCGGGCCAGGAACAGCAGCCGGAAGCGGTGCGAGCGCCACGGGCTCAGGGGGGCGGGGGAGGCGGGGGAGTCCGCCGGGGCGTCGCCCGGGCGGTCCTCGACAAGCTTGTCGTCCATGGTCATCTCGGCTCGGCCGCCGGGCGGCCGCTTCCTTCCACGAGTATCGGCTGCTGCAACCAGGCCGCGGGCAGGCCGGGTTCGGCCGGAACGTCCGGCACGATCAGGTAGCGGCGCGGGGCGAGCACGCCCGGCCGCGCGGGCAGCACCCGCAGCAGCGCGTCGTGCGCCCCGCGCGGGTCGGCCGGGGCGGCGAGGTACGCCGTCAGATCGGCCGTGACGTGGGCCGGTCGGCCGTCCAGGGCGTCGGAGAGCGCCGCCGCGACGGCCGCCGGGGAGACCCAGCAGCCGTCCACCAGCACCCAGTCGCCACCCCGCTCCGGACCGGCCACCCCCGTGACGGCCGTCAGCTCCGCCAGCGGCACGTCACCGTCCGTCGCCGCCTCCAGCAGCCGCACCAGACCGGTCAGGAACCCCTCGGCCTCGGCCCGGTCGAACAGCTGCGGATCGGCCCACAGCGCCAGGTGCAGCAGCGGATCGGTGCGGTAGACGAATGTCAACAGGGCCGTGGGCAGGGCCTGTTCGTCGCCCCAGACCAGTTCCAGGGCGGGCGCTTCCGCCGCCGTCGCCGCGGCCGGGCGCAGTGCCCCCGGCAGCCCCGAGACGTCGTTGTACACCACGTCCCGGCCGAACCGGCTGCCCCGCTCCACCGTGGTCGCGTCGATCATCTCCCACAGCCGCAGCGCGTCGAACCGGCTGTGCCGGTACGCGTTCAGCGCCGCCGCCCACGCCGACTTCAGCAGCCCGTCGAACCCGGCGCCCGCCGGGACGTCCAGCAGCAGCAGCGCGTCCTGCGACAACGGCGTGACGGTGCGGGCGAGTTGCGCCTTGTAGCGGTTCGCCGTCGGGGCCGCGCCCAGGTACGCGGACTGCCCCGCGCGGTGCGCCACCAGCGCGCACCAGGCCGTCAGCAGCACCGTCGGCGCGGGCACCCCCAGCCGCTCGGACGCCCGGCCCAGCGCGGCGCCGCCGCGCGCCGAACGGAGCGTCAGCTGGGCGGCGCTGCCGCCCGCGGTCCTGGCCCGGGGCTCGGCGAACATCGCCTGCGGCGCCGTCCGCAGGATCCGCTCCCAGTACCGCAGCGAGGCCTCCGCCTTGCGCAGGCCGGCCGGGGCCGCCTCCTCCTCGGCGAGCTGGAGGGGCGTCAACGTGTCCTTCAAGTCGGGGAGTTCGGCGCCGGACAGGAGTGCGGTCCAGTCCTCGCGGAGCACCGCGAGAGCACTGCCGTCGGCGGCGGCGTGCCCGGCCACCAGGGCGAGCAGGGTGGGCGCCCCGCGCTCGGTCAGCAGGACGGTGCGCAGCGGGTGGTCGGTGGCCAGGTCGAACGGCGCGAGCCGCGCGGCGCGAGCCAGCCCGTCCGCGTGCCGGGCCGGCTCCGCCGGGAGCACGTCGAAGTCGGTGACGGTGACGGTGAACGCGCCCTCGGCGAGCACGACCTGCTCCACCGGCAGCACGCCGGAATCCGGGCGCGGGAACACCGTCCGCAGCGCCTCGTGACGCAGTGTCAGCTCGCGCAGGGCGTCCAGCACCGCCCCGGTCGACACCCCCGCCGGGACGGGCCACACGTCGTGGATGTCCACGTCGGCCGCGCCGTCCCGCAGGATGCACCGGATCATGTTGGCCTGACCGAGGGTCAGCGGGCCCCGCCGCGAGCCGTCCGCCGCCCAGTGGACGGTGACGGTGCGTGAGGTGGAGGGAGGCAAGGAGCATGCACCTTTCGGAGAGGGGAGTATTCAGGGGCCCGGGGAACGGCGGGGCCGAGGGGCGTGGGGCCGGGGCACAGTGGGGCGCTACGGGGCTTTCGCCGAGGACCTTCGGCCCGAAACGGGGTAGCGCCTCGCAGCCTGTGGGATGCCCGCCCCTCGGCCCCGCCGTTCCCCGGGCCCCTGGAGCTTCGCTCCCAGCGGGCCCATAACGGAGCTTCGTTTAGGACGGAGCTTCCTGGAGGGCTTCCTAGAGGGGTTCCTGGCGGGCGGCCGCCGTCAGGGTGGGCCAGGTGTCGAGGAGGGCGGCGAAGTCGGTGAGGTCGGTGGCGGCCCGGGCCAGGAGGCGGTCGTGGTGGGTGGTGAGGGTGTCGGTGAGGGGGGACCAGG
This sequence comes from Kitasatospora sp. NPDC088134, assembly GCF_044741705.1. NCBI lineage: Bacteria > Bacillati > Actinomycetota > Actinomycetes > Kitasatosporales > Streptomycetaceae > Kitasatospora > Kitasatospora sp. NPDC088134. The sequence goes on along the minus strand of NZ_JBIUTD010000019.1, from coordinate 125,988 downwards.
CGGGGCCGAGGCGGTGGTAGGCGTCGGTGATGGTGGTGAGGCGGGCCGGGTCGGGGGCGGGGGCGGTGCGGACGGCGGTGGCGATCCGTTCGGGGCGGAGGCGGCCGTCGGGGGTGAGGAGGTCGGTCTCGGCGAGGGTGGTGAAGACGGCGTTCAGGCTGCCGGTGAGCAGGAGGAACTTGGCCAGCCGCAGGTGGTACGCGGTGCGGCCGGGGCCGGTGCGGCGTTCGCCGGTGTGGAAGTTGACGATGTGCCGGTTGTGCAGGACGCCGGGCAGGCCCGCGTGGTGCAGGACGTGCAGCAGGAAGTAGTCGGTGCCGATGGTCTCGGTGGCGGTCGGCAGCGGCACCCGGGCGTAGACCTCGCGGTCGAGGGCGACGTTGCACATGTCGACCCGGTTGGGCGCGACCTGGCCGAGGACGGGGCGGTCCGTGGTGAACGGCGCGGTGCCGGCGCCGCGGAAGGCCTCCTTGACGGCCTGGGGGCGCCAGGGCGGCGGGACGGTCGGGGGGAGGGAGAGGCCGACGAGTTCGGCGTGCACGGCGGGGTCGAGTTCCAGGATCTCCGCGACGTCGACGGAGAGCTCGCCGATGAAGGAGGCCCCGGCCAGGGCCACCGGCAGCTCGGCGGCGCGCGGGCCGAGCCGGGCCAGCCGGCCGGCACCGATCCGGTCGGCCACCGCCGCGGCGGGGCGGCCGACCGCGGCGAGTTCCTGGTCGATCGGGAACACCGGTGCGCCGTCGAGGAGTTGGTAGCGGGAGTCGGAGTCGCGGCGGTGCACCGAGGCGCAGCCGAGCGCCTCGGCGAACAGGAAGGCCCGGTCGGTGCAGGCGCCGTAGGAGACGGCGTCGGGCAGCAGCCGGTCGAGCAGGCCGTCCCGGTCGGCCAGCCCCGCCCGGGCCAGGACCCGGGCGAGGAAGGCGCGTTGGGCGTCCTCGTCGTAGTGGTGGACGCGCACGCCCGGGGCCGCCGGGTCGGCCGCGAGGGCGGCGGCGTGCTCGGCGACCACCGGGGCGGGCGAGGAGTCCAGCACCAGGACGGCCACCTCGACCCCGAACTCCTTTGCCCCGTGGGCGGCTTCGGCGAGGAGTGCGCGCAGCGCCGGGAGGCAGGGGCGGTTGGTGGGCAGGGTCAGGCAGACGCGGCGCACTCGGTCACTCCGGTCGCGGCGGCTGCGGGAACCCCGGCGTCGGCAGCGTCGGCGGCGGGCTCGTGCCAGGAGCTGAGGCCGAGCAACTTGCTGCCCAGTTCGGTGAGTTGTGCGGTCGGGTAGCGCTTGGACTCGTGCAGGACCGGGTCGCCGACCAGGGTGCGGTTCCAGCGCGGGGTGCGCAGGTGCCGCCAGGAGTCGACCCGGGACTTGCGCAGCCGCTCGTGCTCCTCCAGGGCGGGCATCATCGACAGGTACTGCACGGCGCGCACGCCCTGCTCGGAGAGGTTGCGGGCGACGCCGTGCGCCAGCAGGCCGTTCCAGATCAGCAGGTCGCCGGGGTGCAGTTCGGGCCGCACGACCGGGAGTTCGGCCCGGTCGATGTCCGGGCGGATCGGGTCGCGGTCGGCCGGCTGGGTGAGCTTCCACGACTCGAACCGCCGGAACAGCTCCGGGTTGCACTGGAAGCCGCCGGTCTCCGGGGAGGTGTCGTTGAGCGCGATGATGCCCTGCACCCGCTGCGGGGGGACGCCGAGGGTGGTGTCGATGTCCCAGTGCAGCTCGATGTCGAAGCCCCGGTCGGTGGGGTCGATCAGCGCCCGGTCGCGGATGCCGCGGTTCGGCGGGTTCAGGTTGAGCCGGTCCAGGGTGACCCACAGCTCCTCGCAGTCCCAGACGTCCACGAAGGCGTCGTAGACCCGCCGGGTCTGCCGGCTGTCCCAGAGCAGCTGGTGGTGGTACGCCTCGACGAAGCCGTAGACGAGCAGCTGCTGGTCCAGCTCGCTGCGGATCGGCCGCTCCGCGTACCAGGTGGCCGGGTCCTCGGGGTCCAGGCCCTGGAACTCCCAGGCGAAGTCGAGCATCCGGCGGGCGTGCTCGGCCGGGACGGCCTCGCGGACGATCACGTAGCCGTAGGTCTGCCAGTGCGCGAAGTCCTCCTCGGACAGCACGCGCAGCGGCCGGGACTTGGTCAGCTCGCGCAGGGTGTGCTGGGCGAGGTAGGACTCGCCGTCGTTGCTGAAGTACGGGCGGTCGCTCGCGGCCCGGAACAGATGGGCGCGGCGCGATGGTGCGGACATGGGAGCTGTCCCTCCAGGGAGCAGGCGGAAGGCGGTCGAACGGGGGCGTCCGGTGTCCCGGCGGCGGCCCGGGCACGACGGCGTGCCAGGGCGGGGTGGGACGGGCGGACGGGGCTGGTGCGCCCCGGGCCGGGAGGCGGCACGGGCGCGGCGGCCCCCGCAGCGGGGCCGGCCGAGGCGGGCGGCGGGGAAGGGCGGCGCAGGGGAGCACCGCGGCCGCTCCGGCCTCGGACCCCGACATTGGTCCAGACCACAAGGAATGTCAAGTTCCTGCCGAGTAACCGGCGATGGCCTCGGGTCAAGCTCGCTGCGGTTGCGAGTTGGTCTAGACAATTGGCAAGCAACTGTCCTAATGTCCCCCTCGACCCCGGACCCTGACGGAGCGTCGGCCCGCCCCGGACGGGGCGCAGGCCCGCGCCGCCACCCGCGGCACCGCCGACCGCCGCGCCCCGTCCGGACCCGCCGACGACGCCCCGCACCGGCGCCGTACCCCGCACCGCCCCCGCGGCCCCGCCCCACGACGAGACCCTTCCGCGTCCGTCCGTGCGGCCCCGCCGCGCCCGACCGCCCCCGCTGAGAGGGAAGCCCCGACATGAGCACCACCACCGCCGCACCCGGCGTCCGCCTCGCCGACGCCGGACCCGGACTCGTCACCCTCGACCCCGTCCGCACCGCGCTGCTCCGCGGCCTCGACGACCTCCTCACCGGGCTCGCCGCCCAACTGGCCGCCCCCGAGGTGCTCGGCCCGCCGCTGCTCGCCGTCGACGGCCTCGCCAAGCTCGACTACTTCCGCAACTTCCCGCACCTCGGCGTCGGCGCCGGCCGCTTCACCGCCGACACCCACGCCGGCCTGGCCGCCGGCGAGACCCCCGGCACGCAGCCGCTGGAGCCCACCGGCCACCTGCTGCCCTCCGCCACCTGCTACGGCCTGCTGCTCTCGCTGGAGGGCCAGGACGTCGGCGAGGGCGTCCGGCTCTCCGCCGTCGGCCGGTGCTTCCGCAACGAGACCCACTACGACGGGCTGCGCCGCCTGTGGGGCTTCCACATGCGCGAGGTGCTGTACCTCGGCAGCAAGGAGGGCGCCGTCGCGCACCTGGAGCGCGGCGCCGAGTACATCACCGCCACCGCCGAACTCCTCGGCCTCGACCTCACCCGCGCCGTCGCCGACGACCCCTTCTACGACAAGGGCGGCTCGCGGGCCAAGCTGATGCGGCTCGACCCCGTCAAGCACGAGTTCAGCGCCCCCGACGGCACCGCCATCGCCTCCGTCAACCGGCACCGCAACTTCTTCGGCGAGCGCCTCGCCATCCGGGCCGGCGAGCACGGCCCCGCCTACAGCGCCTGCGTCGCCTTCGGCCTCGAACGCTGGGTGCACGCCATGATCCTCGCCCACGGCAGCCCCGAGACGGCCCTGGTCCGCCTCAACGCCGCCCGCGGCTGACACCCCCCTGACCACCCCTGACCCCCCGAAACCCTTCACCGAGGAGCACCGCCCGCCATGGAACGCATCACCGCCTGGCTGCACGAGAAGAACCCCGACCTCGACGGCCCGATCGGCACCGGCGAGGACCTGATCGAGGCCCGCCTGATCGACTCGATGGACTTCCTGGAGTTCATCGACCTGCTGGAGGACCTCACCGGCGACAACATCGACCTCCAGGACGTCACCATCGACGACTTCCGCACCCTCGACCGGGTGCGGGAGCGCTTCCTGACGAAGCAGCGGTAACCGCCCCGCCGCCGCCCCGCTACCAGCGCCAGACCCGCCCCGGCTCGGGCGCGGTCGGACGCGGGATGCGGGCCACGACGGGCCCCCGGGCGGCGGCCGGGCGGGCGTGCTCGGCCAGGTACGCGGCCCGGGGGTCGCCGGTCTCCGACATCAGCTCCAGCGCCTCCCGCCAGCGCGCCGCCGCCTCCGCCGGCCGCCCCAGCGCGGCGAAGGTGTGCCCCAGCTGCTCCAGCGTCCGGCCCTGCGCCCAGCGGTGGCCGGTCGCCCGGTGCAGCTCCAGGGCCCGCCGCAGGCACCCCAGCGCCTGCGGCAGCCGCCCCAGCGCCCGGTGCACCGTGCCCAGGTGCAGCAGCGCCACCCCCTCGGTGCGCCGGTCCCCGCCCGGACGCAGCGCCAGCGCCTCCAGCAGCCGCCGCTCCGCCTCCGCCAGCCGCCCCAGCCGCAGCGCGGCGTCGCCCAGGTTGGTCAGCGTCACCCGCTCCACCCAGCGGTAGCCGGTCGCCCGGGACAACGCCAGCGCCGGACCCAGCAGCTCCAGGGCCTCCGCCGCCCGCCCCTGCCGCAGGATCAGCTCCGCCAGGCCGTTGCGCGCCGCGCACTCGCTCTCGGCGTCCGGGGAGAGCGGGGCGACGGGGGAGCCGGGTCCGGCGCCGCCGCCTGTGCAGCGGGCCAGCGCCCGGCGCAGGTGGATCTCCGCCTCCACCGGCCGCCCCGCGTGGAACTGCGCCGCGCCCAGCAGCACCAGCGACACCGTCAGCGCCCGCGGATCGGCGCTGTCCGCGGCCGCCGCCACCGCGATCCGGGCCGCGTTCAGCCACTCCGCCCGGTGCTGCCGCAGATCGAAGAACGACCAGAGCGCGAACGGCAGCTGCCAGGCCGCCGGGGGCCGCCCCGTCGCCGCCGCGTGCCGGATCAGCGACAGCAGGTCCGCCAGGTGCGCCTCGCACCAGGCCGCCGCGTCCTCGTAGCCGCCGAACACCGGCGGCCGCACCCCCGGCAGCGGGGGCGCCGCCACCGACCGGCCCCCCGGCTCCAGCAGCCGGCCCGCCGCGGCGGCCGCCTGCCGGTACCAGTCGTACAGCCGGTCCAGCGCCGCCGTCCGGTCCCGCGCCGGGTCCTGGGTCTCCGTCAGCTCCCGCGCGTACACCTGCAGCAGCGAGTGGAACCGGAACCGCTCCGGCGCCTCCACCTCCAGCAGGTGGACGTCCGCCAGCAGGTTCAGCAGCTCCCCGGCGTTGCCCGCCGTGGTGCCCAGCAGCGCCGCCGCCGGCTCCGGCGTCAGCGCCGGGCCAGGGTGCAGCGCCAGCAGCCGGAACGCCCGGGCCGGCTCCGGGTCCAGCTCCCGGTACGACCAGGAGAACACCGCGCGCAGCGCCGAATCGCCGTCGTCCGCCGCCGCCAGCACCCGCAGCCGGTCCCGGTCCGAGCGCAGTTCCTCGTTCACCCGGGCCGGCGTCAGCCCCGGCCGGGCCGCCGCCCGCTCCGCCGCCAGCAGCAGCGCCAGCGGCAACCGCCCGCACAGGCGCACCAGTTCCCGGGCCGCCGCCGGGTCCGCGTCCACCGGGCCCGCCCCCAGCGTCCGGCGCAGCAGCTCCACCGCGGGCTCCGGCGCGAGCGGCGCCAGCGTCACCCGGCGCGCCCCGTCCCGCGCCACCAGGCCCGCCATCCTGGTCCGGCTGGTCACCAGCACCAGGCAGCCCGGCGCCCCCGGCAGCAGCGGCCGGACCTGGGCCGGGGCCGCCGCGTTGTCCAGCACCAGCAGCACCCGGCGCTCCGCCAGCAGGGTGCGCAGCAGCGCGCTGCGGTCCGCGAGACCCGCAGGTATCAGCCCCGGCTCCGCGCCCAGCGCCCGCAGGAAACTGTCCAGCACCTCGCCCGGCTCCCGGGGCGCCCCCGAACTGCCGTGCCCCGCCAGGTCGCTGAACAGCACCCCGTCCGGGAAGCAGGACCGGGCCCGGTGCGCCCAGTGCACCGCCAGCGCGGTCTTGCCGATCCCGCCCATCCCGTCGACCACCCAGATCCGCGGCCCGCCCTCGCCCCACGCCGAACGGGCCGCCGCCAGCGCCGAGTCCAGCTCCGCGAGCGCGCCGTCCCGCCCCGCGAACACGCCCGGCGCGGGCGGCAGCTGCACCGGCACCGGGACGGGCCCGGCCTGTGGGGCGCCGCCACCGCCCTCGTCCGCGCCGCCCGCCCGGCCGCCCGCCCCGTCGACCGGGCCCAGCCGCGCGACGTCCACCCCCAGGGCGCGCGCACAGGCCGCCGCCAGCACCTCGTTGCCGGGCCGGCCGCCCGTCTCCACCCGGCTCAGGTAGCTCTTGCTGTAGTGCGTCGCGCGGGCCAGCTCCGCCAGCGAGACCCCGTGCTCCTCCCGCAGCCGCCGCAACCGCTCGCCGAACGTCACCGGCCCCGGCCCCCCACTCCACTTCCTGATGTGCTGTCACCGCCCCGCGCACGGCCCGCGCCGCCCCGCCCGGTGTCGCCGTGCCCGCGCTGTCAACACCCTGTCAACACCTTGTCAACGGGCAACACCTTGCCGCGCCCCCGTCCGCCCCCGAACGATGGGAACGGCGCCCGGACTCCGCAGCAGGCCGCGCGCGCCAGCCTATCCGCCGCCGGGGAAGCGGCGGACCGGCCGTCCACCACAACCGCCCAGGCCACGGAGCCGCCACCGCGAAAATCAGGTCACCCCGCCCACCCGGCCCGGGCAGACTGGGGGGATGCCGACCGAACACTGGCCGCTGCCGGGACTGCGGGTGCGTGCCCCGCGGGTCGAGCTGCGGCTGCCCACCGAACCCGAACTCTTCGAACTGGCCGACCGGGCCGCCCACGGCGTGGTCGTCCCCGGCACCCGGCCGTTCCGCTCCGACTGGGCCCACGGCACACCCGCCGAACGGGCCCGGGCCGTGCTGCGGGCGCATTGGCGGTCGCAGGCGGACTGGACGCCCGAGGACTGGTCGCTGCCGCTGGCCGTCTTCCTCGACGGGCACCCGATCGGTGTCCAGTCGATCCGCGCCAAGGACTTCGCGGTGCGCCGCGAGACCCTCTCCGGCTCCTGGCTCACCCTGCCGCACCACGGCCGGGGCCTGGGCACCGAGGCGCGCGCCGCGATGCTCCACCTGGTCTTCACCGGCCTGCGCGCCGAGGACGCCACCTCCGCCTCCTTCACCGACAACGCCGCCTCGATCGCGGTCTCCCGCAAACTCGGCTACCGCCCCGACGGCCTCGAACGCGAGAACCGCCACGGCGAACCCGCCACCACCCAGCGCTTCCGCCTCACCCGCGCCGACTGGGCGGCCACCACCCGCCCCGACGTCACCCTCGACGGCGTCGCCCCCTGCGCCGAACTCTTCGGCCTCCCGCCCGACGGGGACGGGTGACGGGACGTCAGGCCAGCCGGAGGGCCAGCAGCGCGAGCAGGTAGAGCACCGCGACGGACGCCGGACCGACCAGCCCCAGGCGGGGGCGCTGCCGGGACCTCTGCACGAGGAACCAGACCAGGGAGCCGCCCGAGAGGAGCACCATGGCCAGACCCACGAGCAGCGGGGGCCAGTACACCCCGCCCCCGTCGGACGCCGCCCCGGGGGCCGGGTCCGCCAACCCCTGCGCGATCGCGACCACGAAACCGGCGAACCCGCCCCAGCAGACGATCAGCACGGAACCCACGGCAGCCAGGGACAGGCCCACCCCCCGCAGCCGCTCGCGCCGCCCGTCGGACCCCGCCATCCTGCCACCCCCTCCCAGGGATCGGACCGAGGACCGGAGCGCCGGCCCACCGGACGATCGCGCAGCCACACCACCCCGCGCAAGCGCCCCGGCCCGGAACACGGCGGCAAACGGGCGCTACGCCTCGCGGGCGACCGGGCCGGCCAGGGCCTCCGCGTTGCGGCGGGTCTTCGCCCAGCCGGTGCGGCCGCGCACCGTGCGGGCCGCGGCCCGCCAGGAGACCGCGTAGAGCGAGAGCAGGTAGACCGGGTAGGTCGCGCCCCAGCCGACGGAGCGCCAGAAACCGGCGGTCGGCTCGCAGGCGCGCCGGTAGACCGGGCCCCAGAGCACGAACTGGCCGACGCCGACGGCCGCGTACAGCAGCGGCAGCCACCAGCCCCCGGCGGAGAACGCGGCGAGCACGGCGTCCGGGTCGCGGTGCCAGGCCAGCGCGAGAGCGAGCGGCGGCAGCGGCCACAGCAGCGCGCCGAGCAGTTGCAGCCAGGGCTGGCAGAGGAAGAAGCCCAGCTCCAGCAGGCCGAGGTTGGGGATCCGGTTGCTGCGCCAGATCGCCGGCAGGTACTTCGCGCACTGCATCACGCCCTGCGCCCAGCGGGTGCGCTGGGTCAGGAAGCGCCGGGTGTCGGCCAGCGCCTCCTGCTCGACGTGGGTGTCCGCGCAGAAGGAGTTGACCCAGCCGGCCAGCATCAGGTGCAGGCCCAGCTCGAAGTCCTCCAGCAGGCGCCCCGTCCACGGGCGGCCGCGTTCGGCGGCCAGGTCGTCGAGCGCGGCGAGGCGGACGAACTGCCCGTTCCCGCCCAGGCAGACGGTGCGGGAGGTGGCCCGGGCGTGCTGGAGCGCGGCCACCGGGCCGCGGAACTCCAGGTCCTGCATCCGCACCAGCAGCCGGCCGTGCGCATTGCGCAGCGCGCCCGCGCCGGGGGAGGGCCGGGCCTCGTCCCGGTTCAGCATCCGGACCTCGATCTGCACCCCGCCCACCTCGGACCGGCCGAAGTGCCGGCGGCCGGCCACCTGGTCCAGGCAGCCCGGCGCGGGCCGGCCGTCCGCGTCGAAGACACCAACGACCACCCGGGTGCGGTCGGTGTCCGGCGGCAGCCAGGCACCCAGCGCGTCGTAGGCCGCGTTCAGCGCCTCGCCCTTGCCGAGCCGGGCGTCCGGGCGGCGGCGCCGGACCAGGTGCACCGCCGGGTCGTGCGCGGCGGCCCGGCCGACGATCTCGGCCGTCGCGTCCTCGGAGTCGTCGTCCACCACCCACACGTGCGCCTGCGGGCAGGCCCGGCGCAGGTGCCGGACGGTCTCCCCGATCACCGCGGCCTCGTCCCGGCACGGCACGAACAGGTGCCACCGGTGGTCCGCGGCCGACCCCGGACGCCCCGGCCGGCGCCGCAGCAGCGGCACCACCAGCGCGAACAGGTAGCACAGGAACGCCGCGCCCAGCAGTGCGCCGACACCGGAGAACAGCGCCGGCAGGCCGGCGGGATCGAGCAGGGACACGGATACTCCCGGGACCGCGACCGGGTCAGTCGCCGGAGCGGCTGATCCGGGCCCGACGCACCATCAGCAGCCCGCCCAGCACCAGCACGGCCGCCAGCACGACCAGCAGCGCGGACGCGCCCGCCCCGGTGCGCGCCAGCTCCGCGCCGCCGAGCAGCGCCCCGGCGCCCGCGACGCCCTTGCCCGCCGATCCGTACACGGCCCCTCCCTCGTTCCTCGCCCTGGTGGCTCACCCGACTGACAGGAAACGATCATATGGGGAATCGGTGAAGCAATCGGACAATCATGGCGGGAATGTGACGAACTCCTCCCCGGGTGCCGGGTGCCGGGTGCCGGGTGCCGGGGAGGAGCGGTGGTGCTCGGGATCACTCCGCGGGGCGCCCCGCGGCGGCGGTGACCGTCACGTTCAGGTGCTTCATGATCGGCTGGTCGCTCTGCGTGCTGTAGTCGCCGATCGCGCACAGCACGTTCATCTCCGGCATGTACCCGGCTGCGCAGCCCCGCGGCAGGTCGTACGGGACGGCGAGGTACCCGTACAGCGAGCGGGTGGAGCCGTCCCGGGCGGTGGCGGTGATGTCGACCGGCGTGAACTCGTCGAGGTGGCGCTCGCGCATGTCCTGCCGGTTCATGAAGATCAGCGTCCGCAGGTTCTTGACGCCCCGGTAGCGGTCGTCGTCCGAGTAGATGGTGGTGTTCCACTGGTCGTGCGAGCGCATCGTGCCGAGCACCAGCGTGCCGGGCGCGGGCAGCACGTCCGGCAGCGGGGCGGCGGAGAACTCGGCCTTGCCCGAGGGGGTGAGGAAGACGAGTTCGCGGGCCGGCTGCTTGATCCGGAAGCCCAGCGGAAGGCGCACCCGCCGGTTGAAGTCCTCGAAGCCGTCCAGCACTTCGGACATCGTGTCGCGGATCCGGTCGTAGTCCTCGACGTACCACTCCCACGGCGTCGCGCTGTCCGGCAGCGCCGCCCGGGCCAGGCCCGCGACGATGGCCGGCTCGGAGAGCAGCTGCCGGGACGCCGGCTTCTTCCGCATGCCGCGCGACAGGTGCACCATGCTCATCGAGTCCTCGACCGAGGTGGCCTGCAGGCCGCCGCGCTGCCGGTCCTGCTCGGTGCGGCCCAGGCACGGCAGGATCAGCGCCTGCCGCCCGTGCACCAGGTGGCTGCGGTTCAGCTTCGTCGACACGTGCACCGTCAACTCGCAGTTCCGCAGCGCCTCGTAGGTGTAGACGGTGTCCGGCGCGGCGAGCGCGAAGTTGCCGCCCATGCCGAGGAACACCTTCACCTCGCCGCGCGCCATCGCCTCGATGGTGGCCACGGTGTCCAGCCCGTGCGCGCGCGGCGGGTCGATCTTGCAGACCTCCGCCAGCCGGTCCAGGAACTCCGCGGTCGGCCGGTGGTTGATCCCGCAGGTCCGGTTGCCCTGCACGTTGGAGTGCCCGCGCACCGGCGACGGCCCCGCGCCCTCCCGGCCCAGGTTGCCGCGCAGCAGCAGCACGTTGACGATCTCCCGGATGGTGTCCACGCCGTGCTCGTGCTGGGTGACGCCCAGGCACCAGGAGAAGATCGACCGGTCCGCCTCGCAGTACACCTGAGCCGCCCGCAGCAGCTGGGGCCGGCTCAGGCCGCTCTGCCGCTCCAGCTCCTCCCACGGGGTGGCCGCGACCAGCGCCCGGTACTCCTCGAACCCGGTGGTGTACCGCTCGACGAACTGCCGGTCGACCGCCTTCGGGTCGTGCTCCGCCAGCTCCAGCACCGCCTTGGCGATGCCGCGCATCAGCGCCATGTCGCCGCCGATCCGCACCTGCAGGTTCAGCGTGCTGGTCGAGGTGGCCTTCATCAGCGCCATGTCGAGGAACTCGTGCGGCACGATGGTGCGGGTCGCCGCCGCCTCCACCAGCGGGTTGACGTGCACCACCTGCGCGCCGCGCCGGGTCGCGTCGGCCAGCGCGGTCAGCATCCGGGGCGCGTTCGAGGCCGCGTTGACGCCCATGATGAACAGCGCGTCCGCGCTCTCCCAGTCCTTCAGGTCGGCGGTGCCCTTGCCCGTCCCGATCGAGGCCTGCAGGGCCCGGCCGGACGCCTCGTGGCACATGTTCGAACAGTCCGGCAGGTTGTTGGTGCCCAGCTCACGGGCCATCAGCTGGTACAGGAAGGTGGCCTCGTTGCCGAGCCGCCCCGAGGTGTAGAACGACGCCTGGTTCGGGTCGTCCAGGCCCCGCACCGCCTCGCCGAACAGGTCGAACGCCCGCTGCCAGTCGATCGGCAGGTACCGGTCGGACTCCGGGTCGTACACCATCGGCTCGGTCAGCCGGCCCTGGTCCTCCAGCGCGAAGTCGCTCCACCCCGACAGCTCCGTCACGGTGTGCGCGGCGAAGAACTCCCGGGTCACCCGCTTGCCCGTCATCTCCCACGTGACGTGCTTGATGCCGTTCTCGCAGATGTCCAGGTGCAGGCCCTTGTAGTCGTCAGGCCAGGCGCAGCCCGGACAGTCGAAGCCGCCGTTCTCGTGGTTCATCTTCAGGATCGCGCGCGGCCCGTCCACCCACTCGCCCGTCCGCGCCAGCACCTTCGTCACGCTCTTCGCCGCCCCCCACCCCGCCGCCGGATGCCGGTACGGCTTCACCGAGGGCGGCCCCGCGGGCGCCGCCCCCACCTCCGGCTCCACCCCGGCACGTTCCTGCGAAGAATCCTCGGCTGCGGTCACGGCGGCACTCCTGGCTCTGGCGGTACACGACAACGGCGCCCCGATTCTGCCCGCCCACCGAACGCCCGCGCGAACGCCACGCCGATCACCCCGCCCGGCAGGTCCGTCAGGGGGACGCCCGGCGCTCGACCACCCGCGACTCCGCGACCGCTCCCGCGACTGCTCCCGCGACCGGTCCCACGACCGGTCGCGCGACCGGCCGGAGCCGGATCAGTACGCGCTCCGGCTCCCCCGTGGTGCCGACTCGGCCGGCCGCCCCCGGTGCGGGCCCGGCAGGTGTCCCGGCGGGGGTGCGGGCAGCGCGGCCAGGCAGGCCGTCGAGCAGGCGTTCACCAGCAGCGGCAGCACGTCGTGCCCCGAGGTGTGCAGCGAGATCCACGCCTGCCGCAACCCCGCCGTCCCCGCGACCGGCCCGTCGCACACGCTGCACGCCCGCACCGCCTCCGCGCCCCGCACCGCCGGGTCCAGCGCCGCCAGGTCACCGCCCGCCACCGGCCCCGCCAGCACCGGGAACGGCATCCGGTTCTTCGGGTTCCCGTACACCGCCCGGGTGCTCACCGTGCTCCGGCGCAGCAGCGGCAACCGCGCCAACTCGTAAGGGAACCAGTGCAGTCGGTACGAGGTGTACGGCTCGAAGCTCTCCAGCGCCCGCATCCCCCCGACCTCCGCCGGCAGCCGCACCAGGTTCGACCCGTACAGCACCAGACTGCGCACCCGCGTCAGCCCCCCGACCTCCGGCGGCAGCGTCACCACCTGCCGCCGCTGCTCCGCCGTCATCCCCTTGAACGGCGCGAACTCCTCCCGGCAGTCCGCCGCCGCCTCCGCGACCAGCTCCCGCAACCGCAACCACCCCGCCGCCGAGGTGTCCTGCAGCTCCCCGTGGAACCGCACCGCCCGCCCCTGCTCCCCGCACCCGCACCGGTCCACCGCCCGGCCGTACCCCGCGAAACCGTCACCGAACACCTGCGGCCCGGCCGCCGACCCGTCATCCATCCGCCCACCCTACGAGCTCGTCGTGCGCGGCCGGTCGGTGCCGGTCTCCCGGCGGCGCCGGAACACCGGAGGCACGGTTCTCGGCCGCCAGCAGGTGGCGCTGCCGACCTCCGCCGGCGAGGCTTCGGGGCAGCACCGCTGACGGTGCGTCAGGTCGAGAACGTGTTCGACGCCGGGGCGGGGGAGGTCTAACCTCCAGCTGTGCCGATATCCGAGAACACCGGGCCGTCCCCCGCGGCGGTAGGGCCCTCCGCCACCCTCGTGCGGCTGGCGGAGTGGCGGACCCGCTCCCGGGTCTGTGCCGTGATCGATCTGGTCGCCGCGGCGGCCGGCGCCGCCCTGCTGCTCCTCGCCGCCGTCGACAGCCTGGTCTCCTGGCCCTCGGACAGGGTGCTGCTCTCCCACGAGACCCTGACGGGCATCGCGGAACCGATCGTCTTCCCGCTCTGGCTCTGGCTCATCGCGTCGTTGGCACCGCGCGCCGCGGTGATCATCCTCCAGTACCGCACGGCGGGGCCGAGCACGCCCGCACCTGGCGGGGCGGGGCGGAGCGCGCGCCTCGTCGCCGATTTCTGGGGGCCGATGTTCCCGGACCGGCGGGTGCGGATCGGGCTCGGCGTCGCCGCCCTGCTCTGCCTCGGCGTCGTGGTCGGGGGGTTCGCCGTCGGCGGCTCGAACGGCAGCGCCCGCGTGCGGCCCGGCCCGACCTACCAGGTGTCGGTGCCGGACCTCAACCACTCCGACTGGACCGACGTCCCGCGCGAGCAGTACGACCGCCGGCAGGCCGAGTTCGTCCGCGCGGACGGGCTCTTCACCTTCTTCGGACTCGCCCTGGCCGCCGGCGGTCTCGGGCTCCGCCGCCTCCACCGCCGCCCGCCCCGTCAGGGCCGACCCGCAGCAGCCCGCCGACCGGACCGGCCCTTTGGGCAGAGCCACTAGTGCCGCGTCAGGCAACCTTCGCCCGTCGCGACGCCCGGCACGCCCTCTCGCCGCACCGGCCGAAAACCCAAGTACACCCAGTACGAGGGCTTCCGGCCGGCACGCCGAGAGCACGCACCGACCGCCGCTCCTTGACAGCAAAGGTTGCCTGACGCGGCACTAGCCTGCGGGCATGCTGCTGTGGATCAACGGGCCGTTCGGCGGGGGGAAGACCCAGACCGCGTACGAGATCGCGCACCGGCTGTCCGGGGCCGTCGTCTGCGACCCCGAACAGCTCGGGTTCGGGCTGCACCGGATGCTGCCGCCCGCGGTGCGCGGGGACTTCCAGGACCTGCCCGCGTGGCGGGCCGGGACGGTCGAGATGCTCGACCTCGCCGTCCGCCGGCACCCCGGAACCGTCCTGGTGCCGATGACCGTCACCGACCCCGGGTACTTCGCCGAGACCGTCGGACGGCTGCGCGAACTCGGCCACGACGTACGGCACTTCGCGCTGCTCGCGGAGCGCGCCACGGTGCTGCGCCGACTCGCCGAGCGCGACCCCGTGCACCGGCTGCGCCGACTGGCCGGGCGCGGGGGGCCGCCCCGGCGGGAGAGCTTCGCCGTCGCCCGGCTCGACGGCTGCCTGGAGCGGCTCGCCGACCCCCTCTTCGCCACCCACCTCACCACCGACCGCCTGACGATCCCCCAGGTCGCCGAACGGATCACCACCTTGGCCGGCCTCCGCCTGCAGCCCGACCCGCACCCCCCGCTGCGCGCCGCCCTGCGGCGCACCGCGCTGAAGATCCGTCACATCCGCTTCGACTGACCACCCGCCGGGGCCGGACGGTGCTACCTTGCGGCGGTGATCGCCCACACCAGGCCGACGTCGCTGCTCGCCGCCCTCCGGCCGCAGAACCAGGACCGGCTCTACGACTTCTACCGGGACCTCCGGGACACCGACGAACTCTGCTGGGACCGCACCCTGAACGCCTGGGTCGCCACCGGCCACGAGGTGGTCAGCGGCACGGCGAGCGACCCGCGGTTCTCCTCGGTGCGCTACCCCGACATCGAGGCGGTGTCCGAAGAACTCCGGCCGCTGGCAACGGTCCTGAGCCGGCAGATGCTCTACAGCGACGCCCCCGACCACACCCGGCTGCGGGCCCTGCTCAGCCGGGCCTTCACCCCCCGCTCGGTGGCGGCGCTGAGCGGACGGATCACCGACGCGGTCGACCGCGTCCTCGCCCGCGCCGCCCCCACCGGCCGGATCGACGTCGTCGCCGACCTGGCCCGCCCGCTGCCGCTGGCCGTCATCTGCGACCTCCTCGGCGTCCCCGAACAGGACCGGGCCACCCTGTCCGCCTGGTCCGACCCGGTCGCCGCCGCGATCGGCAGCTCCCGGCTGGACGCCGAGGAGAGCGCGGCCGCCTCGCGCGCCATGGCGCAGATGCTCGACCACCTCCGGGAACTCCTCACCCGCCCGGACGACCGCCCCGCCCCCCACACGCTGCGCGCGCTGCTCGCCGCCGGCACCGAGGACGCCGACCAGGACCTCGACGAACTCCTCGCCAACTGCGCCCTGCTGCTGATCGCCGGCCACGAGACCACCACCCACTTCATCGGCAACGCCGCCCTCGCCCTGCTCCGGCACCCGCGGGCCGCCGACGAACTGCGCGCCCGGCCGGACCTGATACCCGCCGCCGTCGAGGAACTCCTGCGCTACGACAGCCCCGTGCAGCTGATGCTGCGCCGGGCCCGCCACGACCTCGACCTCGCGGGGCGCCGGATCACCGCCGGACAGGCCGTCCTGCTGGTCTGCGGCGCCGCCAACCGCGACCCGGCGGTCTTCCCCGACCCCGACCGGCTCGACTTCCACCGCCCCGCCGGCCGCCACGTCGCCTTCGGGCACGGCCCGCACTTCTGCCTCGGCGCGGCCCTGGCCCGCCTGGAGGGCACCATCGCCCTCGAGGCCCTGCTCACCCGCCTCCCCGACTGGCGCCTCGACGGCCCCACCCCCACCTGGCAGCCCAGCCTCAACTTCCGCGGCCTGACCACCCTCCAGGTCGCCTTCACCCCCACCACGACCGACTGAGCCCGGCCGCGCAGTCCCGCCACCCCCCTCCGGCCGGGCCCGGGATCGGGGCCGCTCCGGGGTGGCGTGGTGCGGGGCGGGGGCGCCGGGCTGCGAGAATGGGCGGCGATCTTTTTACCTGAGTACTCGCGTACCGCGCCGCGCGCGGTCCCGACCCCCAGTGAGGTTGCCATGTCCAAGGTCAAGCTGAGCACCAATCACGGCGACATCGTGATCCGCCTGGACGCCGAGAAGGCCCCGGCCACGGTGCAGAACTTCCTGCAGTACGTCACCGACGGCTTCTACGACGGGACGGTCTTCCACCGCGTCATCGACGGCTTCATGGTGCAGGGCGGCGGCATGGAGCCCGGCCTCAAGCGCAAGGAGACCCGCGCGCCGATCCAGAACGAGGCCGACAACGGCCTGAAGAACACCAAGTACACCGTGGCGATGGCCCGCACCTCGGACCCGCACTCGGCGACCGCGCAGTTCTTCGTCAACGTCGCCGACAACGCCTTCCTCGACCACAGCGGCAAGAACCCGCAGGGCTGGGGCTACGCCGTGTTCGGCGAGGTGGTCGAGGGCCAGGACGTCGTCGACGCCATCAAGTCGGTGCGCACCGGCTCGCACCAGGGCCACGCGGACGTCCCCAAGGAGGACGTGGTGCTGATCAGCGCCGAGGTGGTGGAGTAGCAGCGGCCCGGGCCCGTGCGCCGGGCCGGAGCACCGCCGTCAGCGGCAGCTCCCCGGCGTGCGGGCCCGCCAGCACCGTGAACGCCCCCGGCTCGGTCCGCCAGGCCCGCTCCGCCACCGACCAGTGCTCGAACGCCCGCGCGGGCAGCCGCAGTTCGACGCCCACCCGCTCGCCCGGACCGGCCTCCACCCGGCCGAACCCGGCCAGCCGGCGCACCGGCCGCTCCACCGCCGAGGACGGCCGGGACAGGTACAGCTGCACCGTCTCCCGGGAGCGCCGCACCCCGTCGTTGCGCAGCCCCACCCGCACCGCCCACGAGCCGTCCGGGCCCGGCGCCGGATCGGCGTCCAGCGCCAGGTAGCGCCACTCGCCCCAGCCCAGCCCGTGCCCGAACCAGTACGCGGGCACGCGCCCCGAGCGCAGCCAGCCCCGGTGCCCCAGGTGCAGGCCCTCGGCGTACTCCAGCCGCCCGCCCGCCGGGACGGTCGAGTACACCGGGCAGTCCGCCGCCGCGTCCGGCCAGGTGGTGGGCAGCCGCCCGCCCGGCTCGACCCGGCCCAGCAGCACGTCCGCCAGCGCGTGCCCGCCCTCCTGCCCCGGGAACCAGCAGGTCAGCACCGCGCCGACCCGCTCCCGCCAGGGCAGCAGCACCGGGCTCCCGGCGTTCACCACCACCACCGTGCGCGGATTGGCCGCCGCGACCGCCGCCACCAACGCGTCCTGCCCGCCCGGCAGTTCCAGCCCCGAGCGGTCGAAGCCCTCGCTCTCGTGCTCGTCCGTGGTGCCGACCACCACCGCCACGTCCGCCGCCCGGGCCGGCTCCACCGCCCACACTCCCGCCCGCACCGCCGCCTCGAACGGGGCCAGGTACACCTCGCGCAGCGTCCGCCCGTCCACCCGGACGCCCACCGTCGGCCGCCCGGTCTCCGAGTCGTTCGCCACGTAGTGCTCCGCCGTCGCTGCGACCCCGCCGGACTGCACGCCCGCGACTGGGCGCTGACCGTACCGCAAGGCGCTCGGCGGCAACACCCCGCGCCCCGCCGCCCCTTGACGGGCCGTGGCCGCCTGCCGTGACACTGGCCGCGAACCCCGGCCCCGCCGCCCGGCCCCACCCGGCGGCGGGGCCGGTCCGCACCCCCCACACCCGGAGGACCACCGATGAGGAACCGACCCGGCCCCGCGCGCCCCCCACTGCGCCTGCTGCTCGCCGCCCTGGCCGCGCTGGCCGTCACGGGCTGCGCCGCCCCGGCCGCCGCACCGCCGTCGGCCGCTCCCTCGGTTCCCGCCCCGCGCTCCGCGCCCGCCACCCCGCCCGACCGCCCCTCGGACGCCGCCTCGATGATCTGCAACCCCTACTTCCGGCAGGAGCTGGCCGGGGCGCTCGGCACCGACATCGCCCAACCCCTCGCCCCCACCTGGGTCGCGCACGTCTACAGCTGCGACTACCGGTACGCCACCGGCACCATGACGCTCTCGGTCAAGGAACTGCCCGACCTCGCCACCGCCACCGCCCAGTACGAGGGCCTGCGCGGCAGCGCCGGCGCCGTCACCGACCTGGGCGGCCTCGGCCAGGCCGCGTACCGGCGCGCCGACGGCACCACCGTGGTCCGCAAGGACGCCTTCGTGCTCACCGTCGACGTCGCCCGGCTCCCCGAGACCTTCGGCAACCCGCCGCGCAGCCGGGCCGACGCCGCCGTGATGACCGCGACCACCGTGATGGTCTGCTGGCAGGAGCACTCCTGACGCCGGACGGCGCGGGCGGCCCGGCGAGCGCCGTCGGACCGGCCCCCGGACCGGCCTGCGGGCCACCCCCGGACCGGCCTTGGAATCCACTGGGAGAGCGCTCTCCGAGCGTGCTATAAAGAGGTCCATGAGCAGCGAAGCCCTCAAGCCGGCCGCCAACCGCTCCACCACCCTGGAGGACGTGGCCCGGGTCGCGGGCGTCTCCCGGGCCACCGTCTCCCGCGTCATCAACGGCGTCCGCAACGTCGACCCGGCCATCCAGGACGCCGTCCGCCAGGCCATCACCCGCACCGGGTACGTGCCCAACAGCGCCGCCCGCTCGCTGGTCACCCGCCGCACCGGCGCGCTCGCCCTGGTCATCTCCGGCAGCGACGCCGCCGAGGGCCCCGACCACCACGTCGGCGCCGAGATCTTCGCCGACCCGTTCTTCGGACGGGTCGTCAGCGGCGTCTTCACCGGCCTGCGCCCGCTCGACCTGCACCCCGTGCTGATGCTCGCCGACAGCCCCGACGCCCGCGACAAGGCGCTCGGCTACCTGCGGCAGGGCAACGCCGACGGCGCGATGGTGGTCTCCACCCACAGCCGCGACCCGCTGCCCGCCCACCTGCTCGCCGCGGGCATCCCCACCGTCCTGTTCGGCCGCCCCCCGACGCCGCTCTCGCTCTCCTGCGTCGACCTCGACAACCGCGAGGGCGGCCGGCTCGCCGCCGCCCACCTGCTGGCCCGCGGCCGCCGCCGGGTCGCCGCGATCTCCGGCCCGCTCGGCGTCCGCGCCGCCCGCGACCGGCTGTCCGGCTTCCGGGAGGCGATGGCCGACCACGAGATCCACCAACTCCCGCACGTCGAGGGCGACTTCACCCGCGAGGACGGGGAGCGCGCGATGGCCTCGCTGCTCCGCCGCTACCCCGACCTGGACGGCGTCTTCGCCGCCAACGACCTGATGGCCCAGGGCGCCCTGGCAGTCCTCGCCGAGCACGGCCGCCGCATCCCCGAGGACGTCGCGGTGATCGGCTTCGACGACTCCTCCGCCGCCCTGGCCGGCCGCCCCCACCTCACCACCGTCCGCCAACCCGTCGAGGAGATGGCCGCCGAGCTGACCCGCATCCTGCTCGACCACCTCGCCCGCCCCGCCCGGGCCGCCACCACCGTCCTGTTCGAACCCGTCCTGATCGAGCGCCAGTCCGCCTGACCGGTCACCGCTCGCCGGCGGTCCGGAACCGGAGGGTGAGCGCCGCCGCCTCCGCGAGGTCGCCGCCGTCCGCCAGCATGACGCCGGCGCGCACGTTCCGGTCCGCCCAGCGGCACAGCGTCCCCGTCGTTCCGAGGTGCCCGCAGCGCAGCGTCCCGCCGAGCGGACCGGCGTCGAACGGCGTGCCGTCCCGCATCCCCGCAGCACCGCCGTAGTCCTCCAGCCACTCCTTGGAGGCCGGGTTCCGCTCCGGGTGCGAGTAATCGGCGTTCGCGGACAGCATCAGCGTCACCCGCTCGGGCTCTGCGGCGGAGGAGTAGAACCAGTGCTCCTCGTGCGGATCCCCGCCCGGCGCCAGCCGCGCCTGCAGCTCCGCGGCCGCCGCGCCCTTCATCAGGTGGTAGTCGCCGACCGCCTCCGGCGGCTGGAAGGTCCGGTAGGCCGGGCCCGTCGCCGTCGGGTGCCGCAGGCCCCCACCGAGCACCGCGTACCAGCCCCCGAACAGGGCGACCGCCGCGACCGTCGCCCCGATCGACAGCAGTCGCCGCCGAGCGCGCAGCGCGTTCACCCGGGGCAGGTCGGCGGGCATTGCCGCCGTCGGGTTGCGCCACCTGCGGGTGACCGCCCAGCCCACCGCCACTCCGGCGACCACCTCCAGGAGCATCCAGAAGGACCGGCCGGCCTGGTACGCCCCGGAAGCGGTGGTCAGTGTCATCGACATGCGCGGCACCCTAGCGACGGCGCTCCGGCCCGGGCCACCGGACGCTTGCGGACGAGCCGTGCGAACACGGACGAAATCCGGTGGCCCGCAACGCAATCGTTGTACCGACGCGGCGTCAGAGGTGGCGGGCGAACCAGGCGCGGAGGCGGTGCAGGGCGTCGAGGCGGTGGGCGCGCTCGAACAGGCCGTGGCCCTCGCGGGGGTAGACGACGAGTTCGTGGTCGACGCCGAAGTGGCGCAGCGCGCGGGCGAAGTGGACCGCCTGGCCGAGCGGGACGTTGGTGTCCTGCTCGCCGTGCAGGAGCAGCACCGGGGTGCGGATCGCGGCGGCGTAGGAGATCGGGCTGTTCCGGTCGTGGCGGTGCGGACCCGGGCCGTCCCAGCCGGTGCTGCCGCCGAGTTCGGCGTCCAGGCGGCCCCAGTCGCCCGTGCCGGCCTGCATCCCCCAGTCGCTGATGCCCGCGCCCATCACGGCGGCCCGGAACCGGTCGCTGCGGGCGACCGCCCAGGCCGCCAGGAAACCGCCGTGGCTCCAGCCGGAGACGCCCAGCCGCCCGGGGTCGGCGACGCCCCGGGACACCAGCAGGTCGATCCCGTCCAGAACGTCCTGCCACTCGTCGCCGCCGACCGCGCCCGCGGCCGTCGCGGCGAAGGCGTGGCCGTGCCCCGACCCGCCCCGGGGGTTGGGCAGGAAGACCGCGTACCCGGCGGTCGCCAGCCACTGGCCGCAGTCCACCGGGTTGAGCGCGAACTCGTCGGCGCAGCGGCCGTACGGCCCGCCGTGCAGGACGGTGACCAGCGGGAACGGCCCGTCCGCCGGGCCCCGCCCGGCCGGCCGGATCAGCAGGCCGTCCAGCCCGAGCCCGTCCCGGGCCCGGTACGCCAGGCGCTCCTGGACGCCCCAGCGGACGGCGCGCAGCTCCGGCGCGGTGTCGGCGAGCCGGGCCAACTCCCCGCCCGGCGGCCCCGCGTGGACGTCCTTGGGCTCGTACGCCGTGCTCGCCAGCAGGGCGACCGTCGCACCCGAACGGCTCGCGGTGAGCCCCGCGAGCAGGCCGGGGGAGCGCGACAGCCGGTGGAAGCGCAGCGACCGCGGGTCCAGCCGGTGCAGCGCGGTGTCCAGCCCCTCGGCGAACAGCGCCAGCGGCGGCCCGTCCGCGACCTGCGCCAGCTCGGCCGGGCAGACCGGCAGCCCGGCGGTGAGGTTGCGGTGCCCGGCGGCCGGGCCGCGCTCCGGCACCACGGTGTCCAGCACGGCGAGCCCGCCGACCAGCTGAGGGGGCGTCACCTCCAGGTGGGCCAGGTGCCAGGTTCCCCCGTCCTCCCACCAGACCGGGGAGTGCGCCTCCACCCCGACCGGCCCCAGCTCCCGGACCGCCGCCGAGACCGGGTCGACCAGGTGCAGCCGCGCCGTCAGCACGCCCGGGTCCAGCTCGGCGGTGGACCGGCTCAGCACCGCCAGCGGACCGCCGTCCGGACGCTGGGCCAGCTCCACCACGTGCCGGTCGCCGAGCCCGTCCACGGTGCGCAGCCCGCCCGTCCCCAGGTCGAGCAGCCGCAGCCGGGCCGGAGGCAGGTGCCGCCCCCAGACCGTCGCGTCGTCGCCCTCGGCCGCCCGGCGCACGTCCTCGGCAGTGGGTTCGTCCTCGGCGAGCAGCGCCACGGTGCGGCCGTCGAGCAGCGGCCAGTGGTCGCGGACGCCGCCCTGCCGGTCCGTCAACTGCTCCGCCGGGCCGCCGTCCGCGCCGCCGTCCGGGCCGCCGTCGGGGCCGCCGTCCAGGCCGATCCGGGCGAGCTGGACGGCGCTGCGGTCCGGGGCCTCGGTGCCGAAGAACAGCGTCGCCGAGTCCGGTCCCCACTTCGGCGCGAGGTCGAGGGAGGCCCCGTCGGCCAGCCGGCGCGGGGCCGAACCGCCGTCGGCCGCCACCACCCACACCGCCCCGTACGGACGCCCGGGCCGGCCGCCGTGCCCCACCACCCCGTACGCCACCAGCCGGCCGTCCGGGGAGAGCGCGGGTGCCACGGCGGCGGCCGCGTCCACCACCAGTTCGGCGGTCGGCTCGGGGGCGGGGTGCGACATGCGGGTGGCCTCTCGTGCGGCGGGACGGTGGGCACACATCCTGTCGGATCGTCAGGTCGGCCGCCGGGAAATCCTCCGATCCGGGACCGCCCCGGTGCCCCCGGACGTGTGGACGTGTGGACGTGTCGTGAAGAAAGAAAAGGTGACGGATTCTGTCACCTTTGGCGCCGATCGTGGAAGGCATGGAGAACACGAACCACACCCCGCCCCGCGACAGCCGCCCCGCCCGCCCGCTCGCGGGCCGGATCACCCTGGTCGCGGGCGCGACCCGGGGCGCGGGCCGGGCCCTGGCGGTCGAACTGGGCCGGGCCGGGGCGACGGTCTACGTGACCGGGCGGACCACCCGCGAGCGGCTGAGCGAGGTCGGCCGGGCGAGCGAGACGATCGAGCAGACCGGCGAACTGGTGACGGCGGCCGGTGGGACGGGCATCGCGGTGCCCACCGACCACCTGGACGAGGAGCAGGTCCGGGCGCTGTTCCGGCGGATCGAGCAGGAGCACGGGCACCTCGACGTCCTGGTCAACGACCTGTGGGGCGCCGAGCACCTGACGGCCGGGTCGATCTTCGGGAAGAAGAGCTGGGAGACGCCGCTCGCCGACGGCCTGCGGATGCTGGAACTCGGCGTCCGCTCGCACGTGATCACGGCGGCGCTCGGCCTGCCCCTGCTGGTGCGCTCCGCCGCGCCGCTGCTGGTGGAGGTCACCGACGGCACGGCCGCCTACAACCGCCGCTACCGGGAGAACCTGTACTACGACCTGGCCAAGAACGCCCCGATCCGGATGGCCTACGGGCTGGGCCAGGAACTGGCCGAGTACGGCGGCGCGGCGGTGTCCGTCACGCCGGGCTTCCTGCGCTCCGAACAGATGCTCACCCACTTCGGCGCCACCGAGGAGACCTGGCGGGACGTCATCGCCGTCGAACCGACCTTCGCCGTCGCCGAGTCCCCGCAGTACCTCGCCCGCGGGGTCGCCGCGCTGGCCGCCGACCCGGACCGGGCCGAGCGCTGGAACCGGAAGTCCACCTCCAGCGCCGAACTCGCCCGGGTCTACGGCCTCACCGACACCGACGGCAGCCGCCCGGACGCCTGGGCGTACTTCGACGCGCTCGAAGCGGCTGCCGGGTCGGGGGAGGAGGTCAGGGTCGAGGACTACCGCTGAGGTCCGGCTGAGGTCCGACGGGGTCCGGGCCCTCCGGTTCGTCGCCGCCCTCCGGTGCGTCGCCGTACAGCGCGGCGAGAGCCCGGGCCCGCCGGGCGAAACGGGCGCGCAGCGCGGGCGGGGCCAGCACCTCGGCCTCCGCGCCCAGCGCGGTCAACTCGGCGAACGCGATCTCCTCCGACTCCACGGCCAGTTCGAGGGTGACCCGGCCGGTCCCGTCCGGCGGCGGGGCGGCGGCCAGCGCCCGCTCCGCCGCCGCCCGGTCGGTGACCTCGGGCAGCCGGCGCGCACCCTCCGGGGACAGCCGCACCGTCACGGCGGCGCGTAGCAGGGAGAGCGCGAACCGGGCCCGCTGCTCCTGCCAGTACGCGGCCAGCTCGAAGGCCGGGTCCCGGGTGAACGGTCCGTCGGGGAGCGTGCGCAGCACGGTGATCCGGTCCGCGCGGTAGCTGCGGAACGCGCCGCCCGCGCCCTCGCCCGTGCCGCCCCCGGCATCGCCCGTGCCGCCCGGGGCACCGCCCACCCGGCCCACCAGGTACCAGACGCCCGCCTTCAGCACCAGCCCGTACGGCTCCACCCGGCGGGCCGGTCCCGGCTCGCGGCCCGGGCGGGCGTAGGCCAACTCGACCGCCAGGTCCGCCCGGACGGCCCGGGCCAGCTCCGGCAGCAGCTCGGGCGCGGACGGTTCGCGGAACCAGGCCGGCGCGTCCAGGTGGAAGCGCCGCACCGAGGACTCGGCGGCCGCCCGCAGCGAGGGCAGCAGCGTGGCGGACAGCTTCAACCGGGCGGTGTCGGCCGCGTCCGAGAGCCCGAGGTCGCGCAGCGCGCCCGGCAGCCCGGACAGGTACAGCGTCTCGGCCTCGCCGGGGTGCAGCGTGGTCAGCCTGGTCCGGTACCCGGCCGCGAGCCGGTAGCCTCCGCCCCGCCCCCGCTCCGCCACCACCGGCACCCCGGCCTCCTGGAGCGCCTGCACGTCCCGGATCACCGTCCGCCCGGACACCCCCAGCTCCCGCCCCACCTCGGCCGCCGTCAGCCCTGGAGCCGACTGCAGCAGGAGCGCCATACGAATCAACCGGGCAGCACGCATCGCCCCAGCATCCCCGATCCGCACCCCGCCCCGCGCCCAGGGCCCGTCTTCGGGCCCGCCCACCCCACGGCTCCCGGCACACCGAGAGCACGCACCGGCCACCGCGGGGCCGCAGGCGGCGTCGGCGTCAGGCGCCGGGGGCGGGCGCCGGGGGTGTAGCCGCAGCGCGTCCCGGCCGTCGGGGTCGTCGCCGACGCGGCCCGCAGGTTCTCCGGCTTCGCGGAGACCGTCGAGGCGTGGCGCCGCTGGGGCCTGTCGTCGCCCCGGACGTCCGGTCGGACGGGCACCGGAACACCGTCCCCGCCCCGCGGAGGTCCGGTTCGGGGCAGTCGAGGCCGCCGTCGCGGAGCGGGCCGGTCCGCCCGGGACCCGCCCCATACTGCTGATATGAGAGGTTTGTCCTGTTCATCCAGATCGGCGGGCGGAGAGGTGCGGCACGGCATGGGACGGTGGGGCGGTACGCAGGCGGCGGGCCCGGAGCGGGACACCAGGGCGCCGGACGACGAGGCCCGCTGGTTCCGGACCCTGCTCCGCGTGGGTTTCCTCCTGCTGCTCGGCTCCTCGCTGGCCCGCTTCCTGATGCGGCACACCGGCGGGACCGCGCCCTGGGTGGTCGCGCTCACCGCCGCCCTGGCGGTGCTGTACGCGGTCGAGCCGGCGCCCGCCACCGACCGCACCCGCCGGTACCTCTGGCTGGGTGCCTGCTCGGCGGTCTGGATCGCGGTCGTGTTCCTCGCCCCGAGCTTCGCCTGGTGCTCGATCCCCCTCTTCTACCTGGCGCTGCGCAATCTGCGCCCGCCGGCCGCGGCCTGCTGCATCGGCCTGCTCACGGCGGTGTCGGTCACCGCGCAGCTGCGGCTGGCCGGCCGCTTCGAGTTCGACGTCCTGCTCGCCCCGCCCGCCGTCGCCGCGATCTGCGTCGCCGTCTTCGTCCGCATGGACCAGCAGACCGCGCGGCAGCGCGAACTGGTCGCGGACCTGGTCCGCACCCGGCGCGAACTCGCCGCGACCGAGCGCCGCGAGGGCACCCTCGCCGAGCGGCAGCGACTCTCCATGGAGATCCACGACACCCTCGCGCAGGGCCTGTCCAGCCAGCGGATGCTGCTCCAGGCCGCCGACCGCACCTGGCGGTCGGACCCGGAGACGGCGCACCGGCACGTGCGCGCGGCCGGTGCGATCGCCGACCACAACCTCACCGAGGCCCGCCGCTTCGTCCACGATCTCGCCCCCGCGGACCTTGCCGGGGGCGGCGGCCTGGACGAGGCGCTGCGCACCCTGGCCCGCCGGGAGTCCGCCGCCGGGCTGACGGTCCGCTGCCACATCGAGGGCGTTCCGGCCCACCCCCTGCCCGAGCGGGTCCAGTCGGCGCTGCTGCGGATCGCGCAGGGCGCGCTGGCGAACGTGCGGGAGCACGCGGACGCCCGTACCGCCGTGCTCACCCTGACCTACCTCGACGAGCAAGTGGTCCTCGACGTCGCCGACGACGGCCGGGGCTTCGACCCGACCGCCGTCCGTCCGGACGGCGGGGTGCGAGGCCACGGGCTGCCGGCCATCCGCACCCGGGCCTCCCGGCTCGGCGGCACGCTGACCGTGGAGTCGGCGCCCGGCGAGGGCACGGTGCTGTCGGCCGCCCTCCCGCTGGCGGCCTGATCGGACCGCAGTCCGGTCGACAGCACGTCCCGGAGCGGCAGGTCGGCAACGGCCGACCGGACCCGAAGCCCCTGACCCCGGCCGCCCGTACCCGACCCGAAAGGGCATGCCTAGCGGCACCACTCCTCGACGGTCCCCGCGAAGCCGGGGAACTCGCGGGCCGCGTCGGCGACGAGCTCGGCGGCCGGGCGGCGGCGGTCCGGGGCGTGGCGTTCGGCGACGGCGGTGCGCAGGGCGTCCGGGCGGACGTCCTCGGGGTCGCGCAGGCCCAGGGTGAGCTCGGCCGGGCCGAGGCCCGCCGCGAGCAGCCAGAGGAAGTCGGGCAGGTCCCGGGCGACGACGGCGGTCTCGCCCTCCGAGCCGAGGAACACCACCGGCTGCTCCGCCACCTCCCGCCCCTCGCGCACCAGCCAGAGCGCGGCGTACCCGCCCGTCCCGTCCTGGGCGAAGACCCGGAACACGTCGCCGGTCAGCTCCTCGTTGCCCGTCCAGGACCGCAGCCAGTCGGTGGTCTCCTCCGCCGACAGGAAGGCGTCGAACGCCTCCAGGTCGACCCCGTCGCCGTCCAGGTACGGGAACTCGTCGGCCAGCGCGGCCGCCAGGGCCGCGGGGAACGCCCGCGTCTCGTCGCTCTGCATGCCCACAGGCT
Source organism: Kitasatospora sp. NPDC088134 (assembly GCF_044741705.1). Classification (NCBI taxonomy): domain Bacteria; kingdom Bacillati; phylum Actinomycetota; class Actinomycetes; order Kitasatosporales; family Streptomycetaceae; genus Kitasatospora; species Kitasatospora sp. NPDC088134. The sequence goes on along the minus strand of NZ_JBIUTD010000019.1, from coordinate 99,159 downwards.
ACGGCCCCGCCCCGACACCCCGCCCCGACACCCCGGTCCGGCACACCGACCGGGAGACCGACCGGGAGACCGACCCGGTCGAGGACCGCCCCCGCTTCCCCGGCCGAATTCCCGGTGACAACGCCCCGCCCCCGGCAGGAGACTGGCGGCGTACGGGCGGAGCACGGGGGAGGACAGGGGAGGACGGGGCACATGGCGCTGCCGAAGAAGGGCTCGCGGCGGATCGTGGTGGACGGGGCCGGGTACCGCTGGCGGGTCAGCAGCCGGCACTGGTGCTGCTCCTACGAGGCCACCACCCTCGGCTACGCGGTGGAGGACGCCGCCGCCCCCGGGGCGACCCTGGTGGTGGAGACCGGCCGCCCGCTGGTGCACGAGCCGTCCCCGGAGGCCGCCGAGCCGATCCTGCCGGGCGAGGTCGCCGCGGGCATCCGGGCCGCCCGGGCGCGGGGCTGGACGCCGACCGCCCAGGGCCCGTCGTTCCGGCTCCGGCTCCCCGCCGTCGGGGAGCGGGGGTGAGCGGGGCGGCCGAGGTCCGGCTGGCCCTGACGGTCCGTGACCTCACCGAGGCGGACGTCCCGTTCTGCGGCTGGGCCGGATCGCCCAAGCACGTGCGGGAGTTGACGGGGCAGGCCCGCCGGGCCGCGGCCGGGGAGATCGACTACCTCGCGGTGTGCACGCCGACCGGGCACCCCGTCGCGCTCGGGGGAGTGGACTACGCCCCCGCGCCCGGCGCCGGCACGCTCTGGCAGCTCGGCGTCCACCCCGCGCTGCGGTCCTGCGGCATCGGCACCCTGCTGATCCGCGCCGCCGAACGGCGGATCGCCGCCCGCGGCCTCACCCGCGCCGAACTCGGCGTCGAGGAGGACAACCCGCGCGCCCGCGCCCTCTACGAACGCCTCGGCTACCGGGCGTACGGCCACGCGCCCGACGGCTGGGACGTCGAGGCCGAGGACGGCACGCTGCGGCGGTACGAGACGGTGTGCGTGCTGATGCGCAAGGAACTGCAGCGGTAGACCCGCCCCGCGCGGACCTCGCGGGGCGGTACCGTTCGGCGCGGGCCTACCAGACCGGACCTACCAGACCGGGCCTACCAGACCGGGGCGACCAGCGCGCCGGTGGCGGCGTCGCGGACGGCGATCGCCTCGACCGGGCACAGCTCGGCGGCCTCGGTCAGCTCCTCGGACGGGCCGGTCTGCGAACGGGCGGGCGCGGCACGGCCGTTGGCGGCGAGCAGCAGATCGGCCGGGGCGGTGCGGGCGCACAGGCCGCTGCCGATGCAGCGGCCCTGGTCGACCGTCACCACCAGGCGGGGCGCGTCCGTCACCAGGCCACCTCCAGGCGCTGCGGGCTGCGGGTGACCAGGCCGGTGCGCCACTCGATCTCCTCGACCGGGGCGGCCAGCCGGAGCCCCGGCAGCACCCGGGCCAGGTGGTGCAGGCCGAGTTCGAGCTCCATCCGGGCCAGCCAGGCGCCCAGGCAGTGGTGCGGGCCCGCGCCGAAGGTCAGCGACGGGGTGCCGAGCGGCGCGAACAGGTCGAGCGGGCCCGGCGGGTAGACCTCCGGATCGGCGTTGGCGGTGATCATGTCGGCGGCGACGACCGCGCCCGCCGGGATGGTCACCCCGCCGATCTCCAGGTCCGCGGTGGCCCGGCGCAGCGCGCCGGGACCGCTGGTCCGGTCGCCGAGCGGGACGGTCCGCAGCAGTTGCTCGGTCGCGGCGGTGGCCGCCGACAGGTCCGTGCCGATCCGCCGCCAGGCCGCGTCGTGCTGCGGGTCGAGCAGGTACACCAGGGCGTTGCCGAAGCTGGTCATGGTGGTCTCGTGGCCGGCGATCACCAGCCCGATCGTGAGCGAGGTGAGCTGCTCCTCCGTCACGCCGCCGGTCTGGTCGGCGGCCTGCACCAGCGAACTCACCAGGTCCTCGCCCGGGTTCTTCCGCCGGGCCTGCACCAGCTGGTACCCGAAGGCGCCGAACTCGCGCAGCGCCGCCCCGACCTCCTCGGCGGTGTAGGCCGTGGTCGACAGCGCGTGGTCGCTCCACCAGCTGATCCGCTCGACGTCCAGGCCCTCCAGCTCCATCAGCCGGCTGATCACCCGCACCGGCAGCGGCTTGGTGAGCGCCCCGATCACCTCGGCGGGCGAGCCGGACCCGGCCAGGTCGTCCACCAGCTCCCGGACCACGCCGTCCACCCACGGCCGCCAGCGCTCGATCGCACGTGGCGTGAAAGCGCGCTGGACGGTGCGCCGGATCGCCTGGTGGTCCGGCCCGTCGCTGTTCAGCATCGAGGACGGGTCGTCCAGGATGTTCGGCGTCAGGGTGATCGGCGGCGCGTCCGGCGCGTACAGCGCGGCCCGCCCGAGGTCCGGGTGGGCCAGCGCCTGGCGGACGTCCGCGTGCCTGGTCAGCACCCACACCGGCGTTCCGGTCGGCAGTGCGGCCAGCCGGGGCGGGCCGGGCTCGGCGCGCAGCATGCAGTGCAGCGGCGCCAGCGGGGGCGTGTCGGGGGCATCGGTGTGCGTGTCGGTGGTCATCCGTCCTCCTGGCGGGGCGCCCGTGGATCGGGACCGCCGACGGCCGGGAGTCCCTCCTCCGACGGTATGCGGCCCGGCACCCTCCCGAGTAGGACGGAAACCGGCCACCGTGACATGTCAACAGCCGTTCCCCCGGCGGACGTTCGTTCGAACGCGGGGCGGCCTACTCGGCGACCAGCGCCAGGGCCTCGATCTCGATCAGCACCTCCGGCAGGAACAGCGCCGCCACCTGCACGGCCGAACTCGCCGGCGGGCGGGCGGTGTCCACGTACGCGTCACGGGCCTTGCGGACCGCCGGGAGGAAGGCGATGTCGGTGACGAAGACGGTCAGCTTCACGACGTCCGAGAAGTCCGCGCCGGCCGCCGCCAGGCAGCGGTGCAGGTTCTCGAAGACCTGGCGGGCCTGCGCCTCCGGATCCCCGGCGCCGACCAGCCTCCGCTCCGCGTCGAAGGCAACCTGCCCCGAGACCTGGACCAGCCGCCCCGTGCCGGTGACCACCTGGGTGTAGCCGGTGCCCGGCGCGACGCCCGGCGGCTCGGCGATGTGGGTGAGGTGAGAAGTGCTCATGGTGCCCCATCCTCGCCCGCCGGAACCGGGCGCCGCACCCCGTTTTGACGCCGGATCGGCCCTCGACGGCGGCTCGGCCCCCGGCGGCTCAGCCCTCGACGGCCGGCAGCTCGCGGAGGAACGGCAGGTCGGCGGCGCCGAGCCGGTCGCGCGGGCCGCCGGCGCGCAGCACCACGTCCAGCACCGCGTCCGGGTCGCAGGCGTAACCGCCGCTCGCCCAGGCCGCGTTGGCCTCCACCACCGCCCAGCCGTGCCCGGTGCGGCCGATGTCGACCACCGCCGCGCTCGGCAGCGGCGCGACCTGCGCGGCCGCCGCCAGCACCTCGGCGGCGAACGCCAGCACCTCCGGGCCCTCCGCCCCCGGAGCGGCCACCGCCAGGTCGCCGTCCACCGCGTACCGGGAGAGCGCCCGGACCGCGCCGTCCAGCACGAACAGCCGGAACTCGGAGGCGAACCGCACCACCTCGCTCACCAGCACCGGCGTGTCCCCGTCCAGCAGTTCGGGGCCGGGCAGCCCGGCGCCGTCCCGGTACACCCGGGCCGCGAAGTGCTTGTCCACCGGGGCCTTCACGAAGGCCGGCGAACGCAGCGCCCGGGCCTCGGCGAGCGTGCCGAACCGCACCCGCCGGCGGGTCAGCTCGCGCGGCAGCGCCACCAGCCAGTCCGCGGCCGGCTCCAGCAGGCCCAGCCCGAACACCCCGCCGACCGCGTCCGCGAACAGCGGCCCGCCGTACAGGTGCACCGCCCCGCCCACCAGCTCCGCCGGCGCCCGCCAGGACGGCGCCGTGAACGCCCGCAGCCCGCGCCGCCCGGCGGCGGTGCGCAACTGCAGGCCGGTCTCGTTGACCCGGGGCGCGAGCAGCAGGGTGGCGGGGACGGTGTCGGTGCTCATACCGCCGATCATGCCTCTTCAACGCGGCGGCGGGCGAAGGAGTTTCCGCCCCGGACGGCCCGTCAGAGGTCGCGGCGCATCACCAGGCGGGGCCAGCGGTCGAGACCGTGGGCCGCCTCCCGGGCCCGGACCAGGCGCAGCCCCGGCGTCAGCTCGGCCTCCGGGACGGGGCGGAACCCGCAGCGCCGGTAGTACGGGGCGTTCCAGGGGACGTCGGCGAAGGTGGTGAGCGTCAGCGCGGGCACGCCCTCGGCGCGGGCCAGGTCCGCGAGGTGCTCGATCAGCGAGCGCCCCACGCCCCGGCGGGCCGCGTCCGGGTGCACCGACACCTGCTCGACGTGCAGCGCCCCGTCGACCCGCTCGGCGACCAGGTAGCCGACCGGGCGGTCCGCGCCGTCCACCGCCACCCAGGCCAGCCCGGCCCCCAGGTACGCCGTCAACTCCTCGATCGAGAACGGCTCGTCGTCCGCGATCCGGTCCATGCCGACCTCGCGGAAGACGTTCCCCGCCGCCCGCTCGATCTCCGCCAGCAGGGGCAGTTCCTCGGGTCGGACCTCACGCACGCGCACGGCCCCATTCAGCCCGGTCCCGCGCCCGGACGTCAACTCCGGGCGGTCCTCCGGGGGGCCCGCAGTCCGCCGACCGTCAGCGTTCGAGGTTGTCGTGGACCCGGACCACCACGGCGGCCGGCAGGCCCTCCTCGACGCCCGTGCCCTCGACCACGATCACGTGCTCCGCGTCGTACCAGATGCAGGTGACCGACTCCTTCGCGCGCTCCTTCGGAGTGGACTCCGGGTCGTAGGAGTCGCAGAGCAGCGTGCCGGGCAGCGAGGTCGGCACCCGGTGCGGGACGTGCCTGCCACCGGCCTTCGCCAGGCCGTCCCGCATCGTGCGCTCGAAGGCCGGCGAGGGCTTCCCGACGACCACGTTCCAGCGGGCCTCGCGGTCGGACCCGCCGAACTCGCGGTCGGCGGCGACGTTCGGCAGCGAGCCGTACAGCGCGGCCTGCGGGTCGACCATCCCGCCCGAGAGCAGCCGGTCGCTCGCCCGCTTCCAGTCCGGGTAGTCCCCGTGCTCCGAGGACGCCCGCAACCGGTCGCCCTCCACCGACTCCGGCAGGCGCGGGGCGTCCGACCCGGCGAAGACGTACACCCCCGCCCCGACCAGCACCCCCGCGACCAGCACCGCCCCGAGCGCGAGCCACGCCCCCTTCCCCGGCCCCCGCCGCCGCACGATCGTCCCGGCCCCGAAGGGATGCGCGGGCGCCGGGGCAGCGTCGAACTGCGGTGCGGCGAAGGGGGAGGAGGGAACCGGCGGCGCGGCGAAGGGGGAGGAGGCAGGCATCGGCGGTGCGGCCGGCAGTGGGGGAACGGCGAACGGCGGTGCGGCCGGCAGCGGGGGAACGGCGAACGGCGGTGCGGGCGGCAGCGGCGGCGGGAGGGTCGGTGCGGCGGGTGCGGCCAGGGTCGCGGCCAGCAGCGGGTCGAGGGTGAGCAGTTCGGTCACCGCCTCGGCGAGCGCGGTCCGCGCGGTGGCGTCCAGCGGTGCGGCCCCGGCCGTGAGCAGGGCGTGCTGCCAGCGCGGCAGCCGGTGCAACTCCCGCACCACCCGCGCCAGCAGCTCCGGCCCCGGCCGGTCCCCGGCCCGGCTCGGCTGCACCAGGGCCGCCACCAGCACGCCCACCGAGCCGTCCGTCACCCCGCCCGTCGACCCGTCCGCAGGCCCGTCCGCTGGCCCGTCCATCGACCCGCCCGTCACCCCGTCCGCCGGCCCGTCCGCTGGCCTGTCCATCGACCCGCCGGTCGCCCCGTCCGTCCGGGCAGTCCCGTCCTTCGACGCCATCGCCGATCCCCCGTCCCCGTGTCCGCCGCCCCCGGCCCCGGGCGGGCGGCCCGGGGGTGTTCCCACCCAAGGTGGCACACCGTGTCCGGGCGCGGGCGGGGCGCGGTGGAACGGAGACGGAACCGCAACCCGGGCCGACGGGCGAGAGGCGACGGGGCGTCAGACCGCCGTCTCGGCGGGGAGCCGGCCGCTGCGGACGGCGGCCAGCAGGGCGGTGTGGTCGGCCTCCGACTGGTCGGCGTAGGCGACCGCGAAGCGGGCGATCGCGTCGTCGAGGCGGTCGTCCTTGCCGCAGTAGCCCGCGATCAGGGCCGCGTCGGCGGTGTGCGCGTGCGCCCGGGCGAGCAGCGCGCCGGTCAGCCGGCCGTAGTCGTCGAGCTGGGCGGGGGTCAGGGCAGCCGGGTCGACACTGCCCTTGCGGTTGCGGAACTGCCGTACCTGGTACGGGAGTCCGGCGACACTGGTCCAGCCCATCAGCGGGTCGGAGACCACCTGCATGCGCTTCTGGCCCAGCACCACCCGGCGCCCCTCGTGCCCGCCCTCGGCCGGGACGGGGAAGCCCGCCCGGACCAGGTGCGGCAGCAGCGCCGACGGCCGGGCCTCCTTCACCTGCAGCACCAGCGGGCCGCCCCGGCGGTCGGTCAGCAGCACCACGTACGAGCGGGTGCCGACGCTGCCGGTGCCGACCACCCGGAAGGCCACGTCCTCGACCCGGAACCGGGCCAGCAGCGGGTGCAGCTCCGCCGGGACGGTGTGCCGGTAGGACGCCAACGCGCCCGCTACCAGCTCGGCCTGACGGTCCGTCACCGCGCTGAGCACCGGCGGCGCCGCCACGAAGCGCCAACCGCCGTCCTCGGTGCGGACGGTGGAGCGGGCGGCGAACTTCGCACCGGTGTTGCGCAGCGCCTTCTCCGAGACCGCCGCCAGCACCTCGTTCAGCTCGTGCGCGCCCGCGAACTCCACCAACTGCTGGTCCGCGATGGCCTCCCAGGCGTTCCAGGCGTCCAGCGCCGGGAGCTTCGCCAGCCGCCGCACCGTCCGCCGGTAGGTCGCCGCCGCGTCGAACGCCGCCTGCCGGCAGGCGTGTTCGTCCGCGCCGGCCTGCCGCCCGGCCAGCACCAGGCTGGCCGCCAGCCGCTTCAGGTCCCACTCCCAGGGGCCCGAGACGGTCTCGTCGAAGTCGTTCAGGTCCAGCGCCAGCCGGCCCCGGGCGTCGCCGTACAGGCCGAAGTTGGCGGCGTGCGCGTCCCCGCACAGCTGCGCGGCGATCCCGCTGACCGGCGTGGTCGCCAGGTCGTGCGCCATCAGCCCGGCCGAACCCCGCAGGAACGCGAACGGCGAGGCCGCCATCCGCCCGACCCGGATCGGCACCAGGTGCGGCAGCCGGCCCGCGTTCGCGGACTCCACCGCCGCCGCCACCTCCGGACGCGAGGCCGAGGGCAGCAGCCGGGCGTGCCACTCCAGCGGCACCCGCTCGCGCAGCAGCTTCCCGCGCTGCTTCGGCCCCTCCGGGAGCTTCGCCGGGTCCAGCTCCAGCAGCGCCGCGGACGGGTGCGCCGGCACCGCGGACGCATCCCCCGCGAAACCGTCCACCGCGAACTCCCGTGACCGCGAGGAGAGTTCCACGCCCTCCACCATGCCCTCCGCCGCGTCCTCCGACGTCCCCCGCGTCCCCACCGACGACACCCCGGCACTCCCTCCCTCGCACCGCGACACCCGGCGCGACACCCGGCGGGGACCGCCCCCACCAGCGGTGACGCTACCGCCCGGCCCGACCCGGAACACGGGCGGGTCCGCCCCGGCGCGCACCCCGCCCGCCCGTACCATGCGGGACATGGCACACGACCTCCACCACCTCGACCCGGCCTACCTCGACTTCTGGCGCGAACGGCACATCTGCACCCTCACCACGCTCCGCCCCGACGGCACCCCGCACGTCGTCCCGGTCGGCGCGACCTACGACCCGGAGACCCGCACCGCCCGGGTGATCAGCAGCGCGGAGAGCCGCAAGGTCCGCAACGTGCTCGCCGCCGGCGAGGCCGGCCTGCGGGTGGCGCTCTGCCAGGTCGACCGGGCCCGCTGGGCCACCCTGGAGGGCCGGGCCGTGATCCGCGACGACGCCGCCGCGGTCGCCGACGCCGTCCGCCGCTACACCGAGCGCTACCGCCAACCCCGGGAGAACCCCGCCCGCGTGGTCGTCGAGATCGCCGTCGACCGCGCCCTGGGCCGCGCCTGACCCGGTCACCGGGCGCACCCGGTGCGCCGACCGTCCCGACGCGCCGTCAAGGCCCGTGCCGGAAGGCCCGTCCCAGGTAATGGAAATGTCAAGCGCCGACCATGTTCCGGTGCCATACTCGGGGCCGAGTTGATCACCGGGGGGCTTCCATGGGAAACGGCACGATGCGGGCGGGCGCGGCAGCGATCGGGGCGGTGGCGCTGCTGCTGGCGGGCGCGGCCGGGTGCACGGGCAGTGGCGGCACGGGTGGCGCGGCGTCCGTCGCGCCGAAGGACGCGGTGCCCGCGCAGCCGCTGCCGGAGCCGCCGTCGCCACCCGCGCTGTCCCCGTTCGCCTCGCCGCCCGAGAAGCAGCCCACCGCCTTTCCGACGCCCTCCGCGCTGCCCCGGGCCGAGGCCGAACGGGCGTACCTGGCACTGATCCGGGAGGGCTACGCCGACACGCACCCGGAGTTCAAGCAGCTCCCGGACGAGCGGCTGCTCGCCCTCGGCGACGGCATCTGCTCCATCCTGCGGGCCGGTCAGCCCGTCCTCAACGCGCAGAACTGGCTCGCGGGCCAGGGCTACCAGGACAGCGGCCAGGTCTCGGCCCTGTTGCTGGCCGCGGCCGGCAACGAGTGGGCGCTCTGCGCGGACCAGTCGGTCCGGATCAGGCAGGAACTGCTGGGGCAGCGGCCGCACTCCTGACCCGGAGGCTGTCGCAGCGGCCCGGGGCCCCGGAGTTCCGGGCGTCGCGGGGCGACCACGGGACGGCCGGTCCGTGCGCCCGTCCCCGGCGATCGGCGGCGCTGCGCGACGGGGCCGCCCGGCTCAAGCGCCTGATCCGGCAGATCGAGGAGGCCGGAGGCGCGTGAAGCCCCGGCGGATCAGGCGCGGGCGGTGACCACGTGGAAGGTGACGGTCGCCAGGAACGGGCCGGTGGCGAGGTGGGCGAGCCAGCGGTCGGCCTCGGCGGGGGAGAAGTAGCCGGCCGCGACCGCCCGGCGGGTGACCCGCTGCAGCCCCAGCACCCGGTCGGCGGCGCCGACCTCGCGGAAGACCGGCGTGATCGGCAGCACGCCCGCCACCTCCAGCCCCGACTCGGCGGCCAGCCGCGGCAGTTGGCTGCCGATCCGGCCGTTGCGCACCGCGTGGTCGGTGACGTACCGGGCGTACGCGGCGGTCAGCGCCGCGTCCGGGTGGTCCACCGTCAGGGTGCCCCAGTCGGGCTCGCCCAGCACCAGCAGGCCGCCCGGCCGCAGTACCCGGCGGGCCTCGCGCAGCGCCAGCGCCGGGTCCGCGACGTGCTGCAGCACCCGGTCGGTGCGGGCCCGGTCGCAGCTCGCGTCGGCCAGCGGCAGCTCGTGCAGGTCGGCCAGCCGGACCGAGACCTGGAGCAGGTGCGCGGTGCGCTCCGCGGCGGTGTCGACGGCCTCCCGGTCGTGGTCCACGCCCAGCACCGTGCCGCCGGGGCCGACCGCGTCGGCGAGCGCCGCCAGGTCGGTGCCCGGCCCGCACCCGAGGTCGACCACCGTCTGCCCGGGCCCGACCGCCAGCGCCGCCAGCATCGCGGCCTTGTACTCCCGGCCGAGTTCGGAGACGGCCAGCCGGTCCAGGTAGGCGATCGGATCTGGCGGCACGGTCTCGAACACGCGGGAGGTCATGACGCGCAGTCAATCAAACCGGGCCCCGCCGAGGGAAGCTCCCGCACCCGGAACAAGGGGCGTACGCCGGGCCCGCAGGGGTGCAACGGCGCAGCCGGGCGCGGCCGGAGCGTCCCGACCCACCGCCGCACCCCGACCACCCGGCATCCTCCGCCGAACGGCACCGCGCGGTCAACAGGCCCGACGAACCGCCGAGTTCGGCCCCCGGCGGCACCCGACCGGGCCCGGTGACTCCGCCAGCGCGCCGCCGTCCTGACCCGGTGCCCCGAAAAACCGCTGGCAGCGGGCCCCGGCCGACTGCCTAGGATGCCCGGCATGTCACTGAGCCGCATCGTCCTCTCCTCCGGCCGTTCGATCGAACTCACCGAGGTCCGGATGTCCTCGACCTATGCGGGGATGCTGGAGGGCTACCCGTGCCGGCGCCTCAACGAGCTGAAGCTGAACAGCCTCCGGCACCGGACCGAGCACGCCTTCTCCGGCACGCCCGTCCACCTCGTCCCACCCGTGGTCGACCGCTCGGACCCGACCCCCGGACCCTTCGGCCCGGTCGAGACCCTGCCCGCCGTGACCTGCACCGGCCTCTTCCGCTCCGCCGCCGTCGACCCCGCCCTCGAGCCGGTGCTGCACCGCTCCGCCCTCGTGGTGATCTGGTTCCAGGCCACCACGGAGCCCCCCACGACCGAGAACGCCGCCCCGGACCTCCGCGCCCTCCCCTGGGAGGATCTGGCCCGGGACCACGAACTCTAGGCTCCAGGAACCGCCCGGCCGGTCGCGGCGCGGGGGAAAAGCAGTGGTCGCGCGGGGTGGGCCACTGCTAGAACTCGGGGCGATGGGGATCGAGGAGCGAGAGCGCAAGGTGTACCGGCCGCTGCGGCGAGCCGGCCTCGAAGTCGTGCCGAACGCCGTGCCCGAGGGGATGATCCCCTTCGTCCACGGATACCGCACCGAAGACGTGACCGGCGGGTTCTGGCACCCGTACGACACCCCGCGGCTGGTCGAGCGGCTCAACGCGGACTGGTACCACCTCGCCCGTTTGTCCGGCCTCCTCGACGACCGGCGCGAGTTCCTCCTCCAACTCCCGCAGGGCACCCGGTCGCACCGGGCCGTCCGGCAGCTCATGGGGGACGGCCGCCCGCCGGCGCTCTGGACCAGAGTCCGCCTCCTGCACCGTTGGGACCTCATGGGCCGCGGCGCCGGGTCGGCGTTCCTCGGGGTGCACGCGGGCCACCCGGGCTTCGGAATGATGGCCCTGGACGGCAGCGTGTACGTCTCCGCCTCGACGGGAGAGACCGGCGTCGACGTGCTCGCGGTGTCCCGCCCCGACCGCTCGGAGAACGTCCTGCGGCATCTCCGGTGGATGGCCCGTTGGGACGGAAACTCCGCCGACTGCCGCGAGTTGAGGGGGCGGATCGCCGCCTGGCTCGACGCGCGGCCGGGGGTCAGCGGGGGACGCGGTAGCGGAGGTGGAGGACCTGCGAGGTGAAGGTGCGGGACTCCAGCAGGGTGAGGTCGACGCGGCGGGCGGCCCGGGGGAAGAACGGGGTGCCGCCGCCGAGGAGGACGGGGTGGACCAGGGGGCGGTACTCGTCGATCAGGTCGAGGGCGGCGGCTTCGGCGGCCAGGGCCGGGCCGCCGAGGGCGATGTCGCCCTCGCCGGGCTCCGCGCGGAGGCGGGCGATCTCCTCGGCGAGGGTGCCGGTGGCCAGTCGGGTCGCCGTGCCGCGGACCTCGGTCAGGGTGCGGGAGAAGACCACCTTGGGCAGCGGGTTCCAGACGGCCACCCAGTCCCGTTCGGCCCGGTCCGCGGCGACGCCCGGCTCCTCCCAGTACAGCATCGTCTCGTACAGCCGACGCCCCATCAGGTGCGCGCCCAGGCCCCGGGCCTCCTCGATGTGGAAGCGGAAGACCTCCTCGTCCGGGGCCGCCCAGTCGAAGCCGCCGTCCGGCCCCATCGCGTAGCCGTCCAGCGAGACGCCCATCGAGTAGGTCACCCTGCGCATCGGAACTCCCTTCTCCACCACGGACTCCCGACCCTACGGCCCCGGCTCCCCGCCCGGCTCCCCGCCCGCCGCCCCGAACGGCCGAACCGGGTCCGGACGGCCGAACAGAACCTCGTAGCCGGGCGGCAGTTGGAACAGGACGCGTTCCATGAGGTCGGTGCCGGCGGCGTCGGCCGCGGCACTCACCACGGCGCCGACGTCCCACAGGACGGTCCGCTCCGTCGCACCCCCGATCCCGACGGCGGCGGCCCGCGCGAACCGCTCGGGAGGCAGCGGTTCGACGGGCCGCGCCGGGGCGAGCAGGACCCGGTCGAAGGGCGCGGGCAGCCGCACGGCCAGATCGTCGCGCACGCCACCCACCAGGTGGGAGCCGAGCAGCCCGAGCACGACCCGGGCCGCCCGCTCCGCCTCGGCGGACGTCCCGTAGGCGCCGCGCTCCCGCACGGTGGCGAGGAACGTGTTCTCCGGCAGCACCATCGCCGGCCTCCTTCCCCACACTTCCGTACTTCCGCACTTCCGTACCGCTACTACCGCTGCGACGGCCCGGGCGGGCCGTTCCGCGGGCACTGGGGAGAGGACGCCGCGCGGAACGGCCCCGCCCGGAGGCGTGCTCAGGCCCCGAGCTGCTTGCGCTCGTCCCGGTGGCCGATCGCGATCCTGCGGGGCTTGGCCTTCTCGGCGATCGGAATCCGCAAGGTCAGCACGCCCGCCTCGTAGTCGGCGCCGATCCCCTCGGGATCGAGGCGGTCGGAGAGCACGATCTGCCGGGAGAACACGCCGAGCGGCCGCTCGGCCAGCTCCCACGTCACGTCGTCGCCCTGGTGGCGGGGACGGCGTTCGGCCCGCACGGTCAGCATGTTCCGCTCGACGTCGATGTCGAGCGCCTCCGGATCGACACCCGGCAGGTCGAAGCAGACCACGTACTCGTCACCGGTGCGGTACGCGTCCAACGGCATCGGCGCGGGCCGGGACCAGGTGCCGTTCGCGTCCAGGAACTGCTGGGCCAGCCGGTCCGGCTCACGGAAGGGGTCGGTGCGCATCAGCATCGCAGAACACCTCCAACGGACGAGGGTGCCAGTGCGCTTCACCTGACACCATCGTCACGCGTCATCGATCCGATGACAAGTTCTCCCGTCATTTTCGACATGACATTTTTCGCCCCGGCCGGGTGGCGGGCCCGCCCGCTCGGCCCGGATGTCGACGACGGCCGAAGGGCCGCCGGAGACCGGGGCCGCGGCGCGGGGACGGGACAGGACGCACCCGGGACGGGGCGGACGGAACGACGGACGGGCCGATGGGCCGTCAGGTCAGGGCGGTGGTGGTCCGGGCGAGGGAGTCGAAGGTGCGGGCCGCGTCGAAGGTGCCGGTCAGGTCCGGGTGCCGGCCCAGGACGTCGTGCGCCAGCGCCAGCCCGGCCGGCTCCACCCGGCGGGTCAGCCCCAGGTGCGGCATCCAGCGCCCCGGCAGGTAGCGCGGATCGGGCTCCGGCGCGTCCGCCAGCAGCCGCCACACCGCCCGGTGCAGGTCGATCAGCTCCGGCGCGGGCACCACGCCCCAGGCCAGCACCCGGCGCCGGCTGCGCGCACCGAACGACAGCAGACCGGTGAACCGGACCGCCAACGGGAGCGCCCCCGACAGGAGTTCGGCGACGGCCGCCTGCTGCTCCGGCGTGATCGCCGCGCACACCGCGAGCGTCAGGTGCGGACGGTGCGTCGGGTGCGGATTGTCCGCCAGCGAGTCCACCCCGCCGTCGGCGAGCTGCCGCCACACCGTCCGCACCGCCCGGTCCAGCGCCGGATCGCAGGTCAACTCGATGGTCCGCATGCCCCCCACGGTAGGACCCGCCCCCCGCGCGGCCCCGACCGCCCCGTGTGATGGGCTGTTCCGATGCGAACCGCCGAAACGCGCCCGCCGTCGCCCACCGGGACGCCCGGCCCCGCCGGTCCCACTGCCTCCGCCAGCCTCGTCGCCTCCGAACGGTGGGCCCGGGCCGGGTGGCTGCTGGCGGCGGCCGTCGTCGTCGCGCTCGGGCTGCTGCTCCCCGGCCCGGCCCCGGCGGCGCTCGCCGCGCTGCTCGGCGGGGCGCTCTACACCGCGCTGCTGCATACCCTCCTGATGGCCGCCGCCCCCCGACTCGGCCCCTGGGCGGCGGGCACCACCGCGCTCGCCGCCAGCTGGGCGGTCGAGTTCTTCCAGCTCAGCCACGTCCCCGCCGACCTCGCCGCCCACAGCCGCCTCGCCTGCCTGGCCCTCGGCACCACCTTCGACCTCCCCGACCTGCTCGGCTACCTGCTCGGCGCCACCGCGACCACCGCCACCCACCTCGCCCTGCGCCGCCTCCGCGCCCGCCACTGAGCCGATGCCGCCCGCCTCGCGCAGCGCGGGCCGAACGGCTGCCGTGCGGGCGGCGCCGACGGCGTCGAGCGGCCACTGCCGACTTCGTCCTGCGTCGGCGTCCTGCGTCGGGGTGGCAGGGCATTCCGGTCGGTGACAGGGCATCAGGTGGGGCGGGGCAGGCGGACAATCGTTACATTTGGGGCATTCGGGAGCAGTATCAGGCTTCGCGCGTACGCGCACAGAAGGCGCGAGCCGCCTTCGGAAAGGGTCCCCATGCATCCCCCTCTCAGCCCCGCCGTCCTCGCCGAGCTGCGCCGGCCCCGGCCGTACCCGGCGGTGTCGATCCTGATGCCCACGCACCGGCGGGAGCCGGACAACGCCCAGGACCCGGTGCGGCTGCGCAACCTGGTGGCCGAGGCGAAGGAGAAGGTCCAGGCCGACCCGGAGGTCTCCCGGGCGGACCGGATCGACGTGCTGGAGCAACTGGACAAGGCGCTCGCCGAGGTCGACCTGGTGCACGCCGAGGACGGCCTGGCGATCCTGGTCGCGCCCGGCGAGCACCAGGTCTGGTCACTCGGTCGCACCGCCCCCGCCCGGGTGGTCCTCTCCGACACCTTCCTGACCCGCAACCTGGTGTCCGCGCAGATCGCCGAGCGCCCCTACTGGGTGCTCGCGGTGGCCGCCGACCGGGTGGTCCTGTGGAGCGGCGACCAGGAGCGCGTCACCGAGCACACCGGCCACGGCTTCCCGCTGGTGCGGGTGTACGACAACCCGGACCCGGAGCGGCAGGAGCGGATCGGCGACACCCCCAGCACCTTCCGCGACGAGGAGACCAAGACCTTCCTGCGGCAGGCCGACACCGCGCTCGGCCAGGTGCTCGCCGCCGACCCGCGCCCGCTGTACGTGGTCGGCGACGCCCCCGCGCTCGCCCTGCTGGACGCCGTCGGCCCGATCACCCGGTCGACCACCGCGCAGCTCCCGCACGGCGGCCTCGCCCAGGCCGACGCCGAGACGGTCCGCCAGGTGGTCGAACCCGCGCTGCGGGCGCACGCCGACCGGGAGATCACCGCCGCCCTCGCCCAGCTCGACAAGGCCCGCGGCCGGCAGGCCTTCGCGGCCGGCCTGGACGAGGTCTGGCAGACCGCCGCCGAGGGCCGGATCGCCCGCCTGGTGGTGGAGGAGAACTTCCGCACCACCGTCCGCGACGACGGCGACCACCTCGTCCCCGCCGAGGCCGACCAGGACGGCGCCCGCGAGGACATCGTCGACGAGGTCATCGAACGCGCCCTCGACACCGGGGCCGACATCAGCTTCGTCCCCGACGGCACCCTCTCCGACGCCGGACGGATCGCCGCCGATCTCCGCTACTAGGCCGTGTCTCGTAATTGATCTTGTGGTGGGTCATTGCTCTTCGGTTCGCAGCCACAGGATCAGCGAGGCGAGGACGACGCCGGCCCGGTAGCGGTTGGCCGGCTTGTCGAATCTGGTGGCCACTGCCCGGAATTGCTTCAGCTTGGCGAAGCAGCGTTCGACGACGTTGCGCCCCTTGTAGGCGGTCTTGTCGAAGGCCGGCGGTCGCCCGCCGCGGCTTGCGCGGCGGGCTCGGTTGGCGATCTGGTCCCGGCGTTCGGGGACGGTCGCCCTGATCCGTCGGCGCCGCAGCAGAGTGCGGATCCTGCGGGAGGAGTACGCCTTGTCGGCCACGACCCGGTCGGGCCTGGTACGCGGTCGCCCGGCCCCGGCGCGCGGGACGCGGATGGCGTCGAGGACGGCGGGCAGCATTGTGCAGTCGGCCGTGTTGCCGGTGCTCAGCACGATCGACAGCGGCAGGCCCCGGCCGTCGACTCCCAGGTGGATCTTGGTGGTCAGCCCGCCCCGGGACCTGCCGAGCGCCTCGCGGCGCGCAACTGCTGCCGGATCATCCGATTCGTCCTCGGGCCGGTCCCCTTTTTGCGTGCTCCTGCCGCGTGCTGATGGGCTCTCGCGGCGGTGGAGTCGATCGAGACCGTCCACTCCACAGTTCCCACTGCGTCGTTGCGGACCTGGACCTCCCGCAGGAGCGCGGCCCAGGTGCCGTCCTTCTCCCATCGGGCGAAACGCCGGTAGACGGTCTGCCACGGCCCGTAGCGCTCGGGCAGATCACGCCACGGGGCACCCGTGCGCAACCGCCACAGCACCCCGTTCACCACCTGCCGGTGATCCCGCCAAGGACGCCCGGCGCCATCCCGCTGCGGCAGCAACGGCTCAATTCGCGCCCACGCGGCATCCGTTATCTCTCCACGACCCACCACATGATCAATTATGAGACACGGCCTAGGGCCTGTTGCGAAAGTGGATCAAGGTCGTAGATGATCATGGCCCGTGGGACGTGGTGATCTGACGAATGGCCAG
The DNA here is from genome assembly GCF_044741705.1 of Kitasatospora sp. NPDC088134. Taxonomy (NCBI): domain Bacteria; kingdom Bacillati; phylum Actinomycetota; class Actinomycetes; order Kitasatosporales; family Streptomycetaceae; genus Kitasatospora; species Kitasatospora sp. NPDC088134. The sequence goes on along the minus strand of NZ_JBIUTD010000019.1, from coordinate 82,719 downwards.
TGGGAGCGACTGGAGCCGTTGCTGCCGGTGGGCAAGAAGCCGGGCCGCCCGCGGACCTGGACCCGCCGACAGTTGATCGACGGCATACGGTGGCGGACTCGGACCGGAGCGCCCTGGCGTGACCTGCCTGAACGTTACGGGCCGTGGGACCGGGCCTACGACCTGTTCCGGCGCTGGCAGCGCGACGGCACCTGGAAGCGGATCTTCGAGCAACTGCAGGCCGAGGCCGACGCGAAAGGCCTGATCACGTGGGACGTGAGCGTCGACTCCACCATCGCTCGCGCCCACCAGCATGCCGCTGGAGCGCGTAAAAAGGGGATCTCCAGAAGGAGCCTCCCGGCGGCGTCGACACCGAGCCCGACGACCACGGTCTCGGCCGCTCGCGCGGCGGGCTGACCACGAAGCTGCACCTGGCGGTCGAGCAGGGACAGAAACCGCTGTCCCTGCTCGTCACCGCCGGCCAGCGGCACGACAGCCCCCAGTTCCAGCCGGTCCTGAACGCCATCCGGGTGCCCAGGGCGGGTCCCGGCCGCCCTCGCGCGAAGCCGGACAGGGTCCGGGCAGACAAGGCGTACGGCTCCCGCGCGAACCGCTCCTACCTACGCCGACGCGGGGTGAAGTGCACCATCCCGGAGAAGGCGGATCAGATTCGCAACCGCCGAAAGCTCGGCTTCCACGGTGGCCGTCCACCCCGCTTCGACAAGGACGACTACAAGCAGCGGCACGCCGTCGAGTGCGGGATCAATCGCCTCAAGCGCCACCGTGCGGTCGCCACCAGGTACGACAAACTCGCCGTCCGCTATCACGCAACAGTGCTGGTCGCCGCGATAAACGAGTGGCTGTGAGACACCCTGGCTGCGACCATGCAGCAGTGAACGCAGATCTCCCGGACGGATGGACGATCGAGCGGGTCCGTTCGGCGTCAGGCGACGCCGAGGCGGATCTGCTCTCGCCTGAACGACTCGTCGTTGTCGAGCTGTTCGGCTCCGTCGACTACGACGTCCTCCGGCCCGACCTCATCCTGTCCTTTCATGACCTGTGCCTCGCCCGAGCTGATGACGAGTGGTTCATGGGACAGCTCGACGCCGACGGCTCACTCATCTGCTGGGCTTCCTACGGCTCTGACCTGGCCGAAGCCATCCGCAGGCTGTGAGCTTCCCGCAGGTCCCTGATCACTTTCACAACAGGCCCTAGTGCTGTGACCGGAAACGTTCACCGGTTGTGAGCTGGGCGGCCGGGTCGGTCGAAATCCGAATGCTGACCAACCAGGAGGGTGGGCAGCCACAACGGATCGCGTGCCGGGTAGGACCGCTGGTGGGGCAGCTCAGTCGAAGCTGCCCTCCCAGGCCGGTAGCCATTCGGTGGAGACTTCCTCTGCCAGAGCACCCCGCAGCCACTCGACGCAGGTCAACTCGTAGTCGATCCACTCGCCGTGGATGCGTACCCACACGGAGACCGTCCATCTTCCGTCCGGCCGGGGCACGAGAAACAGCTGGTCGGAGTACGGAGTGTGTCCCCAGTGCAGCATCCCTCCTTTGCTGGGCAGGATCGGGTGGGGAATGGACGGGCTGGCCTCCAGGGTCTTTCGCATACTCTCCGGATGGCCGTCGCGGAAGGTCCTGGGGCCGAAGATGACGAGGTAGCCCGCGATCGAGTCGTCCCCGTAGGCGACGGTGAGATCCTTGAAGTCCTGGGGCAGCTGCAGCCCCCACTTCTGCTCCAGGTCCTCGTAGGTGTCCTCCTCGCCCAATGGAGCCGGCTCACCCAGAAACACCGCGATCGGTGACAAGTCGGTCATCAACAACTCCTTCCCTCGACTGCTGCACGCGCCGAAGCGTAGAGGTGCGCTGTGACGATCACCGCCCCGGTGGCTTGCTGGTGCCGTAGTCGGAGGGGTCTTCTGCTTTTGCGGGATGCGGTCTCCAGTGCCCGCTGTCCAGCGTCCAGCCGGCGATCGGGGACGTTCATCAGGTCGGTGGGTGGTCAGGCTGCTCGCGCGAGGGGGCGTCCGCCGTAGCGGATGCCCTTTTCGCTGCGGACGCGGGCGCGTTCTCGGCGTTGGGCTTGGAGGAGGTCTGGGTCGCGGGTGTGGGTGTTGCGCCAGCGCAGGTAGGCGTGCAGTGCGCGGGTCTGGACGGTGTGGTTGGGGTGGTGGGAGTTGGCGATGGTGAACTGCCGCAGTGGGCCGAAGTGCGCTTCGATGGGGTTGGCCCAGGACGTGTAGGTCGGGGTGAAGCACAGTTCGACCCGATTGCGGTGGGCCCACTGGCGGATGCGCCAGTTCTTGTGGGCGGACAGGTTGTCCAGGATCACGTAGACGGGGGCGCCGTCCGGGCGGGCCTTGCGGATGGAACGCAGTGCGGCCCAGGTGTGGTCGATGCCCTTGCGGCGGTGGTTGACGCCCCAGAGGGTGTCGTCGCCGACGGAGTAGCAGCCGTGAAAGTAGGTGATCCCGTGGGTGCGGCGGTAGGTCGCCGGCAGGCGGTTCGGTCGGCCCTTCGGCATCCAGCCGGATCCGGCGGTCGGGCGGATGCCGAGCGGTCCGAACTCGTCGAAGGCGAACACCCGGTCCGGGAAGCGTTCGAGGACGTGCTCGATGCGGTCGAGCTTGGCGTCGAAGTCGGGGTCGTTGGAGTCCTTCCAGGTCTTGGTGCGTTGGAAGGTGATCCCGCGGCGGGCCAGCAGGGTGCGCAGGGCCTCGCGGCCGAGCCGTATGACGCGGCCGTGGACGCGGCGGAGGTAGGCGGCCAGTTTGCGGATCGACCAGCGGGTGAAGGGCTGGCCGAGCGCGGTCGGACGGGTGGTGGCCGTCTGCGCGACGAAGTCCTCGTCGTCAGTACCGAGATGGCGGGGACGACCTCCCGCCCATCGAGGGTCCAGGCTGGCCATGCCCGTCTCGTTGAAGCGGTGGATGACGTCGCGAACGGTGTCCTCGTCTGCCTGGACCAGCCGCGCGATCACCGGGACCGTATTCCCGCCGGCCGACGCCAGCACGATCATCGCCCGCCGGAAGCGCACCGCGCTGGTCGTCCCACGACGCACGATGCGTTGCAGCCTGTGGCCCTCATCCTCGGACAGCCCGCGGACCCTGACCAGTTCTGCCACCGAACCTCCGAACACCGGTTGGATGTTCGAACCATCCAACCGGGGCCAGGCACTCCGACGCCAACCCACCGAACCGGTGAACGTTTCAGGTCACAGCACTAGTGCCGCGTCAGGCGACCTTTGCCGTCAAGGAGCGGCGTCCGGTGCGTGCTCTCGGCGTGCCGGCCGGAAGCCCTCGTACTGGGTGTACTTGGGTTTTCGGCCGGTGCGGCGAGCGGGTCCCTCCTGCCCGAGGGCGGGCAAGGAGGGCGGGTGCCGGGCGTCGCGACGGGCGAAGGTTGCCTGACGCGGCACTAGCAACCCGCAGGGCGCCCGCCGCGACCGCAGCGCGCCGGGCGCCCTCCCGCCGAGCGCCTGTCAGCCGGTGGAGGCGCCGAGCAGGGTGCCCACCGCGTACGTCACCGCCATGGCGATGCCGCCGCCCAGGACGTTGCGCAGCACCGCGCGGCGCGGGTCCGCACCGCCCAGCCGGGCGCTCGCCCAGCCCGTCGCCACCAGGGCCGCCAGCACCGCCACCACCGTGATCCAGATCCGGTGGGCCTCCGGCGGCAGCACGATCGCCAGCAGCGGCAGCAGCGCACCCGCCGTGAACGCCGCGAAGGACGCCCACGCGGCGTGCCAGGGATCGGTCAACGCGTCCGGGTCGATGCCCAGTTCGGTCTCCGCGTGGGCGGCCAGCGCGTCGTGCGCGGTCAGCTGCACTGCCACCCGGTGCGCCAGCTCCGGGTCCAGGCCCTTCGCCCGGTAGAAGCCCGCCAGCTCCAGCAGCTCCGCCTCCGGCGTCGCCCGCAGCTCCCGCCGCTCCTGCGCCAGCGCCGCCCGCTCTGCGTCCCGCTGGGTGCTCACCGAGACGTACTCGCCCGCCGCCATCGACAACGACCCTGCCAGCAGCCCCGCCAGACCGGCCGTCAGCAACTCCGTCGCACTCGCGTTCGCACCCGCCACGCCCACCACCAGGCCCGCCGTCGACACCACGCCGTCGTTCGCGCCCAGCACCGCCGCCCGCAACCAGTTCAACCGCCCGCCCAGCGCAGCCCCGTGCGCCTCCCCGTGCTCCGGCGGAACCGGCCCTCGCGGACCCTGTGGACCCTGTGGACCCCGTGGATCTCGCGGACCTTGCTGATCGGAAACGGCCATACCGCCCAGTCTGCCCGCCCCGCCCCGCAATACCGGGCACCCCCGCCCCGGCGTTTCCGAGGCCGGGGGCGGGGCGGGCCGGGGCGGGCCGGGTCAGGCCGACAGCCGGGTGTCGAGCGCCAGCGCCACCTGCCGGGTCGTCAGGCCGACGGTGTGCAGGGCGATCCGGCCCGGGCCCTGGTGGTCCAGGTGCAGCACGGCCGCGAGCAGCCGGGCCGGGAACTGCTCGGACGCCCCGGCCGCGGCCTCCTCGCAGACCTCGGAGGCGGTCCGCCCGAGCGGCGGGAACTCGCCGCGCGGCACCGGGAACGGGCGCCACCGGTGGACGGCCAGCTCCGCCAGCAGGGCGGATTCCAGGTCGGCGGCCCGGACCCCGAGCTCCGCCAGCAGGTCCGCGGCGGCGGGGAAGCCGTCCAGCAGGGCGAGCAGCAGGTGGGCGGTCGTCACCTCGTTGTGCCCCAGGGCCGCAGTCCGCCCGCACGCCGTGTCGATCAGCAGGGCCGCGTCCGCCCGCCCCGAGGCCCGCAGGGCCGGTCCGGAGTTCATCGCGTCAGTCATGCGCCGAAGCCTGCCGGGTACGAAGCACTCGGGTCAAATCCGTTGCGTAAAACCGGAATTGACCTGTTCAGAGGGTGGTCGGGGCCGGGTCGCCGTGCGGGTCGCCGGTCCACCAGTTGCCCGGGGCGTCGGGGTCGCGGCTGGTCCAGTACTCGATCAGGGCGGTGACGAACTCCGCCTCGGAGAGGGTGCCGTCGCCGTCGCGGTCCAGGTGGGCGAAGGCGGCGTCGGCGTCGGTGCGGCGCAGTTGGGGGAAGTGGCCGTGCTGGAAGGCGAAGAACTCCTCGGCGTCGATCCGGCCGTTGCCGTCGGTGTCCGCGATGGTGAGGAAGGCCCGGGCCAGCGCGCCCAGGGTGGCCTCGGCGGCCCCCGGCTCGTCGGCGAGCGCGACCCCGGCCGCCAGGAACTCGGCCCGCCCCATCGCCTGCGCCCCGGCGGGCAGGCGCGGCAGGTGCAGGTCCTGCCAGAGCGTCACGTACGCCGCCACGATCGCCGCCTCCGCCGCCGACCCGGCCGGGTGCCCCAGCGAACGCGCCACCGACTGCCCCATCAGCACGTGGTCCCGCTCGGTCAGCCGCCCGTCCCCGTCCGCGTCGAGGTGGTCGAAGCCGTGGCTGATCTTCGCTATGAGCAGGTCGTCGGACACCTGGTTCCTCTCGGTGGACGGGAGTTGACGGAGCGTCATCCTAGCGGCGGGTCCGAAATCGGGACGCCCCGGGCCCGAAAAGGGGACGCCCCGGGCCCCGGCAGGACGTAGGGTCCGGGCCATGGACCACGGGACGCGGACGGCGGAGTACGGGACGGTGCGGCAGCGGCTGGCGGAGCTGACCGACCGGCAGGTGGCGGAACTGGCGGCCGGGGTGGGAACGGCCGGGCTCGGCGGCCGGACGGGGACGGTCGAGGTCGGCGGCACACCGGTGTTCGTCAAGCGGGTCCCGCTGACGGCCCCGGAACGGGAGCGCACCACGGCCAACGTGTTCGGCCTGCCCGGCTGCTACCAGTACGGGATCGGCTCGGCGGGCTTCGGCGCCTGGCGGGAGCTGGCCGTGCACGAGGCGACCACCGCCTGGGTGCTGGCCCGCGCCCACGAGGGGTTCCCGCTGATGTACCACTGGCGGGTGGTGCCCGACAGCCCGCCGCCCGGGGCGATGGACTGGGCCGGCGGCCTGGAGCAGGCCGTCGCGCACTGGGGCGGCGACGCCGCGGTGCGCCGCCGCCTGGAGGCCATCACGGTCGCCGAACACAGCCTGGTGCTCTTCCTGGAGCACTGGCCGCAGACCCTCGGCGACTGGCTGGACGGCCACCCCGAGCGGGCCGGGGGAGCACCGCACGCCTGGGCGGAGCGCGAGCTCGCCCGGGGCGTGGCCTTCCTGCGCGCGCACGACACGGTGCACTTCGACGCGCACCCCGGCAACCTGCTGACCGACGGCGAGACGCTCTGCTTCGCCGACTTCGGCCTCGCCCTCCGCGCGGACTTCGCACTCACCCCGGAAGAACGGGAGTTCCTCGAACGGCACCGCGACTACGACCGCTACCACGCGTTCGGCCACCTGCTCCGGCGCCAGCTGGCCGACACCCGGCCCGACCGGCAGCAGCAGACGGAGTTCCTGCGCGCCTGGGCCGCCGGCGCGGCCGGGGCGGACCGGGCGGCGGTGACCGCGACCACCGCGGGCCTGCTCGACCGGCACGCCCGGACCGCCCTGGCCTTCGAGGAGTTCCGGCAGCGCCTGCTCGCGGACAGGCGGACCCCGTTCCCGGCCGAGGAACTGGCCGCGACCGTGCGAACCTGATGCCCCGTCAGGAAGCCAGCGCTTTCGCCGACTTGTCCCAGTTGTCGTGCAGCCGGTCCAGGTAGGAACGGGCCTCGGGCCCCGGGTTGGCGCCCCGGGCGAAGGCCAGCATGTTGCCCGCACCGGTGTTGTAGCCCAGCGCCATCAGCTCGTTGCGGTTGTACGGCCCCGCCCACTTGCCGGGCAGCTGCACCCCCAGGTCGTGCAGGTGCCAGGACGCCGCCCGCACCGCCAGCGCCGGATCGTCCGGCAGGTCCTCCCACGGCCGGTCCGCGAACGGGCGCCCCTTGCGGCACTCCTCGTACGCGGCCCGGTGCATGTTGGCGACCCCGAAGGAGGCGTCCGGCTTCATCCTCTGCCAGGCCCGCTCCACGTCCGGGCCGTGCGGCTTGTACGACTCGTTGTAGAGGATCGCCATCACCAGCTGCGGGTCCACCCCGGCCTCGGCCGCGTACTTCTTCACCTCGGCGGCGAACCGCGGCGGATCGTAGTCGGCGGCGCTGCGAAGCGACGCGGACGGCGACGGCGGGGCGGACGGGGCGGCAGCCGTCGCCCCGGGGGAGGAGGCCGCGGGAGCCGCGCCCGCCGGGGGAGCCGGGTCCGCGCCGCCGCGCTCGTAGCCCCAGACGGCGAGCACCGCCACCACCAGCACCGCCCACGGCCACTTCGCGGCACGTTCCGCCACCGGGCCCCTCCTTCCGTTCGCGGCCGCACGGCGACCGCCTCCTGGGGCCGAGCTTACGGACCCGGAGCGGATCCGGTGATCGTTCCCGACCCCCGCCCGGCCCCCGTCAGGCCCCCGCCCGACCGTCCCTCCCGGGCTCGGGCCGACGTCACCACGGGGCTCGGCTCAGGCCGGCGTCACCACGGGGCTCGGCTCAGGCCGGCGTCACCACGGCGTCGCGGCCTTCACCAGCAGCAGCAGCGCCACCGCCGCGTTCAGCGCCGACACCGCCGACACCGCCGTCCCCGCCGCCGCGACCATCGCCGCCAACCCGGCCGGGGAGGCCGGCGGCGGCCAGGCCTCGCCCAGGGCCGGGCTCAGCAGCGCCGTCACCCGCCGCGGCACCGGACCCGGCGCCGCGAAGGCCGCGAACGCCGCCGCCGGACCGCCGCCCCTGGTCACCAGCGCCGCCCGGGCCACCGCCCGCGCCGTCAGCCGCCGGTCGCCCACCGAACCCGCCGCCTCCTCGTCCGCCCAGCGCTCCGTCGCGTACCCCACCGCGCGCTGCAACGGCCGCAGGAACGGGTTCACGCAACTCGCCAGCTGCGCCGCCAGCAGGAAGCGGTGGTGGCGGTTCGCCAGGTGCGAGCGCTCGTGCGCCAGCAGCGCCCGCTGCTCGTCCTCGTCCAGGCTGTCCATCATCGAGGTCGACACCACGATCCGCCCCGGCGCACCCGGAACGCCCGGCACCGCGTACGCGTACGGCTCCGCGTCCGGCAGCACCACCAGGTCCGAGTCGGGTGGCATCGGCGCCAGCACCCGCTGCGCCCGGGCCCGGATCCGCAGGTGGCGGCGGAGCGAGCGCGAACACGCCGTCAGCACCGTCACCAGGCCCACCACCGCCGCCGTGCCGACCTCCTCGTGGAACGGCACCGCCGTGCGGATCTCCGGATCCGACCAGCTGTCCGGCAGCGGGTTGCCCGGGATCTGCGCCGTGCCCACCACGAACAGCAGCCCCAGCGCCAGCGTGCTGCACACCGCCATCGTCACGCCGATCCAGGACAGCAGCCGGACCGCGTTGCGCGGGTGCAGGTGGTGCTCGGCCAGCCGCGCGATCGGCAGCGAGGTCAACGGCAGCACCAGCGGGAGGAAGACGAAGAAGCCCATGTCGCTCAGCGCCCGCCGGGTCCGCCGCCCCCGGGCCGCTCCGGCGCCCCCGGGTTCAGCAGCGACCGCAGCAACTGCTCGTCCTGCGGCGTCAGCGCCGTCACGAAGGAGGCCAGCACCGCGTCCCGGTCCGGCTCGGTGTCCAGCATCCGGCGCATCCGACGCGCCGTCAGACCCGCCGCGTCCGCCGCCGCCGACCACACGTACGCCCGCCCGGACCGGCTGCGCACCACCGCCTGCTTCGCCAGCAGCCGCGACAGGATCGTCATCACCGTGGTGTACGCCAGCTCGCCGCCCACCTGCTCCTGCACCCAGGACGCCGTCACCGGCCCCGGCGCCCGGTGCAGCACCGACAGCACCTCGGTCGCCAACTCGCCCTGGCCCCGGCGGCGCCGCGCACCGTCCTCGCCCTGATCGCCGTCGCCGTGCTCCGCGCCGCGGCCCGCCAACTCCATCGGAGACTCTCCCTCCGGCGCGGCCCGCGCCCGACTCGGACTGTTGCCCACCCATCCTAGGCCGTACCCGCAAGGAGTCCGGAAGCCGCCCGCAAGCGGCCCGGAGCGCCCCGCCCCGGGGCCTCCCGGCCGAGCGGTGATCATGGAGTCGCTAGGGTGGGCGGACCCACCCGCGCCACCCCCCGGAGAGCACGTGTCCCACCGCCGCGCCCGCGCCACCACCCGTCGCCGCGCCGTCCTGCTCTCCGCCGCCGCCGTGCTGGTGATCGGCGGTGGCGCGGCCGCCCTCGCCGCCGCCGGTTCCGGCGACCACCCCCGCGCCGCCGACCGGCCCGCCGACACCGGAGCCCCGGTGGCCGCCCCCGCCGGGAGCACCGAGCCCGGCCCCACCGGCAGCGCCGCGCCCAGCGCGAGCGGCAGCGCCTCCGCCGCCCCCTCCACCGGCGCGAGCGCCAGTGCCAGTGCCCGCCCGAGCACCGCCGCGCCCGCCATCCCCGGCGCCAAGCCCGCCCCCGGCCCCGCCGCCAGACCCGGCACCGCGCCCGCCACCTTCACCGGCCTCGCCTTCGACACCTGCACCGCCCCGCCGCTCGCCACCATGAACGCCTGGCACGGCACCTCCCCCTACGGCGCCGCCGCCGTCTACATCGGCGGCAAGAACCGCGGCTGCGCCAGGGGCCTGTCGTCAAACCCCCGCCTGCCCCACGGCGCCCGGCACGCCCTCTCGCCGCACCGGCCGAAAACCCAAGTACACCCAGTACGAGGGCTTCCGGTCGGCACGCCGAGAGCACGCACCGACCACCGCGGGGCCGCGCCGGGGGTTTGACGACAGGCCCCAGCCCCAACTCACCGCCGACTGGGTCCGGGCGGTCGACGCCGGCGGCTGGAAGCTCGTCCCGCTCTACGTCGGCGCCCAGCCCCCGTGCCAGACCGGCAGCAGCCCCGAGAAGCTCACCGCCGACACCGCCGCCCCGCTCGGCACCGCCGACGGCACCGACGCCGTCGCCCGGGCCGCCGCCCTCGGCATGCGCCCCGGCAGCACCCTCTACCTGGACGTCGAGGCGTACAACAGCGCCGACACCGCCTGCGCCGCCGCCGTCCTCGACTACACCCGGAACTGGGACCGCGCCGTGCGCAACTCCGGCTACTGGGCCGGGTTCTACGGCTTCGCCACGTCCAGCGCCGCCGGCATCGCGCAGGCCGCCGGACGCGGCGAGGCCGACCTGCCCGACGCCCTGTGGTACGCCCGCTACGACGACGCCGCCGACACCACCGGCAGCTTCCCGTTCGCCGCCGAACTGTGGACCGGCCACCGCCGGGCCCACCAGTACCGGATCAACCAGAAGGAGAGCTACGGCGGCGCCGCCCTCACCGTCGACCGCAACGCCTGGGACGCGCCGGTCGCGGTCGTCGGCTGACGCCCCGTCGGAGGCTCCGTTCACCCGGGGGACGCCGGCCGCTCCGCCACCGGACGGCGGAGGTTCGGGACGGGCTGGCAAGGTGCGGCGGTCGACCGGGGACACACACCGGTCAGCCAGCTCCGAAAGGCTCCCACGTGAACCGTTCCGCCGCTCTCGCCACCGCCCTCGCGGCCGCGCTCGCCGGCACCGTCGGCCTGGCCGGCACCGCCGACGCAGCCGGCCACGCGCAGCGCGACGTCTACGGCACCAAGACCCCCTACGCCCCGCAGCAGGACGCCCGGCACTACCAGCAGGTCCCCAAGGGCTACACCGCCGTCTTCACCGAGAACGTCGCCCGGCACGGCTCCCGCGCGATGAGCGGCAGCGAGGACGGCGACGCCGTGCTCGCCCTCCTCGACCGGGCGCAGCAGCAGGGCGCCCTCACCGACCTCGGCGCCGAACTCGCCCCGCAGGTCCGCACCCTGCTCGCCGCCGCCTCCGGCCTCGGCTACGGCAACCTCTCCGCGCGCGGCGCCGACGAGCAGCGGCAGACCGCGCTGCGGATGGAGCGGCGCCTGCCCGGCCTGTTCGACACCATCGCGGCCCAGGGCGAGCCGATCGTCGTCGAGACCTCCGGCGTGGCCCGCGCCACCGCCAGCGCCAACGCCTTCACCGCCGGCCTGGCCGCCGGCGAGCCCGCCGTGGCCGGCCTGATCGGGGCCCCGAAGACCGACAAGAACCTGCTCTACTTCCACAAGCAGCCGCAGAACGCCGACTACCAGGCGTACGTCGCCCACGACCCCGAGCTGGCCGCCGTGCTGGCCCGGATCGACGCCGACCCGCGCACCGCCGAGGCCGCCCGCCACACCGCGCAGCGCCTGTTCGCCCGCGGCTTCCTGGACACCCTCGACGCCCCGCAGCAGATCGCCTTCGCCCGCTCGCTGTACGCCCTGTTCAGCGCCGCCCCCGACCTCGCCGTCGAGGCCCCCGGCGTCTCGCTCGACCGCTTCCTCCCCCCGCGCGACGCCCAGTGGTTCGCCTACCTCGACGACGCCGAGGAGTTCTACCAGAAGGGCCCCGGCTTCAGCGGACGCACCATCACCTACAAGATGGCCGGCGTCCTGCTCGACGACCTGTTCGCCCAGGCCGAGGCCAAGGCCGCCGGCACCAGCAACAACGGCGCCGTGCTGCGCTTCACCCACGCCGAGGAGATCGAGCCGCTGGCCGCCCTGCTGGGCCTGCCCGGCAGCACCCGGCAGGCCGCCGCCGACCAGCCCTACAGCTACCTGAACAACCCGTGGCGCGGCGCCGAGGTCTCCCCGATGGCCGCGAACCTCCAGTGGGACCTGTACCGCGCCGCCGACGACAGCAAGGGCCGGCCGTCCTACCTGGTCCGGATGTTCTACAACGAGAAGGAGACCGCCTTCAAGGACGGCTGCCAGCCGATCGCCAAGAACTCCTCCTTCTACGACCTGAAGGAACTCGAGCGCTGCTTCGGCCGCGGCTGACGACACTCCTTCCCCCGGCCAGGTCCCGGGCGGCGCCGACGAAACCCGCCCGGTCCACGAGACCGTCGCCGTCCTGACCGGGCGTCAGCCCGCCGCCGCCGTCCCGCCGATGAGCGGCCGGTGCTCCTCAAGTGCCCGGGAGCTCCGGCGGGCGGGTCCAGGTGCGGATGACCATGCAGGTCCTGGTCCCCTCCACCTTGCCCGTGCGGCGGATGGTGTCGATGACCTGCTGCAGGTGCTCCACGTCGCGCACGCGCAGCCGGAAGAAGGCGTCGGTGGTGCCCGCGACGCTGTAGCTCTCCTCGATCTCCGGGACGCTCTCCGCGATGCCCTGGATCTCCCCGCTGTCCGTGGCGCCGAGCAGGCGGATCTCGGTGAGCGCCTGGAGCATGCCCGCCCGGCCGTCGTCGACGATCGCGGCATACCCCCGGATCACGCCGTCCTTCTCCATCCGCTCGATCCGGCGCGCGCACGGGGCGGCCGACAGGCCCACCCGCCGCGCGATCTCGGACACCGGGGCCCGGCCGTCCCGCCGGAGGAGTTGCAGGATCTGCCGGTCCGTGTCATCCATGCGAGCACGATACGTGCGTGCCGCGCACTGATCGTGCGTCAGGGTCGGGTGTCGGGCGCGGATTTCCCGACACTGCGCGCTCGAATCCTGCGTTCTGCGGCCGATCCCTTCGCCGGAGCGGTCCGGGTCTGCCATCTTCGTACCCGGCACGGGCGATCCCCGGAGCGAAGGCCGCGCCGGCCACCCCTCGGCGCGGCCTTCCGCGACCCGATCTGCGACTCGATCCGGGACCCGATCTGCGGTGCGCCCGGGCGCGCCCGGGCGCACCCGGGCGGCGTGCGCGGATGCGGGGGGCGTGCGCGCATTCGGGTGTCACCGTTTCCGCCCGGCCTCGTTGTCCTGACGTGCACGTTGGAGAGGCGCTGCGGCGCGCAGTCGATGGCTGCGAGACATTCGAAGAATCGTTTCTGCCAAGACGGAGACGGGCGAACCCGCAGCCCGCCGGAGGTGGCCGGTGACCGGGGACGAGGACCTGGTGCCCCCGCAGCGCAGCGCCGCGACGAAGCTGATCCACTACCTGGTCCTGGACGTGGTGATCTCCCCCGACCTGGACGTGCCGGTGGCCGCCAGCCTGCGCTACAGCGCGGCCGAACCCTTCGTGGTCCACCTCGACAACCACATCGAACTCCCCGCCCCCGTCACCTGGGCGCTCTCCCGCGACCTCCTGCTGGCCGGCCTCGAACGCCCCGTCGGCCTCGGCGACCTCGCCGTCCACCCCGGCCGCGGCCGCGACGCCGGCAGCGTCCTGCTCGCCCTGCGCGGCGAGGACGACGACGCCCTGTTACGCGTCCCCGAACCCGTCCTCCGAAGATTCCTCCGCCACACCGAGTGCGTCGTCCCGGTCGGCTGCGAGACCGAACACCTCGACCTCGACGCCCTCGTGGCCCGCCTCCTCTCCGGCGAACCCTGAACCACCGGCGCGCTCGCGGGGGCGGGGACGGTCGGGGGCCCAGGAGCCTGCTCGGGCCGTCGGTCCGGATCGATCAGAAGAATCCGGTCAGTCTCCCCGGAGCGGCGGAGCAGATGGCACTGGCCATCGACCGTACGGCGATACGGCCGGAACGCCGGCGAAGGCTGAGGTGGGTCGCGGCGGGGGCGGTGGCGACCGTGCTGCTCGGCGCGGTCGGTGTGGTGCTGCCCGCCACGACCGCGCACGCGGCGCCGTCGGAGTACCTGGCCCACCTCGTCGACCCCGTCCGCAACTCGCTCGTCACCTACGACCTGGCGAGCGACACCGTGGTCGGCAGCGCCCCGGTCGGCAGCCGGGCGAATGCCATGGCGGTCTCGCCGAACAACGCGCAGGTGATGGGTGGGCAACCAGTTCGGCCAGTCGTTGACGGTGGTCGACACCGCGACCGGTATGGTCGCCGCGACCGTCCCGGCCGGGCGGTTCCCGAGCGCCATCGCCTTCGCCCCCGACGGCGCGCACGCCTACGTCGCCGACAACCACGCGGGCCTGACCGGCATCGACGTGTACGACACCGCGACCCGGACGATCACCGCCACCATCCACACCGACTACACGGTGTCGCAGCTGGTGGCGTCCCCCGACGGCAAGCACCTCTACACGGGCATGGGCGACGTCCTGGTGATCGACACCGCCACGGACACGATCACCGCGAGCCTGCCCACCGACGACCGCCGCAACATCGCCGGCTTGGCGCTCAGCCCCGACGGCACCCGGATCTACGCGGCGAAGGTCGACACCGGCACCCTCTGCGTGCTGGACCTCGCCACCAACACGCTCGCGGCCGTCGTCCCGATCGTCCGGTACGTCGGACAGGTCGCGCTCAGCCCGGACGGCGCCCACGCCTACGTCACCTCGTCCGGTGCGGGCGTGTCGGTGGTCGACACCGCGACCGCCACCGTGGTCGCCGCGATCCCCGTCGCAGGGGGCCGGTGGCGGTGGCCGCCGACCCCGACGGCGACCACCTCCACGTCGGTGCGTCCGGGGGCCGGGTGGCCGTGGTCGACACCCGGACCAACACCGTGATCCGTTCCACCGCCACCGGCGGCTACCTGGCCAACCTGGTGATCGCGCCCGCCCCGCCCCGCCCACCGTCGGCTCGCTCACCCCCGACCACGGCCCGACCGCCGGCGGCACCACCGTCACCCTGACGGGCCGTCACCTGACCGGCGCCACCGCCGTCATCTTCGACGGCACCCCGGCGAGCGGCGTCACCGTGGTCGACGACTCCACCGCCACCGCCACCGCCCCGGCGCACGCCGCCGGGGCCGTCGACGTGACCCTGACCGCGAAGGGCCGCACCGCGCCGGCCGGGCCGTACACCTACCAGGTCCCGCCACCCGCCGTCACCGGCCTCGCCTCGGCCACCGGCCCCGCCGTCACCCTCACCGGCGCCACCGCTGTCACCTTCGGCACCGTGCCCGCACCTTCGTTCACCGTCGACAGTGCCACGCAGATCACCGCCGTCGCCCCCGCCGTCGCTGCGGCCGGGCCGGTCGACGTCACCGTCACCACCCCCGGGGGGACCAGCGCCGCCGTCCCCTACACCTACACGAAGGACAGCACCCGGCTGACGGCGGACCCGCTGCTGCTCGCCATCGCACCGGGCCAGTTGAGCGTGAACCTCAACCTGTCGGCGACCCTGACCGACACCGTCACCGGCAGGCCGGTCCCCGGCGCCACCGTCACCTTCAAGGTCAGGGGCACCCTCGTCTGCACCGCCACCACCAACGCGTCCGGTGTCGCCACCTGCACCGGCCCCTGCCCGGTCGTCACCGTCCTGCTCAACCTCGGCTACACCGCCACCTACGCCGGTGACCCCGCCCACGAGGCCGCCACCGCCACCGCCGGCCTGATCCGCATCGGCTGACGCTCCGCCCACCGGAGCAGGCCGCCGTGCCCGCCCCCGAACCGCCGGCGCGCCGCCGGTCGGACGACCCCGGTGGCGGGCGCGGACGCGCGACCGTGCAGGCTGGGCGGATGGCCAGCCGCATCGAGAAGTACCTCGCCCACCTCGACCGCCTCTCCGGGGGAAGGGAGCCCCGGTTCTTCCCCGTCCACTCGACCCGGCCGGGGCTGCCGGGCGTGACCGAGATCGTGTACGACGACCTGCCGGCCGGGCTGCTCACCGCGTTCACCTACGGCCTCTCCGCGGCCGAACACCCGGACCGGCCGGACGGCGCGCCGGAACTCTGTCTCAGCGTCAACTCGACCGACGTGATCTGGGCCCACGCGGTGGGCCACCTCGCCGAACAGCTGCGCGGCACCTGTCCGTTCGTCCACGGCAGCACCATCAACTTCGGCGAGCGCATCGCGCCCGGATCGGAGATGACGGCGTTCTGCGTCCTCGAACCGCCGCACCTCGACCGGGCCGACCGCCTGGGCATCGACGTCGGCCCGCCGGGACACGAGGGCCACGACCTGATCGACATCCGGGGCCTCCAGCCCATCCACGAGATCGAACGGCAGTTCATCGCCGAGCACGGCTTCGAGGCCTTCCGCCGGACCGGCTGGGACCCCACCGACGTCCTGCGCCGCCCCGCGGTCTGACCGGGCGCCGCCACGCGGCACACTGGGCGGACGGGCTTCGGGGCGGGGCCTGTTCGCGCGCACCGAGACTCCGGAAGAAGTCGCCGCTCTCCCGGCCAGCCGTGTTGATCGACTGCCCGTAGCTCCGGGGCATGGCCGCGCCCTGCAACGGCTCCGCCCACGAGCGTCTCGTTGCCGGTACTCAGGCACCAGCGAACCGCCTCGGCGCCGGAGCGCTCCATCGATGGAGCGCCTTTGGGTCACTTCACTCCGAAGAATTCTCCGATTTTACTGCCGAGCCTCACTCGTGGTCACGATGTCGATAGCGACTCGGAGCGGTGTCTCCGCATTCCCCAGTAGTGCACGGGTGATTGCGATCGCCTGTACGGTGCTTACGCCACGCTCGGCCAGGAGAGTCTGGACGGCCTCCATTCCATCGTTCTCAAGGACTGGCCGGGAATCCTCGACGAGAGCAGTCCAGCGTGCGGCTTCCTCGGGGCGTAGTCCGATCACGTGGTCAAACACGACTGCTTCCTCCTTGGGCTGAACCGGTGGGTCGTACTCACGTCTCGCTGGAGTCCCGGGTCACATGGTCGGATGTCACTGTGATGCCGACCATCAGCGGCTAGCATCCCCACTCGCCGCATGCACAGCCGAGTACGGTCGTCTTCGGCCGGCCGGCTGCATCCCGGCCTCCGTCTCGAACCGGTCGATCAATTCGGTCAGTGGTATTCGGTCGATGCGCGGGACGACTTCGTGCGCGCCGAGTCCGGTATGACGTAGAAATTCGAAGTTCATTTCCTGGGCGGCCATATTCCGCATGCCCTCTCCGGATTCGTTCTTGAGTGCTGGTCTGGGTGGTCGGAGTACCCGTTGGTCGTGACGCCTCCGTGCTCGAACGACAGCGCGGCCAGTTGGTGAACCCCTGCAGTCCCATCGATTCGCCCGGAGATGTTGGTGCAGTGGTGGCCACTGACCGGAACCCGCGGTTTGTACTGCCGTGGCGGATGCCGATCGAGTGAGGTAACGGTCTCAGCGCGCCCACCTGCGGGGAGGTGAACACGGTGCGCATGGCTGGAGCATAGGTGGTGGAGATCCTCGGCGGCCATGGATATTCAGAGCTGTCGCGGGCCCGTCGCCGCAGTGGTGGTGCCCGTGGCGATGTTGGCGAAGGCCGGCGTGCCCGGGTTGAAGGCTGCCGCTCGGTCGGCTCGCCGCCGCGCGGTCGACGGTGCGGAATGACGGGACCGGTCCCGAGGCAGCCGCCGTCGGCGATCGTGGCGATCCTGCCGACGGGTGGCCTTGGCGCCGGACTCCTCTCGGGCCCGGCAACCGTTCGGGTTGCCGGGAAGGGTGTCCCGACGGCCACGGCCAGGTGGGTGTGGGTGTCGATGACGACCTGGCAGTTGGTGGGGCGCCGGTAGTTCTTGGACTGCCCGGTGACGGTGTGATCCCGGGCGGGGGCCAAGGTGCTGTCCACGCTGCGCGCCGTTCCCTTGCGGAACCGCTGTCTCTGCTTGCGGGCAAGCCTCGGCCCGGTGCGATCGATGATCCGATCGGCTGCGGACTTCGAGGGCCGGGCGCGAGTCGCCGGGTGTGCCGACATCCGCGTATTGAACGCGTTCAATACGGTGCCATGATGGGGGCGTACGACCGGTCGCCAGCCCATCGCAGGTGGGCGACCGGACACTTTGTCGTGCGCGGGGCGGGAAGAGGGCAGCACATGGACAGGGCGACAGCGAGTGGCCGACGGCTGCGCGGCACGCGAATTGCGGCCTGGGTGCTGGTGGTGGGGTCCACGGTCGCGGCAGCGCCGGGCTGCGGGGCTCTGGGCGGTGGCCGGCCGGACGAGGTGCTGATCGGCGGAAGCGACCTGGCCGGCACCTGGACGGACAAGGACCGCAACATCACGCTGCGGTTCGAACCGGACCACCGCGCGGTTGTCACCGGCCGTTGGCTGAGCACCTCCTGCGGCCCGCAGGGGATCTGGCAGTTCTATGTTCGCGACTCCGAGACCTCCGCCCACACCGACGCGCGAGCCACCGAGGGCTACGAGGCCGCAGTGGTCCTCTACCGCCCCGGCCCGCCGGGGCCGTCCACCTCCTGCGACAGCCTCTACCCGAGCGTCTTCCGCGTCGACGGCACGTATGCCCTGTGCCTGATTGATGATCCGGACAGCTTCTGCGCCGACAGCGAGTTGCTGTACAAGATCCCGGAGTCCGGTGACCCGAAAATCGGTTGAGTCGTCGATGCGACCGTGCGGGCAGGGGTGATCCGACGGATGCCCGGTGGGAGCGGCTGGAACCGTTGTTGCCGGTGGGCGACCACCCGGATCCGACCGCCGTGCTCACTCCGGCCACAGCGTGACAGCCTCGCGGCCGTGGCCACTGAAACAGAGGCAGGAGAACTGCTGCATCGGCGCGGTCGGCGGACGGCGTTCACGATCTCTGATCTCTGATCTCTGATCTCTGATCGGGTGAATGCGTGGTCCGCCCCGCATCCTCACCGGAGAGCTTGGGCGCTCGCTTTGCTCGGCCGGCGCCAACGGCATCGCCCCAGAAGCGGCGTGACGCTCAGCGTGGCCTGGTTGAGGGACGGCCCATGGGCGTTCGTTGCTGCCGGGTGACCTTGAGTCGCTCCGCTGCGCTGCCCCGGACTTCACACGGCGATCGTTCCCTGCCGCTGCACGTCGGCCGTCGACCGCCTCGCTTTCACCGGCACCGATTCCTCCCGGTTCGCCTCGGCCTGGGCGTGGGCCGAAGGGTCCGCCAAGGCCGGTTGGCCACCGCAGGTTCCAGACCGACGACCTGTGATCCTCTGCCCAGATCACGGATCGTCGCGCCGAGGCTCGGTGTCTCCGAGGGCGAACGGCGGCGGCTGACGGGACCGGCCCGCCCCCGGGAGGGGCGGGCCGGTCGGGGCTGACGGGGTGTCAGCAGGGCAGGACCACGTCGAGGGTGACGGGGTTCGGGGCCCACGGGTAGGACTGGACGGCGAAGGAGGCGCGGATCGGGCCGTCGCAGGCGACGGTGCCGGTGACGTCGCCGACCGTCCTGGTGGAGCCGGTGAAGACCACGTACTGGTTGAGGGTGCCGGCCGGGTTGGTGCCGGTGAGGGTGGTGGCCAGTTCCTGCTGCGGCGGCCACGGGGTGCCCGGGGACGGCGGGCCGGCCAGGCCGACGGTGCCGTAGAGCCGGACCTGCTCGCCGGTGCGCTCCGCGCAGACCCGGGTGGACAGCCCCGCCTGGAGGCCCCAGGGGCTGCACGCGGTGACGGTCGTGGCAGTCGTGGCGGTCGACGTCGCTGCCGAGGTCGGTGCCGAGGCCGAGGCCGGGGTCACGACGACGGCGGACAGTGCTGCCGCACCGGCCAGGACGGCCAGGGGCTTGATCATGAGGGTTCTCCCGATGCTTGCGGTGGTGCTGCTCGGTCTCACTGCTTCATCTCACTGCTTCGTCTTGCTGCACCGGCCGGGCTCGTTCCGGTCGATGCAATGTCATATTGCATGCCGTGAGGGTGCGGAAGGTGAGCATTCGGCCACGGAACGGAGTACTCCACCCGACGGAACGGCCCCGTCGCGCCGGAAATACGGAATTTGCGCAGGTATGGGGGCCTCCCGCAGGCTCTAGGCATGAGCTCACCCGCGATGCCCGTCTACCGGGGCCCCGCCCTGCTGCTGGTCGAGGGCCTCCAGATCCCGGTCCAGGCCGAACTCACCGGCGACGTACCGGAACTGGGCCTCCCGGGCTGGACGGGCGTGCTGGAGAGCGGGGACACCCGGTTCAGCGCGGGCACCGTCCGCTCCGGCCGCCTGCGGCTGCCCGGGGGATGGGAGGGCGGCTTCGCGGTGATCCGCCGGCTCCTCGGGGTCTCCACCGTCTGGGTGCGCGGCAACGACCTGGAGGCGTCCCCGGCGGACTGGCCCGACTCCTGCCCCCG
This sequence comes from Kitasatospora sp. NPDC088134, assembly GCF_044741705.1. NCBI lineage: Bacteria > Bacillati > Actinomycetota > Actinomycetes > Kitasatosporales > Streptomycetaceae > Kitasatospora > Kitasatospora sp. NPDC088134. The sequence goes on along the minus strand of NZ_JBIUTD010000019.1, from coordinate 62,929 downwards.
CTCCGGTTCCTGACGCCCCGTCCCCGTCCCCGCCGGGGCCGGACCGCTTCGTCCCGCTGCGCCGTCCCGCTGCCTCGTCCCGCTGCGCCGTTCTGCTCGTTCCGGCCGCCGAGGGGGCGTCCGTGCGCACCGGATCGGGTTCGGCGGGTGGTGTGGTGGCGAACCGCTGTCGCGGACCGGGTTCGGCGCGCTACGGTCTGTGGTCTGGAGGTGGCCGATGGCTGAGCAGCAGACGTGCCCGGGCTGCGGCGGGGCGCGCGGGACGGAGAAGACCGAGCACACCGTCGAGACCGATCCGCAGGGGAGGCAGCAGCCGGTGCGCCGCAGCTACTGGTCGCCCTGCTCGGTGTGCGGCGGGACCGGGGCGGTGCAGCGATGAGGCTGGTCTTCGTCTGCGTGTCCTGCGGCTGCCACTACCTGGTGCCCGCCACCCTGGACTACCCCGACGGCGGCCGGGCCAGCGCCGTCTGGTGCTCCGCCTGCCAGCGCGAGGCCGCCGCGTGCGGCGCCGTCGAACCCGCCGAACTGGCCGCCGTCGCCGTGCTGCTGGCCGTCCGCGCGCTGAAGGCGACGCTGGCCGGCCGCACCGCCGTCCCCGGCCCGCCCGCCGGCGCCGCCCAGGCCGGGCCGGACCGGCGTCCCACCCGGCCCGCCGTCAGTTCCCGCGGCCGCACCCGCCCCGGCGGCGTCCGCACCCGGCTCGGCTGAGACCCGGCCGCGGTCGTTCCTCAGCCCCCGCGACCGGACCGGCCGGAGCCACCGTCCGGGCCGCCGCCCGGCTGGACGGTGCCCGGCTGGACGGTGCCCGGTCGGACGGTGCGCGGGCCGAGCGGTTCCGCCCCCAGCGCCGTCACGCGGGCACGCAGCTCGCGGTCGGCGGTGACGACCAGGCAGCGGCGCCCGGGCCCGGACTCCTCGGCCACCACCCGCACGATCCGGTCGTCACCGCTGCCGGACGCCGCCACCACCCGCACCCCGGGCACCGGTTCGACGCTGCGGGCCGCGCCCTCGACCACCAGAACCACCGTCAGCGGGCCCGGCACGCCCGGCAGCCCGTCCCGGGCGACCGGCACCAGGGCGTCGCGCAGCCGCTGCGCCGCGCCGTGCCGGTCCCGCCACCAGCCGTCCGGGACCGAGCCGACCACGTTCGCGCCGTCCACCACCAGCAGCGGCACCGGGCCGCCGCCGGCGCCGTCGTTCGTCGGGGAATCCAAGGGCTCCATGGGGCCAAGCCTGCCACCTGCCCGGCCCGGTGACGGGCCGACGGCCGGAAAACCCCCTGGTGGGGGTGGGTGGGGGAATGGTACGGACCAGTAACCGGAACCAGGTATTGTCACTTCGGCACCTCGCACGGACCCAGGCATTTCGATCGGACATCTGATGAACCACGGCACCATGGCCCATCTGGACGGCTTCCAGTACGGGTGGGTGAACCCGGTCGTCGCCTACGTCATCGCCTCCGCGGGTGCCGCGATCGGACTGCGGTGCACGGCCCGCGCCCTGACGCTGGAGCCGCGCCAACGCTTCGGCTGGCTGGCGCTCGCCGCCGGGGCCTTCGGCTGCGGCATCTGGTCGATGCACTTCATCGCCATGCTCGGCTTCATGGTGGACTCCTCGACCCTGGTCTACGACATCCCGCTCACCCTGCTCAGCCTGTTCGTCGCCATCGTGGTCGTCGGCCTCGGCATCGGCTACGTCGGCTACCGCGAGAACCGCACCAGCACCCTGCTGACCAGCGGCGTCCTCACCGGCTGCGGCGTCGCGGCGATGCACTACATCGGCATGGCCGCCATGCAGGTCGAGGGCGCGGTCTCCTACGCCGTCCTGCCGGTCGTCGCCTCGGTGGCCATCGCGATCGCCGCCGCCACCGCCGCGCTCTGGATGACCCTGCACGTCAAGGGCCTGCCCGCCGCGCTCGGCGCGGCCCTGGTCGCGGGCGTCGCGGTGGTCGCCATGCACTACACCGCGATGACCGCCGTCACCGTCACCCTCGACGGCCGCCCCGCGGGCACCGGCGTGGCCGCCTCGCAGTTCATCCTCCCGCTCGCCGTCGGCATCGTCGTCGTCCTCACCGTCGCGGGCATCGCCATCGCCATCTCCCCCCAGGACCCCGAGCCGGGCAGCCGCCCCGCCCCCGAGCCGATCCGCATCGACCTCTTCGCCCAGGAACGCCAAGCCCAGCAAGAACGTCAGGCCCAGCAGGAGCACTGGCCCCAGCAGGAGCACTGGCCCCAGCGGGAGTACCGGACCCAGCAGGAACACCGGACCGCGGACGCCAACCACCGGTGACACCCCGGCCGAGGTCGGCCGCCGCTCCGGGCGTTCCGGGGACGGCGGCCCCGGCGCGGGGAAAACGGGCGGCGGTGGGGGAGCGGGGCGTGTGAGGATGCCGGGATGACGACCGGGACGGACGGGTGGCGGCTCCGGGCCGCGGACGGGCGGGACGGGGCGGAGCTGCTCCGGCTCTGGGGGCTGCTGTTCGCGGAGAGGGACGGGGAGCCGGAGGTGTGGCGGCGGCACGCGGCGGAGTGGTTCGCCCGGGCCGTGGCGGACCGTTCCGTCGCCTGCTTCCCGGTGATCGAGGCGGCCGACGGCACGATCGTCGCCACGGCGGTCGGCACCCTCGAACTCGGCGTCCCCAACCCGTACTGCACCACCGGCCGGACGGTCCGGCTGGCGAACGTCATCACCCTCCCCGGGCACCGGGGGCGCGGGCACGGCACCGCGCTGGTGCGCGCGGTGCTGGCGTGGGCCGAGTCCGTCGCCGCCGACCGGGTCGACCTCAGCGCCACACCGGACGGCCTGCGCCTCTACGCGCGGCTCGGGTTCACGCCGACCTCCGCCCCGCGCATGAAGTTCGTCCTGCCGACAGCACCCTGACGGCCCGTCAATTCCCCGGAACGGCTGGGCCGTTGCGGAGGCGGAGCCGGGCGTCGATCCGGTCGACGACCCGGCGGAGTTCACGGGCGCCCCGGGGTGACAGCGCGGACTGCACCGCGTCGAGCAGCGCCCGGGCCTCCAGCGGGTTCCCGCAGCAGTACCAGTGCACGTCGCCCCACGCGTCGCTGTGCCACAACTCCCGGGACGGGAGAGCGACATGGGACTTCCAGCGGTGGACCGCCCGGGCGACGTCCCCCGGGGACAGGTGGTTCCGGGCGCGCTCCAGACGGAGGATCTCGCAGTGGGCCCCGGCGGAGAGGCCGGCGACGGCCGGAACCGCCCCGCGACGGCGGCGGAGGGTGGCCCGGACCCGGCTCGGCGGGTTACGCGGCACGGGCCTTTCGGATGGTGATCACGCGGTCATCGTACCGGCCGCACCGGGGACGCGATCGGCGATTTCCGGGCGGGGGGGCGGCCCGAGTGGCGCAGTCGGCCGATCGGCGGGGTCGCGGCGGTCGACTCCCGGTCAGCCGTGGGTGGTTCGGCGGGGGAGGAGGAGCGCCACCAGGGCGAGGCCGAGGGCGCCGCCGGCGAGTTGGGCGCCGACGAAACCGGGCAGGGAGGCGGGGGCGATCCCGGCGAAGGTGTCGGTGAAGGCGCGGCCGACGGAGACCGCCGGGTTGGCGAAGGAGGTGGAGGAGGTGAACCAGTACGCGGCGCCGATGTAGCAGGCGACCGCGACCGGAGCGTGCCGCAGCAGCCCGTTCCTGGCCAGGCCGAGGACCAGCAGGACCAGGCCGGCGGTGGCGACGACCTCACCGAGCAGGAGGTGCCCGGCGGAACGGTCGTGGGTCGACCACCGCACCGGCGCCTCGCCGAACATCGCGTCGGCGAGGACCGCCCCCGCGATCGCCCCGACGAACTGCGCCGGGACGTACGCGGCCACCTCGCGCACCTTCGGCCCCCCGGGGTCCGCACGGTCGGTCCACCAGGTGGCGAGGGTGACGACGGGGTTGAAGTGGGCACCGGAGACCGGGCCCAGCAGCAGGATCAGCACGCCGAGGCCGAGGACGGTGGCGAGCGAGTCGGCGAGCAGCTGCAGGCCGACGTCCCCCGTGAGCGCGGTGGCCTGGATGCCGGAGCCGACCACGACGGTGACCAGCGCCGCGGTGCCGAACAGTTCGGCGGCCGCGCGACGGGCCAGCGGTACGGCGAGCCGTTCCCCGGCGGCGGCTTCGGTGGCGGCGGGTCTCGTCCGGTCGGTCGTGGTCAACGCGGGTACTCCGGGTACTCCGAGGGGCGGGGTGCGGACGGGGTTCAGCAGGAGCGTTTGCGGCCGGCCATGGCCCGGGCGGTGGCGGCCAGGTCGGCGAGTTCGGCGGCCAGGGCCTCGATCGCGGCGGGCCGCAGCGAGTAGTAGGTGAAGCGCCCGCACGGCTCGGTGTCGACCAGCCCGGCGTCGCGCAGGGCCTTCAGGTGGTTCGACAGGTTGGTCTGCCGGGCCCCCGTCTCGGCGATCAGGTGCGTGGTGCAGAGCGCCTCGCGGGACAGGAGCCGGACGATCCGCATCCGCAGCGGATCGGCCAGGACCTTCCACACATCACCATCGGCTGACATCACCAGGGGATGATACGTTACCGGGCGCCCGACCGAACAAAGGACCGCCGATGACCACCCCGCCGCTCGCCTCCGTGCTGTTCGTCTGCGTCCACAACGCCGGTCGCTCCCAGATGGCCGCCGCCTTCCTCATCCACCTCGCCGGGGACCGCGTCGAGGTCCGCTCGGCCGGCTCCGCACCCGGCCGGGAGGTCAACCCGGCCGCCGTCGCGGCGATGGCCGAGGTCGGCATCGACCTCTCCGCGCAACGGCCGAAGCTCCTCACCGCCGACGCCGTCCGCTCCTCCGACTACGTGATCACCATGGGCTGCGGCGACGCCTGCCCGTACTTCCCCGGCAAGCACTACCGCGACTGGCCCCTCGACGACCCGGCCGGCCGGGGTGTCGAGGCGGTCCGCCCGATCCGCGACGCGATCAGGACCCGGGTCGAGGCCCTGATCGCCGAGATCGACGCCGGGCGTGAGAGCTGACGGTGCGACAGTCGTACGGCCCGGCCCCCGCACAGGGGAGCCGGGGGAACTGACAGTACGACAGTCGTACGGCGCCCGGCGTCAGACCCGGGCGACGACGGCGTAGCGCTCGTCGTCGACCGGGTGGCCCCAGAGCTCCGGTTCGCCGTCCAGGGGGTCGATCCGGAGGTCGGCGACCAGGGGGCGGAGCGTCGCCACGAGGGTGGTGGCGGTGACGCCGCCGTGCCAGGGGAGGCGGTCGGCGCCCGCGGCGTACGGGGCGTCGTCCGGGGCGGCGGATTCGCGCCAGCGGCCCTCGATCAGGACCAGTGTGCCGCCGGGGCGCAGGCGGGCGGTCCAGGCGCGGAGGGCGGCCCCGGGGTCGGGCAGGGTCCACAGGAGGTGGCGGCAGAGCAGGACGTCGAAGCGCTCCTCGCCGGTGGGCGGCAGCGCGGCGTCGCCGAGCAGGAAGCGGGCGGGCAGGCCCGCCGCGGCGAGTTTCGCGGTGGCCAGTTCGAGCATCCGCGGGGCCAGGTCGACCCCCGTCACCCGGTGGCCGCGCCGGGCCAGCAGCAGGGCGAGCGAACCCGTCCCGCAGCCGACGTCCAGCACGTCCGAGGGGCCGTCCGGCACCCAGCCGGCCAACCGCCGCTCCCAGGCCGCCCGGGTGGTCCCGTCGCCCAGGCCGTGGTCGGGCTCCCGGTCGAAGGCGGGCGCGGCGGTGTTCCAGTACGCGGCGATGCCGGTGAGGTTGTCGTCCATCCCAATATTGTCGCGGACCCCACTGACAACGGGCGGCCGGGTACGGGCCGGGTACCGTACGGGGCATGACCAGTGCTCAGCCCGCCTGCCGGTGCGTCATCTGCCACGACTACGGGGACCGGGCGGCGGCCGGGCGGTCCGAGCGGTGGGCGGTCGAGCAGGTCCGGCAGCACGGCTGGGGCGTGGTGATGGTGCCGGCCGACGAGGAGGGGCCGGGGTTCGCGTACACGGTCGGCCTGTGGCACACCCACCGGGCGCCCGAGCTGGCGATGTTCGGACTGGCGGACGTCCACGCGATGCACACGGTGCTCAACGCGCTCGGGGAGCGGGCCGGGGCGGGCGGGCTGGTCGCGGGCCGGGAGCAGCACGGGGTGCTGGCGGACCGGCCGGTGCTGCTGCGGACGGCCGACCTGCGCTGGTACCGGGCGTTCTTCGGGCAGGCGATCGGCTTCCACCGCCGGCCGCCGTTCCCCGTCCTGCAGGTGGTGTGGCCCGACCACCGCGGCCGCCACCCCGGGGACCCGGCCGCCGACCCGGGCTGCCGGGACGCCCAGCCGCAGCTGTGGTTGCGCCCCGCCGAGCACCCGCGCGGGGTCTGGACGGACCTGGCGGAGGGCTGAGCGGGGGCGTCCGTCGTGTCCGGATCCGACAGATCGTTGTCATTGCGGACGGCGCGGGCCCCGGCCGAGGATGGGGGCATGCAGACGGAGCGGCGGGTGGTGATCGCGGTGTTCCCGGACGTCGACCTGCTCGACGTGACCGGGCCGGCCGAGGTGTTCGCGCTGGCGAACCGGGAGAGCGGCGGCCGGGCCGGGTACCGGGTGGAGCTGGCCGCACCGGCCGAGGGGGCGGTGCGCACCTCGGCCGGGGTGCGGCTGGTCGCCGACCTGACGTTCCGCCAGGTCCGGGGCGCGCTGGACACCCTGCTGGTGCCCGGGGCGGTGGAGCCGGGGCCGGACGGGCCCCGGGCCCGGATCGACGCCGAGGTGGTCGACTGGGTCCGCGAGACCGCCCCGCGGGCCCGGCGGGTGGCGTCCGTCTGCGTGGGCGCGCACCTGCTGGCCGCCGCCGGACTGCTGGACGGCCGGACCGCCACCACGCACTGGTCCACCGCCGCGCAACTCGCCGCCGACCACCCCGGCGTGACGGTCGACCCCGACCCGATCTTCGTCCGCTCCGGGCGGGTCTGGACCGGCGCGGGCATCAGCGCCTGCATGGACCTGGCGCTCGCCCTGGTGGCGGAGGACCACGGCGAGGAGCTGGCGCTCGCCGTCGCCCGGCAGCTGGTGATGTACCTCAAGCGGCAGGGCGGGCAGAGCCAGTTCTCGGTGCCGCTCAGCAGCCCGCCCACCGCCCGCCGCGACATCGACGAGCTGCGCCTGTACGTCGCCGAGCACCTGGACGCCGACCTGTCCGCCGCCGCGCTCGCCGGACGGATGTGCCTGAGCGAACGCCACTTCGCCCGGGTCTTCCGCCAGGAGACCGGCAGCACCCCCGCCGCCTACGTGGAGGCCGCCCGGGTCGAGGCCGCCCGCCGCCTGCTGGAAGGCACCGACCACCCGCTCGACCGGGTCGCCGCCGCCTGCGGCCTCGGCTCCGTCGAGACCCTGCACCGCGCGCTGCGCCGCCGCCTGGGCACCACGCCCGCCGCGTACCGCCGCCGCTTCCGCACCGCCGACGCCTGAGCGCAGGCGCATCCCCCCAGGACTTCTGACCGACGGTCAGGGACCCACCCGCACGACGAGGAGATTAATGTCATGAGCACGACCGAAGCGTCCACCACGCTGCGCCGGGTGATCGGACTGGACGACACCCCGCCCCGGCTGGCCGACGCCACCCTGGTCCTGATCGACTACCAGAACACCTACCGCGAGGGCGTGATGGCGCTGGCGGGCGCCGAGCAGGCGCTCGCCGCCGGGGCCCGGCTGCTCGCGGCGGCCCGCGCCGCCGGGACCCCGGTGGTGCACGTGGTCAACGACGGCGGCCCCGGCACGCCGTACGACGTCCGGGCCGAGATCGGGGCGATCAGCGGGCCGGTGGCCCCGGTGGCGGGGGAGCCGGTGGTGGTCAAGGGGTTCCCGGACGCCTTCCACGACACCGGGCTGGCGAAGGCGCTGGCGGCCGCCGGGGCCGGTCCGGACCGCCCCGACCTGGTGATCGCCGGGTTCATGACCCACATGTGCGTGCAGTTCACCGCCCAGGGCGCCTTCCGCGAGGGCTACCGCCCGACGGTGGTCGCCGAAGCCTGCGCCACCCGCGCTCTCCCCGGCCCGGACGGGACGACCGTGCCGGCGGCCGCGCTGCACGAGGCGGCGCTGACCACCGTCGGGGACCTGTTCGGCACCGTGGTCCGGACGGTCGCCGACCTCAGCGACTGAGGACGGCGGCCGGCCCGGTGGCGGCCCCGGGCGCGGGGGCGGGGGCCTGCGCGGCCAGGCGGGCGGCGGCGGAGCGGCGCTGCGCGTAGGCCGCCGCCGCGGTCGCCGCGCCCAGGGCGAGCCAGCCCGCCGGGCCGGCGGCCAGCACCGCGCCGGTCAGCAGCAGCGGGCCCGCCGCCTTCTCGGTGGACTGCGCCATCCCCGCCACGCCCAGGTACTCGGCCCGGGCCCGCTCCGGGGCGAGCGCGACCGACAGCTCCCAGGACACCACCGAGCGCAGCAGCTCGGCGAAGGTCACCAGGACGGCCGCGAGCAGCAGGAGCAGCGAGGCGGCGACCGGCCCGCTCGGCGCGGCGAGGGCCGCCGCCGCGCAGGTGCCGAGCACCGCGAACCCGTACAGCGGGACGGCGCGCACCGCCTGACGGGGTGTCCGGACCAGGGCCGAGACCCGGAGCTGGCTGACCACCACCAGTACCGTGTTGAGCGCCAGGAAGGCCGGGACCAGGGCGTGCGGCGCGCCGGTCGCGTGGATCAGCCAGAGCGGCAGGCCGACGTTGAGGATCGCGTCGTCGATGGTCAGCGCGCAGTCCAGGGCGACGAAGCGCAGGTAGCCGCCGTCCCGCCACGGGCTGGGCCGGGGCCCGTCCGCGGCGGCCGCCGCCGGCCCGGGGCGGTCGCTGCCCGCGACCACCCGGGCGTCCCGGCGCGGCTCGCGGATCGCCGCCACCAGCGCGGTGGCGACCAGGTAGGAGGCCACGTCGGCGAGCAGCAGTGCCCGGTACGCGGTCGGGGTGCCGACCGCCAGGCCGATCGCGGCCAGGCCCGCGCCCGCCGCGTAGCCCGCGTTCATCGCGGTCCGGGACAGCGCCCGGTAGACCGAGCGCCGCTCGCCCGCGACCTCGGTGGCGAACAGCATCTCCATCGCCCGGGCCGCCCGGTCGCCCAGCGCGTTCACCGCGACCGCGAGCAGCAGCGGCGCGAAGGAGTGGCAGAACAGCACGGCCGCCAGCGCCAGCGCCCGCAACAGGTGACAGCCCATCAGCACCGGCCGCCCCCCGAAGGACGCGGCCAGCCGCCCCGCGATCGGCGACCCGGCGATCCCCGCGACCGAGGCCGCGCCCAGCAGCAGGCCGACCCGGCCCGCCGTCAGGTGGCCGACCTCGGTGAAGTACAGCACGCAGGCCGCCGCCCAGACGCCCGAGCCCGTCCGGTCGGTGAACAGCGACACCAGCATGGTGCGCCCCGCCCGGCCGCCCGGCGGCCTCCGCACCTGGGCCAGCAGCCCCGTCCGGTGCCCGTCCTCGCGCATGGTGCTCCCCGTTCCGTCCGGCCGTCCGTGTACGGGAGCACTCTGCCGCAGAATTGTCTTGATATCAAGATGCTTGATGTCGAGAGGAAGCGGTTCGACGGCGTGCTGGGGAGACCCGCCCCCGCCGGCGGACCAGCACCGCCGCGCCCGCGCACACCGGCACCGGCAGCAGCAACGCCAGCGCCGCACCCGGCCGGTCCGGCGGCGCCGACGCCGCGCCCAGCACCGCCACCCCCAGCGAGGAACCCACCTGTCGGACGGCGTTCAACAGGCCGCTCGCCGACCCCGCCGCCCCGGCCGGGGCCGCCCCCACCACCGCCGCCACCAGGGCCGGCAGCGCCAGCGCCACCCCGAACCCGACCGCCCCCAGCGCCACCGCCAGCACCGGGTACGGCGCCCCGCCGCCCACCGCGGCCGCCGCCCCCGCACAGCCCGCCGCCAGCAGCACCAGCCCCGCCGCCACCGGACGCCACGGCCCCAGCCGCGCCACCAGACGACCCGTCAGCAGCAGCGGCACGCAGGCCGGCGACAGCGTCATCGGCAGGAACGCCGCCCCCGCCCCCGCCACCGACCAGGACCACACCCGGACGAACAGCAGCGGCAGCACGAACAGCACCCCCAGCAGCGTGAACCCCACCGCCGCGCCCGCCAGCAGCGCCGTCCGCATCCCCGGCACCAGCACCGTCCGCGCCAACTCCCCGCCGCCCCGCCGCTCCCGGCGGACGAAGCCGCCGCCCGCCAGCAGCGCGCCCGCCCCCGACAGCACCGCGTGCCACCCCGCGCCCGCGCCCGCCGCGATCAGCGCGTCCGTCAGCAGCGCCAGCGCCGCCGCCAGCGCGCCCTGCGACCACCAGTCCGTCCGCCGCGCCCGGCGCGGCACCCGCAGACCCCGGGACGCCGTCAGCGCCAGCACCAGCACGGTCAGCGGCACGTTCAGCCAGAACACCGACCGCCAGCCGAACCAGCCCACCAGCGCGCCGCCGACCACCGGACCGCAGGCCATCGCCGCGCCGCTCACCCCCGCCCACACCGACACCGCCCGGGCCCGCTCCGCCGCCACCGGGTACAGCACCCCCAGCAGCGCCGTCCCCGCCGGCACCGACAGCGCCGCCGCCACCCCCAGCAGCGCCCGCAACCCCACCAGCGCCCACAGCCCCGGCGCCAGCGCACACCCCAGCGAGAGTGCGCCGAACGCCGCCGCGCCCCACCGGAACAGCCGGTCCGCGCCGCACCGGTCCGCCGCCGCGCCCGCCGCCGGCAGCGCCGCCCCGAACGCCACCAGGTACGCCGACACCACCCACTGCAGCGCCGCCGTCGAACTCCCCGGCTCCCGGGCCAGCCCGGGCTCCGCGACCGCGAGCACCGTGGTGTCCAGCAGCACCGCGAAGTAGGAGAGCGCGAGCCCGAGCAGCACCCGGGAGCGGACCCGCCCGCCCGGCGGGGCGGCGACGGCAGTGGCGGCAGTGGCGGTACTGGACACGGAGCATTCCCCCGGTGGAGTTCGACGTCGATGCGGCCCCAACTCTGCTGGCGACGGCGTACCTTGATCCACCGGCGGCGGCGAACGCGGCGTTCGGAAGAACCGAACGCGTATCCTGGGCAGCCCCGGCGGAAAGGGAACGGGCCATGGAACTACGGCAGCTGCGGACCTTCGAGGCGGTCGTCGCGCACCGCACCGTCACCGAGGCCGCCGCCGCGCTCGGCCTCGCCCCCTCCTCGGTCTCCGAACAGGTCCGCGCCCTCGAAACCTCCCTCGGCACCGCCCTGTTCGACCGCCGCCCGCGCGGCATGACCCTCACCCCCGCCGGGCGGCGCCTGCTGCCCTGGGCCGCCCGGCTGCGCGAACAGGCCGAACGGGCCCGGCGCGAGACCGTCGCCGCGCACCCCGTCGTCCGGCTCGGCGCGCTGGAGACCCTGGCGGCCGTCCACCTCCCCGCCCTGCTCGCCGAACTCGCCGACCGGCGGCCGGAGTTGTCCACCGAAGTGCACACCGGGCAGGTCCGCGACGCGCTGCTCGCCGAACTCGCCGACGGCGCCCTCGACGCCGTCCTGCTGCTCGACACCGCCGGACCGCTCGGCGAACTCGGCTTCCCCGTACCGCCCGTGGCCCTCGACCACCTCGACCTCCAGGACGTCCCGCTCGCCCTGGTCGCCGCCCCCGACCACCCCCACCGCCGCACCACCGGGCTGCGCCCCGCCGACCTCCGCCCCGCCCGCCTGCTGGTCGGCGACCCCGCCTGCTCCTTCACCCTGGCCGGCCACCGCCACTTCGGCCCCCACCTCGAACGCCTCCGCACCGGCGGCCCCGCGGTCACCCGCGCCTGCGTCGAACGCGGCCTCGGCGTCGCCCTGCTGCCGGAGTTCACCGTCCACGACCACCTCGCCGCCGGCACCCTCACCCGCCTCCGGCTCGCCGACCCGCCACCCCCGCTCCGGCTCCGGCTGGTCTGGCGCCACGGCGAGGACGCCACCCTCCCCGGCCTCCGCGAAGTCCTCTACGCCATCGGCGCCACCACCCCGGCGGGCGGGACGCCCCCCACTGAGCGCCCGACGCACGCGGTCGGCCGGCAGCCGTAGCGGCCGGGCCCGGGCACGACGTCCCCACGGCGCTGTCCGTGCTGTTCACGGGACCTCCGGGCTGGGGTCAGAGCACCGGTTGGATGTCGCCCGTGGTGACGGTGGCGCGGGTGGTCAGGTCGCCCGGCGGGATGCCGGGGTGGTGGCGGGGGCCGCCGGGGGCGGTGGGGGAGGGGGCGGCCAGCGAGATCCGGGAGACGATCCGGTAGCGGTCGCCCCGGTAGAGGGAGTGGACGTACTCGACCGGGCGGCCCGTCGCGTCGGTGGTCAGCCGCTCGAAGCGGAGCGCCGGGGAGAGCGGCGGGACGGACAGCACCCGGGCCTCGCGCTCGGAGACGACGGTCGGCTCGATCGCCTGGACGGCCTCGTGCACCCGGACCCCGTGCGCCGCCAGCAACTCGTAGAAGTCGCCGCCCTCCAGGTCCGCCGGGGACAGGCCGGGGACCAGCTCGGCCGGGACGTGCAGGTGCTCGATCGCCATCGGCTCGCCGTCCACCAGCCGCAGCAGCGCGACCCGCAGGACGCCCGCGGCGGGGGAGAGCCGCAGCTTGCGGCCGATCGCCGCCCCCGCCGGCAGCGGGGTGAACTCCAGCACCCGGCTGGTCCAACTCCCCGCCGCGCGCGGCACGGTGAAGGCCGGCTCCGGGCCGCCGGCCGGGGCCAGCTCCTGCACGATCCTGGCGGGGGCGACGAACATGCCCCGCCCGTGCTCGCGCACCAGCAGCCCCGCCCCGACCAGGTCGTCCACCCCCGCGCGCAGCGTCGGCCGGGAGACGCCGAGCCGGGCGCAGAGCGTGCGCTCGGACGGGACCGGGTCGCCGGGCGTCAACGACTCGACCAGCTCGCGCAGGTACTCCCGGACCTGGTCCCGCTTCAGCCCCGCGCCGCCGGACACCTCGGACACCTCGGACACCGTGGCCCACCCCTTCGCCGCCCACCGGTCACGCCGTACCAGACCAGTTCACGGATGTTACCAGTGCGGGGGAGCCGCGCCGAGTGCCCGGCAACAGATGGTTTCAGCAGGTGGGACGAAGTTTCGGGGGCCTTGACGAGGGGTCACGTCCGTGCCACCGTCTCCCAAGGTGCACCTGACCAGTTGGCACAACTGGTAAAGCGCCGGTTCCCCGCCGCTCCCACCGGAAGAAGAGCACCCCCGTGATCCTGCCGACCCCGGTCGACCTCGTCCCCGCCGCCGGGCGGTTCACCCTCACCGAACGGACCACCGTCCGCGCCGAGGGCGAGGCCGCCGCCGTCGCCGACCTGCTGCGCACCCTGCTCCGCCCCGCCACCGGCCTGCCCCTGGCCCCCGGCGCGGACAGCACGGACGACGCCGACGGCGCGGACGGCACCGTGGTCCTCACCCTCGACCCCGCCGCGCGGGACCTCGGCGAGGAGGGCTACCGGCTCACCGTCGACCCGTCCCGGGCGGTGCTGCTCGCCGCCCGGCCCGCCGGCCTGCGGCACGCCGTCCAGACGCTCCGTCAACTGCTGCCGCCCGAGGCCCTCGGCGGACGCCCCGCCCCCGGCACCGCGTGGAGCCTGCCCGCCGTCCGGATCACCGACCGGCCCCGGCACGCCTGGCGCGGATTCATGATCGACACGGCCCGGCACTTCCAGCCGGTCGACCGCCTGCTCGCCGCCGTCGACCGGATCGCCCTGCACAAGCTGAACGTGCTGCACCTGCACCTGACCGACGACCAGGGCTGGCGGCTGCCCGTCGACGCCTACCCCCGCCTCACCGAGGTCGGTTCCGTCCGCGCCCGCAGCATGGTCGGCCGGGCCGGCTCCCCGCACTACGACGACCTGCCGCACGGAGGCGCCTACACCAAGGCCGAACTGCGCCACCTGGTGGCGTACGCGGCCGAGCGCGGCGTCACCGTCGTCCCCGAGATCGACATGCCCGGCCACACCCGGGCCGCGCTCGCCGCCTACCCGCACCTCGGCAACCACCCGGAGCGGCGGCTCGACGTGTGGACCGAGTGGGGCGTGTGCGAGACCGTGCTCGGCGTGCACGACGAGGTGCTCGCGTTCTGCCGCACCGTGCTGGACGAGACCATGGAGCTGTTCCCCTCCCGCTACGTCCACCTCGGCGGGGACGAGTGCCCCAGCACCGAGTGGGAGACCGCCCCCGCCGCCCGGGCCCGGGCCGCCGAGCTCGGCCTGGCCGCACCCGCCCGGCTGCGCGGCTGGTTCCTCGGCGAGGTCGGCCGGCACCTGCTGGCGGCCGGCCGGACCCCGGTCTGCTGGGCCGAGGCCGACGGCGCCACCCTGCCCGTCGAGTTCACCGTGATGCCCTGGCGGGACGCCGAGCACGGCCGGGAGGCCGCCCGGCGCGGCCACGACATCGTGATGGCCCCGCACCGCGCCACCTACCTCGACTACCCCCGCTCCGACCGCCCCGAGGAACCGCTCGGCCAGGCCGGACACGTCCTCGACCTGCCCACCGCGCACGCCCACCGGGCCGCCCCCGCGCACTGGAGCGACGCCGAACGGGCCCGGGTCCTCGGCACCCAGGCCCAGCTGTGGACCGAATTCGTCACCACCGCCGAGCACTTCGACCGTCTCGCCTACCCCCGCCTGTGCGCCCTCGCCGACCGCGCCTGGAACCCCGACAGCGACTACGCCCGGGACTTCCTGCCCGCGCTCGCCGCCCACCGCCACCGGCTCGCCGCCCTCGGCGTCCAGGGCGTGCTCGACGGCCGGGACGTGCTCGACGGCCGGGACGTGCTCGACGGCCGGGGCGTGCTCGGCGGTCGGGGTGGGCTCGGCGCCCGGTCCGACGTCCGCTGCTGACGGCCGGTCACCGGCACCGGGGCGCCCCGGGACCGCACGGTCCCGGGGCGCCCCGCGGCGGATCACTCCGGCAGCAGGTTGTACTCCTTCAGCAGGGCGCCGATCTCGGTGGTCTCCAGCCGGGCGTCCAGCCGCTTGCGCAGCACGTGCGGCCCGGGCAGGCCGACCGGCTTCCCGTCCCGCAGCCGGCTGGCCGCGTTCAGCAGCGACCGGACGTCGTACGTCGACCCGAACACCTCCGGGACGCCGCGCTCCACCCCCAGCAGCCGGTAGGCCGCCTCCATGCCGGTGCGCACCGAGTACTCGGTGGTGAAGATGCAGTCCCGGTCGCCCGCCTCGGCGAACTGCCCGATGAACGCGAAGTTCACCGCCCCCGGCGGCACCACGTCCGGCCGGTCCCCGGCCCGGCGCGGCATGAAGAACGAGGTCACGTACGGCATCATCACCGGCACGCACTTCGCCGCCTCCGCCGCCAGCGGGTCGATCAGCTCCACCGGCACGCCCAGGTGGTAGAGCCACTCCCGGGTGATCTCCTCGCCGGTGCACTCCTGCATCGGCTTGCGCACGTAGTCGCCGGGCCGGTCCACGAACAGCGAGTACAGCCAGACCACGATCTGGTCCTTCGGCTGCTGCTTGAAGTGCGGCTGCCGGTTCACCGTCCAACTCAGCAGCCAGGACGAGTCCTTGACGGTCACGATGCCGCCCGTCACCACCCGGCCGGAGAACGGGTCCCGCCCGCACACCTTCCGGATGTACTCCGGGACGCGGTGGTCCAGCGTGGTCACCGTCGCCGACTCCCACTTGGTCTCCGGAATGTGCGCCCCGAACACGTCCGGGCGGCCGAAGTCCGGATGCTTGGCCGCGATCCGCCGCCACAGGTCCCAGGCCGGGGCCGGACCCTCGTCCAGCTTCGCCGGGGTGTGCTGGTCGCCGTTGTCGGAGTTCTCGGTCAGCGAGCCGATCGTCGTGAACAGCAGGTCGTCGTCGGTGAGGTCGACCCCGCCCGCCTCGCCCGCCGACACCCAGTGCAGGCGGGTCGCGTGCTTGCGGCCGTCCGCGAAGTCGAAGTCCACGTCGGTGACCTCGGTGTCGAACCGGAACACCACGCCCTGGTCCAGCAGCCAGCGGTACAGCGGCAGCACCAGCGACTCGTACTGGTTGTACTTGGTGAACTTCAGCGCCGAGAAGTCCGGCAGCCCGCCGATGTGGTGGACGAAGCGGTGCAGGTACAGCTTCATCTCCAGCGCCGAGTGCCACTGCTCGAAGGCGAACATGGTCCGCCAGTAGAGCCAGAAGTTCGACGCCAGGAACTCCTCGCCGAACACCTCGTCGATCCGCTTGCCCTCCATCTCCTGACGGGTCGCCAGGAACACCTTCAGCAGGTCGCGCTGCGCCCGGTCGCCGAGCGCGAACAGGCCGTCGGTGCCCGCGTCCCGGCCCTGCTGGTGGGTGACGCGCCGGAGCGAGAAGTTCGGGTCGTCCTTGTTCAGCCAGTAGAACTCGTCCAGCACGGACGCCCCCTCGACCTCGATCGACGGGATCGAGCGGAACAGGTCCCACAGGCACTCGAAGTGGTCCTCCATCTCCCGGCCGCCGCGCACCACGAAACCGCGCTTCGGCTCCTTGATGCCGTCCAGCGCACCGCCCGGCAGCTTCAGCCGCTCCAGCACGGTGATCCGCTCGCCCGCCAGCTGCCCGTCCCGGATCAGGAACGCCGCCCCCGCCATCGAGGCCAGGCCCGCCCCCACGAACCACGCGCTCTTCCCGTCCACCCCGGCCGGCTTGCGGGGCCGGGCGAACGCCTCGTAGTTGCCGCTGCTGTAGTACACCGACCGCACTCCCTCTCGGTACCCGGCGGACCCCGGCCGGGCCCGCCCGGGCACCACCCAACCCGGGCCCGCGACCCGGCGCGCCCGCGGTGCGCCGTCCGGGCGAGACGTCCGGGCAGGCCGTGCGGGCGGGCCGTCCGGGCCGTGCCCCCGGTGCTCCGGCGGGGGGTGACCCGGGGCGCGGGCGGTGTCGGCGGCGCTCGATAGGGTCGGGCGAGGGACCGACGGAGGGGGAGCGGTGTGACGCGTTTTCAGGAGCTGGTCCGGCAGGGGCGGGCCGAGGGCATCGAGGCGTTCCTGGTCGGGGTCGTGGTGCTGGACGGGCAGGGGCGGGCGCTGATGGTGCGGCGCCGACCGGAGGACCGGTTCGGCGGGCTGTGGGAGTTCCCCGGCGGCTCGCTGGAGCCGGAGGAGGACCCGGAAGCCGGGGCGGCCCGGGAGCTGGCCGAGGAGACCGGGCTGACCGGGCTGGAGCTGACCTACCTGCGCGCGGTCGACTTCACCGGCCGGCACGGGCTGCGGTTCCGCCAGTTCGCCTTCACCACCGCCGTCCCCGACGGCACGCCCGTCGCGCTCACCGAGCACGACGCCCACCACTGGGCGCCGCTCGACGACCTGCCGCAGGTCGGCGGCCACCACGCCGAGGTCCTCGACCACCTGCGCCGGCACGGAGCAGGGCGATAGACCCCGAAGCAATCGTTAGACCTTATAACGCACGACAGAGGGCGTAACGAACGCTTGATGCCGTAACGGGCGAGAGGCCCCGGAACGGCGGACGGCCCGCCCCCGGCGCAGGGGGCGGGCCGTCCGGCTGACGAGGTGTCAGCAGGGCACGACCGCGTCGATCGAGACCGGGTGCGGCGGCAGGCCGTAGGACTGCACGGAGAAGGTGCCCTGGACGGGGGTGTTGCAGGCCACGGTGCCGGTGACGTCGCCGACCGTGATGGTGGAGGCGTTGTAGACCGGGTTGCTGGAGAGCGTGCCGGCCGGGCTGGTGCCCGTGATGACGGTGAACAGCTGCTGGCTGGGCGGCCACGGGGTGCCGGGGGAGACCGGGCCGGCCAGGCTCACCACGCCGTAGAGGCGGACCTGGTCGCCGTTGCGCTCAGCGCACAGCTTGGTGTTGCGGCCCGCCTGCAGCGCGGTGGCGCCGCAGACGGTGGTGGAGGTGGTGCTCGCCTCGGCCGAAGTGGCGGCCGTCGCGGGAACCGCGAGGGTCAGGGACAGCGCGGCGGCGCCGGCCAGGGCGGCCAGGGGCTTGGTCATGTGCGTTCACTCCCGGTGACTCGGTGCGTGGCGGCCGGGCTCAGTCCCGACCGCTGTGCAATGTCATATGTGATTTCTGTGCCGGATCGGTAATCGAGCGGCAGCGGAACGCCACATTCCAGCCAAACGATCGGGTTCGGTGCCCCGGCAGGGAAAACCGGCCCGCACGGGGCCGGCGCCGGGCCGCGCCGGGTCGCGAAGGCCGGTTCCGGCCGCCCGACCGATTTGTCCGCCCTGGCCGCTTCCGGCCACCGTTCCGGGAGCTGACCCGGCGTCATGTTCAGGCCACCGCAAGGGCGGTGTGGGCACACCCCGCAGTGGATATCCTTCGAGGCAGCACGGCCGGAAGGAGTCTCGGCCGACCATCGAGGGGGAAGCCGAATCCCATGTCGTACCTGCGCACATTCCTGCCCTGGATCGTCTTCGCACTGATCCCGTCCGCCCACTGGCAGTGGGGCGCCCTGGCCGGCCTGGTGGTCGCCGCCGCCGTCACCCTCCAGCAGCGCGCCGCCGGGACGGCCTGGGACGCGCTGATCATCGAGACCGGCTCGGCGCTGTACTTCGCCGTCCTGGCCGCGATCGCCTTCGCCGACCCGCACTCCGGCGTCCGCGACTACTCGGCCACGCTGTCCTCCGCCGTCCTCGCGCTGATCGCCGGCGTCTCGCTGCTGATCGGCAAGCCCTTCACACTCGGCATCGCCAAGCGCACCACCCCGCAGGAGTTCTGGAACCTCAAGCCGTTCATCCGGGTCAACACCCTGATCACCACCGTCTGGACGGCCGCCTTCGCCGTCACCGCCGTCGTCCTCGGCATCCTCGCCAAGGGCGGCCACGGCCACTCCGTCACCTCGCTGATCGTGCAGATCGCCGGCTTCGTGGTCCCGATGGTCTTCACCGTCCGCTACGTCGCCGTCGTCCGCGCCCGCGCCCCGCAGGCCCCGGGCGCCCCGCAGTCCTAGTCCTGACGACGAGCGGCCCGGCCCCGCGCACACGCGCGGGGCCGGGCCGCTCCGTCGGGGCTCCGCTCAGCGGCCGGAGTCGTCCGGCCGGACCTCGATGTGGTCCGGGGCCAGGTCGACCGCGACCCGGTGCTCCATGCCGAGGGCGGCCAGGAACGCCGCCGGGAGCTGGACCCGGCCGGTGCGGTCGAGCATCACGTACTCGCGCTCGCTGACCCGCTCCTGGCCGTGCTCGTCCACCTCGGTGCGGCGCAGCACCTCGGACGAGGTCCGGCCGTCGCGGATCGCCACCGAACGGCGGACCTCCGCCGCCACCATCGGGTCGTGCGTGACGATCACCACCGTCGCCCCCAACTCCCGGTTGACGGTGCGGAAGGCCTCGAAAATGCCCGCCGCCGTCTCGCTGTCCAGCTCACCCGTCGGCTCGTCCGCCAGCAGCACCGTCGGATCGTTGGCCATCGCCACCGCGATCGCCACCCGCTGCTGCTGGCCGCCCGACAGCTGGGCCGGGCGGCGGTGCGCCAGCTCGCCGATGTCCAGCGCCTCCAGCAGCTCCGCCACCCGCGCCCTGCGGCGCTTGGTCGCCGCCGGCGTGGACCGCTCCCCGCGCAACTGCATCGGCAGCGCCACGTTCTGGGCCGCCGTCAGGAACGGCAGCAGGTTGCGGGCGGTCTGCTGCCAGACGAAGCCCACCACGTCCCGGCGGTAGCGCAGCCGCTCCTTCGCCGACATGGTCAGCAGGTCGCAGCCGTCCACCGTCGCCGAACCGGCCGTCGGCACGTCCAGGCCCGCCAGGATGTTCAGCAGCGTCGACTTGCCGCTGCCCGAGGCGCCGACCAGGGCGATCATGTCGCCCCGGTCGACCAGCAGGTCCAGGCCCTGCAGGGCCTGCACCTCCACCTTGTCCGCGGTGAAGATCCGCACCACCCGGTCGCAGGCGATCGCCGCGTCCTCGCCGTACCGGCGCGGCGAAGCCTTCGCCAGCGCCGCGGCCTGCAGCTCCTGCAGGGTCGGGGTCTGCGCGCCGCCCGGCGCGCGCTCGCTGCTCAACTCTGGTCTCCCGCTCGCAATCCGGTGCCCGACGGGCAATCAGGGATACATCCGCACTTGAGGAACCCGGTGCCCGACGGGCAGTCGGGGACACGTCCGCACTCGACCCACCCGCTGCCCGACGGGCAGCCGGTGGCACGTCCGTGCGCGGGGAACCGGGCGCTCACCGCTCGTCCCCCGCACGCAGCTCGGCGGCGATCTGGCGGCGGCCCGACACCAGCGCCTCCGCCAGCACGGTGACCGAGAACAGCGCCAGCAGCACCAGCGCCTGCCCCAGCAGCGTCGGCACCGAGGGCGCCATCCGGTCCGCGGTCACCACGCCCACCAGCGCCGACAGGTCCACCGCCGGGCCCAGCAGCAGCACCGCGCCCAGCGCCAGCAGCGCACCCGCCACCGCCGCGCCCAGCGCCGTCGGCAGCGCCTCCACCAGGATCACCGCCAGCCCCTGCCGGGGCCGCAGGCCCATCGTCCGCAGCCGGGCCAGCAGCGCCGCCCGCTCCGGGCCGGAGCGCACCAGCGTCAGCAGCACCGCCAGCACCGCGAAACCGCCCGCCGCCGCCACCGACGACAGGAACACCTTCGCCGCCGCGTGCTGCATCGGGTCGTCCGCCAGCGCCGCCGCCTCGTCCGCCGCGGACCGGACGCCGTAGTGCGCGCCCTTCTCCGCCGCGCGCGGGTCCAGGCGCTGCAGCAGCGCCCGCAGCTCGTCCGCGTGCACCGAACCGGTGCCCAGCCACAGGTTCGCCGCCGCGAACTGCGGCACCAGCGCGATGCTCTGCCGGGCCGGCACCACGACCGCCTCGCCCTGGGTCAGCGCCGGGCCCCCGGTGATCGTCCCGACCTTGCGGAACGTCAGCGACCACGGATTGGTGTGCAGCGACCGGGACGCGTCGTCCAGCCGGGAGGCCAGCGCGGGCGTCACCAGCGCCGGCACCCAGTCCGGGCCGCCGCCCGCCAGCAGCGCCGGGTCGAACCCGCCGCGGCCGTTGCGGTCGGCCAGCTCCGCGTACTTCACCGGATCGACCACCACCACCGTCACGTTCGACATCAGGCCCGAGTCCGCCGTCCCGACCGAGGCCTCCCGGTCCGTCCACGCCGACAGCCCGCCGCGCACACCCGGCAACTGCTCCGCCGCCGCCGCGAACCCGGACGGCAGCGGCGTGTCCGCCAGCACCCGGGCGTCCGCGCCCGCGTCCGCCCGCACCGCCCGCAGCCGGCCCTGGTCCACCGAGTCCAGCAGCGTCCCGCCGAAGCCCGCCGTCGTCACCGCCAGCATCAGCGCCAGCAGCGGCAGCAGCGTCGGCCGCCGCTCCCCGCGGCCCGCCGCCCGGGTCAGCGCCAGGAAACCCACCGCGCCCGACCGGGCCGCCACCACCCGGGCCGCCAGCCGCACCAGCGCCGGCAGCACCCGGGCCAGCAGCAGCGCACCCGCCAGCGCGATCAGCAGCGGGGCCGACACCAGCAGCAGGTCCACGCCCGCACCGGCCGGCGCCACCCCGCGCCGGCGCACCGCCACCGCCGCGGCCGCCGCCAGCAGCAGCACCAGCAGCTCCGCCACCACCCGGCGGCGGCCGCCCGCCCGCCCGGCGTCCGGGAACAGCGCCGCCCGCAGCGGGAACACCAGCAGCGCCACCAGCGTCGTCGTCGCCGCGCACACCAGCGCCCCGCCCCAGCGCGGCGTCGGCAGCAGCACCAGCGCCAGCACCGTCGCCACCAGCGCCGCCGGCAGCGCCGTCACCGCGCTCTCGCCCAGCAGCCGCCGCAGCACCCCCGGCCGGGAGGCGCCGCGGGCCCGCAGCAGCCGCAGCTCGCCGACCCGCCGCTCATCCGTCAGCGCCGCCGCCAGCAGCAGCACCGTCAGCGCCACCCCGGCCGCGCCCGCCGGGCCCAGCACCGTCAGCGGCGTCACCGCCTCCTGCCGCTGCTGGGCCTCGTCCAGCAGCCTCGGCAGCCCCGAACGCATCACCAGGTCCCGCCGGCCGGTGGCGTTCTGCAGGTCCGTCAGCTTCGGGCCGCCGGTCAGCGTGCCCAGCGCCTTCCGCAGCTGCGGCACCTGGTCCGCCCGCGCCTTCGACACGTCGATCGGCACCCGGACGAAGTCCTGCGGCTCACGGGACGACCAGATGCCCATGACGTTCCCGATCTCCTTCGGGCCGACCAGCGCCGAAGCCTTCCAGTAGTCCACGCTGTCGCCGCCGACCCCCGAGGTGGCCAGGCAGGCCGACAGCAGGCAGTCGGTGCCCGACCAGAACGACGAGGCCGCCGCGGTGGGCCGGAACAGGCCGACCACGGTGGCCCGGAACCGGGTGAACGACGTCCCGCCCGCGTCCAGCACCGTGCCCACCGACACGCCCAGCTTCGCCGCCACCTGCTCCGAGAGCGCCACCTCGAAGTCCGTCACCGGACCGGTGGAGACCTTCTCCGGCCAGCGGCCCGCCGCCAGGGCGGCCTGCCCGTCCACCGCGTGCAGGTAGCTCAGGCCGAGCACCGGGGGCTTGCTCATCGGACGCGGCAGCTCCGGGTTGTCCAGGTCCCGGCCGTCCACGGTGTTCGTCCCGTAGACCACCCCGCCCGGCTCCTGCACCAGCGGAGCCCGCACCGCGTCGCCCATGCTCCGGGCGAACACGTCCAGCCGCTCGGCGAAGTCGCTCTTCGGGTCCATGGCCAGCCGCATCGAGACCGCGGACACCACCGAGCCGTCCCTGTCGCCGGACCGCAGGTGGGCCCGCAGCGCGCCGTCCGCACTGCGGTCCAGGGCGCGCGGCAGGGCCGCCGCCAGGAACACCGACACCAGGACCAGCGCGGCCGCCAGCCAGGCCGCCGCCGGGGTCGCCCGCAACCGGGTCGAAACCCAGGGCGCGACCGTGCGCGGGGTACTCACATCTCCTCCACGTGCCGCAGACGGGCCGTCAGATCACGGTTGCGGCGGCCGGCCAGCAGCGTCGGCACCACCAGCGCCAACCCCACCACCACCGCCAACAGGGACACCTGGCCCAGCGGCAGCCGCACCAGCACCTCCGGCAGCGGACGCGCCGCCGCCGGGGTCAGCACCACCAGCGGCACCACCAGGTGCACCAGCAGCGTTCCGAGCAGCAGGCCGGTGCCCAGCCCCAGCAGGGCCAGCACCCCCTGCTCCGCGGCCACCGTCCGCAGCAGCACCCGGCGCGGCGAACCCAGCGCCATCAGCACCGCGAACTCACCGGCCCGCTCGGCGGCCGCGCCGACCGCCGACGCCGCGAAACCGATCGCGGCCAGCAGCGCCGCCGCTACCGCCAGCGCCGCCAGCGCCGACTGCGGGGCCGAACCCAGCGGGTCGCTGCGCAGCGTGTCCGCCAGCGCGTCCCGCTCCAGCAACTGCTGCGCGTACGGCACGCCCTTCAGCGCCGCCGCCGCCCGGGCCGGCGTGTCGTCGCCCGGGCCGGAGGCCGGCAGCCACCACTCGGACGCGGTCAGGGCCGGCTCGCCCTGCGCCTCCATCAGGCGGTCCACCGACGCCAAGTCCAGCGCCACCGCCGGGCCGCTCACCGTCGGCAGCGCCGTCACCGCGGCCGTCACCCGGACGTCCAGCTTCGCCGTCCCGAACTGCACCGGCACGCTCTGCCCGACCGAGGCGCCCACCGCCTCCAGGTAGGAGGTGGTGGCCACCGCCGTCAGCGCCGGCGCGGCGCCGAGCCCCGCGCCGCCGGTCGGCACCAGGGTGAACCGCCAGGAGGGATCCCCCGGCGAAGCGGTCCGGTATGCCAGCTTCAACAGGTGCCCGTCGCCCGCGGACGCTTCGGCCGTGCCGGTCTTCGCCTGAGCGACCTTCCCCCGGCTGTCCTTCAGCGCCACCGACCAGTCCAGACCCGCCGGGGCCGGCACCGGCACGGCCGGTGCGCCCGCCGAATCGGCGGCCGCGACCCGGTCGAGCACGAACTCACCGCTCAGCTCGTGCACGGAGCCCCACGAGGCGTCCAGCATCACCCCGACCAGGGCCAGCGGGCCGGACAGCCGGCCGGCCGGCGCGCCCGACAGGGTCGTCAGGTCCACCGACACGTGCTGCTCCGCGCTCGCCGCGATCTCCGGCACCACCACCCGGTAGGTCACGCCGAACCCGTCCCGCAGCAGCAGCGACATCGCCAGCGGCACCCGCGACGGGCCCTTGTCGAAGGCGTCCGGATAGTACTCCACGGAGGTCAGCGTGCTGCGCACGTCCAGCTCCAGGCGCTGGGGCGTGCCCGGCAGCGGCAGGCCGCCGCCCGGCGTCCAGGCCAGCGGACCGAACACCTCGCGCGCCGTTCGGCCGCCCAGCAGGTCGGGGCGGACCGTCACCCGCTCCGCCGCGCCCTTGGCGTCCAGCGCCAGCACCGTCCCCGCCGCGCCGTGCGGCAGCGGGACGTCCCGGCGCGCCACCGGCACCAGCCGGTCGCCGCCCGGCAGCGCCGCGTACGTGCCGCCCTGGCCCGCCGAGGGCAGCGAGGAGGCCGAGATCCGCAGGCCGCCCGCCGTGTTGAAGGACGCCTGGTCCTGCTGCGAGGCCGTCCAGGAGGCGCGCTGGCCGATCGCCAGCATGCCGATCGACACCGCCAGCACCAGCAGCAGCACCGGCCCCGCCGCCCGGCCCGGCCGGCGCGAGAACTGCCAGCCCGCCAGCGCCGGGCCCAGGCCCGTCACCCGGTGGGCCAGCCGCTCGCCCAGCTTCGCCGCGAACGGCAGCAGCCGCAGCACCAGCACGGTGCCCGCGCACAGCGCCAGCGTCGGCGCGGCCACCAGGATCGGGTCGATCCCGTCGGTGGCGCCCGCGCCCGAGTACGTCGTCATCTGCCGGTAGGCGACCGCCGCCAGCACCAGCAGCGCCACGTCGGCGCCCGAGCGCACCACCGAGGAGACCGCCGCCTGCCGGCGCCCGGCCCGGCGCAGCACCGCCGCACCCGCCGAGCGCAGCAGCGCGGGCAGCGAGGTCAGCAGCACGCAGGCCGCCGCGCAGAGCGCCGCCACCGGCCAGACCACCCAGCCCGTCGCCAGGTCCGCGTCGGCCAGCGGGCCGTCGCCCGCCAGCAGCCGCAGCAGCAGCGGGGTCAGCAGCGGCGCCAGCACCGCCGCGGGCAGCGCCAGCAGCACCGCCTCGGCCGCCGCGAAACCGCCCACCCGCCGCCGGGAGGCGCCGCGCGCCGCCAGCAGCTGGTTCTCGGCCGCCTGGCGGTCCGCCAGCAGGTGCACCACCAGCAGCATCGCGGCGCCGGCCAGCACCACCAGTTGCAGCGCGCCCACCAGCAGGGTCGAGCGGGCCACCCGGGCGTTGGAGACGAGTTCGCCCAGCAGGGCCGGCAGGTCCGTGGTCGCCAGCACCGAGGTCCGCCGCTGCAGGGCGTCGACCGCGCCGGCCGCCCCGTCGCGCAGCTCGGCGGCGCGCTCCGGCGTCACCGCCGACAGGTCGGGCCGCACCAGCCAACTGCGGGCGCCCTGCGCCACCGCGCCCGAGGTGAAGACGGCGTCGTCGACCAGCAGCGGGCCGTAGGTGGTGTACGCCAGCACCTGCACGCCGCGGCCCGCCGACGGGTCGGTGCGCCAGTACGGGTCGGACTGGTCGTTCACCCGGTAGACGCCGGTGACCGTCACGGTCAGCGGCTTGCCGGTGAAACGGTCCGTCAGCTTCAGCTGCGCGGGCAGCGCGCCCGCCTCCAGGTGCAGGCCGGGCAGCGCGTTCTGCGGCACCGCGGCCTCCACCGGGCCGCCCGCGTCGCCGCCCGGGCCGGACGGCGCCTTCGGCCAGGCGCCGGACAGCAGCGAGGTGTGCTCCCGGTCCACCGCGGCCAGCACCGTCAGGTCCGGCTGGGTCTGCCCCGCGGCCTGCGGCAGGCCGTAGGAGCGGCTGCGGGCGACGCTCGACACCGCCGTCGGCAGGCCGCCGTACAGCTCGCGGGCGAAGTCCGCGACCGCAGCGTCGTCCTTGGCCCGGTCGTCCAGCGCCCGGTCCCCGGTCACCAGCGCGGTGGTCCGGGACAACCCCGCCCCTTGCAGTGCGCGCCGCAGGCCCGCCTCCTCCGCCCCCCGGTCGAACGCCACCAGCGCGGTCAGCACCGAGGTGGTGATCAACACCGTGAGCAGGGCAGCGGTTGCCAGCGGCAGTCGCCCGCGCAGTCGGCGCACGACGAAGCCGATCATCGGTACCTTCCCCCGTTGTTCTGTTGCCCGGCCCCGTTGATCACCGGATAGCGGATGATGTTGTCAGATCGAACGGGTTTACCGAAAGGGTCTTGCGCGAAGGATGTTTCGAAAGCGGTAAATCGCGCACTTCCGCGCAGAGTGCTTCGGGCCGGAACAAGGGGAGGACGAGGGGCGGGCCGGGTGTGGAAAGCGTTCCGGCGGGCATGCATGGCAGGTCCTTGCCAATTCGGACCGAATTCCGGGAGCCGTCGAATGCACCGAAAGACCTGGGCCCTGCTCACCGCCGCCGCCTGCGCCCTGCCGCTCGCCCTCGCCACCACCGGCACCGCCGCGGCCGAAACCGCCGCGGCCCCGGCGGCCCCCGCGGTGAACTGCACCTACACCCCGGCCGTGCCCGCCGACAACTTCAAGGGCATCCCGGTGTTCGACGCCAAGAAGGCCGCCAAGCCGTACAGCGCCACCCTGCACACCAGCCAGGGCAACATCACCTTCCAGGCCCTCACCGAGCAGGCCCCCTGCACCACCTTCTCGTTCCGCTTCCTCGCCGAGCACGACTACTACGACCGCACCCACTGCCACCGCCTCACCACCCAGCGGCTCTACGTCCTGCAGTGCGGCGACCCCACCGGCACCGGCAGCGGCGGCCCCGGCTACTCCTTCCCCGACGAGAACCTGACCGGCGCCACCTACCCCGCCGGCACCGTCGCCATGGCCAACGCCGGCCCGAACACCAACGGCAGCCAGTTCTTCGTCGTCTGGAAGGACACCAAGCTCTCCCCGAACTACACCCCCTTCGGCCGGATCACCGCCGGACTCGACGTCCTGCAGAAGATCGCCGCCGGCGGCGAGGACGACCAGAACGGCCCCGGCGACGGCTACCCGACGCTGCCCGTGAACATCCGCAACGTCAGCCTGTCCAAGCACTGACCCCCCGTCCGTCCGAGCACTGACCCCCGTCGGGCCCGGGTGCCGAAAAACGGTGCCCGGGCCCGGCCCCCGGTGCGCTAGGGTCTGCGGATGCCCGCCTCCCGCACCCGCTCGTGAAGCCCGCCCGGTCCCTGGCCGACACCCTGACCGGTTCCCTGATCGACGTACGGCCGCTGCGGAGCTCCCCACCGTTCCGCCGCCTGCTGATCGGCCGGACGGTCTCCACCCTCGGCTCCTTCATGACCATGGTCACCGTCATGTACCAGGTCTGGGAGAGCACCCGCAGCCCGGCCTGGAGCGGCGCCGTCGGCCTCGCCCAGGCCCTGCCGATGATCGGCGTCGGCCTGTTCGCCGGCTCCTGGGCCGACCGCACCGACCGCCGCCGCACCTACCTGCTCGCCAACGCCGGCCAGGCGTCCTGCTCCGCGCTGCTCGCCGTCCAGGGCTTCACCGGCCACGTCCCGGTCGCCGCCGTGCTCGCCCTGGTCGCCGCCCAGTCCGGCTTCGGCGCGCTCGGCGCCCCCGCCGCCGGCGTCTTCGTCCCCCGCCTGGTCCCCAAGGAGCAGGTCGCCGCCGCGCTCGCCCTCCAGCAGGCCACCGGCCAGGCCATGATGCTGCTCGGCCCCGCCGCCGCCGGACTCGTCCTCGGCCGCTGGGGCATCGGCACCTGCTACCTGCTGGACGCGCTCAGCTTCGGCGTCTCCTTCGCCGCCGCCTTCGCCCTCCCCGCGCTGCCCCCCGAGGGCGGCCGGGCCCGGCCCGGCCTGGACGGCGTCCTCGACGGGCTGCGCTTCCTCACCGGCCACCGGGTGGTGCGCGGCGCGCTGCTCACCGACCTCGCCGCCACCCTGCTCTCGATGCCCGCCGGCCTGTTCCCGCTGGTCAACGGCGAACGCTTCGACGGCGATCCGCGCACCCTCGGCCTGTTCCTGTCCGCGCTCGCCGTCGGCGGCGTCCTCGCCACCGCCTTCTCCGGCCCCGTCACCCGGCTCGGCCGGCCCGGCCCCGTGATGCTCGGCTCCGCCGCGCTCTGGGGCGCCGCGCTCGCCGCCTTCGGCCTCACCCGCTCCGCCTGGACCGGACTCGCCCTGCTCGCCGTGGCCGGCGCCGCGGACTCGATCGCCGTGCTCTGCCGCACCACCATCGTGCAGACCCGCACCCCCGACGCCCTGCTCGGCCGGGTCACCGCCGCCGAGACCGTCGTCGGCCAGGCCGGCCCGCAGCTCGGCAACCTCCGGGCCGGCCTGGTCGCCGGCTGGACCTCCGGCACCACCGCCCTGGTCACCGGCGGCCTGCTCTGCCTCGCCGCGGTCGCCGCCGTGGCCGCGAGCACGCCCCAACTCCGGCGCGGCGAAGCCGCACCGGGGGAGCGGGCGGAGCTCCCGGCGACCCGGACGCCCCCGCAGGACACCGCACCGGCACAACCGGGCTGACGGGGCGCCGGAGTCCGGGCCGCCGCGGGCCGACGGCCGGTCAGGCCGACGGCCGGTACGGGCGCAGGACCATGAGCGGGGAGCCGTCCGGGCCGCGCTCCCGGGTCGCGGCCATCGCAAAGGGGAAGCGGTCGAGCTCCAGACAGAGCGCCACGTCCTCCGGGTGCGACCCCGCCCGGACACCCGCCGCCAGCTCGGCGGCGGCCCGGGACTCCGCGCCCCGGCGGAGGAAACCCGCCGGGTCCGGCTCGGCACCGGCGGCCCGCAGCGCGACGTACTCGGCACAGGCCAGGTCCTCCTCGGCCCGGCCGTCCTCGCCCGTCACCACGAACGTGACGCTGTCGCAGCCGCGTTCGCGCAGCACCGCGGCGGTGGCGCCCGCGACCACGAACGAGGCGCACAGCACCAGCGGGGCGTCCCGGACGGCGAGCGCCCCGACCGTCCCGGCCGTGGTCTTCTGCACCACCGTCCGCCCGGTGAGGTCCGAATCCCGGAGCAGGGCCGGGGAGTTGACCGCGTCGAACCCCGGCGCGGGCGCGCCGTCCTTCACCGCGACCCAGCCGGGGTGACGCCGCTTCAGCTCCAGGGCCTCCTCCGGCGACGCGGCCAGCACGATCCGTTCGGCGCCCCGCGCGAAGGCCCACGCCGCCACCGTGTAGGCCCGCATGACGTCCACCACCACCGCCACCGGCGGCACTCCGACCAGCCCGGGTATCCCGAGGAAACGCGCATCCATCCGTGCATGGTCGGACACGACCCGTCCCCGGCGCACCCCGTTTTCCGCCGCTCCGTGCCCCGAACGGCCCTGCCGCGCGTAACCGGCCCGTCTGCGGCGCGTTGGGCGTACGGTCCGCGTCCGCCCGTCCGCCCGTCCGCCCGTCCGCCCGTCCGCCCGTCCGCCCGAGAGGTGCCCCCCATGGCGTTCCGCCGCCCCGCCGTCGTCCTGGCGCTCGCCGCCGTCGCGCTCTGCCAGTCCGTGCTGCCCGCGGCCGCCGCCGGGAGGGCGGGGGACCGGCTCACCGTCACGGTCACCGACGGCCGGGACGGGGACGGCGCGTTCGTCCTGCAGTGCCACCCCGCCGGGGGCAGCCACCCCGAGGCGCGGGCGGCCTGCGAGCGGCTGGACGCGCTCACCCGGCCGGGCGGCGACCCGTTCGCGCC
The DNA here is from genome assembly GCF_044741705.1 of Kitasatospora sp. NPDC088134. Classification (NCBI taxonomy): domain Bacteria; kingdom Bacillati; phylum Actinomycetota; class Actinomycetes; order Kitasatosporales; family Streptomycetaceae; genus Kitasatospora; species Kitasatospora sp. NPDC088134. The sequence goes on along the minus strand of NZ_JBIUTD010000019.1, from coordinate 33,392 downwards.
GCCCCCGGCGGGCGAGCTCTGCTCGATGCGCTACGGCGGCCCCGCCCGGGCGCACGTCACCGGCCGCTGGCGGGGCCGCCCCGTCGACGCCGCCTACGGCCGGGCCGACGGCTGCCAGAGCGCCCGCTGGGACCGCCTGGTCCCCGTCCTGCCCGACCAGCGCCCCGGGACGCCCCTGACGGCCCCCGTGACGGCCCCCGGCGCGCCCTGACGGACCGTCAGGGCGCGCAGCCGCCCAGCGGGGCCGTCTCGCCCGCCGGACGCCCGCACAGGTGCTCGGTGACCGGGGCGCCCTGCGGGTCGCGGCGGACCCGGATGATGTGGATGCCGTGCCCCGGCTGCGTCTCGGTGACCAGCGGGGCGGCCTCGCGCAGGTCGACCGTCCCCGTGGCCCGGTTGTTCAACTGCACGGCCCGCAGCGCCGCCATCACCGACCCGGTGCCGTTCAGCTGCGACGCCCCCGCCTTCGCCGCGCCCGCCTGCAGCGCCGCCGTCGCGTCGTAGGCCAGCGCCAGCGAACCGTCCGAGAAGACGTCGTCCTCGTACGGGTTGCCGCCCGCGCCGTGCGGGACCAGGCCCAGCACGCTCGCCGCGGTGTCCGCCAGGTCCGAGCCGCGGGCCGTGGTCGCCGGATCGGCGAGCGCCGTGTAGTACAGCGTCGCCTGCGGGGCGATCCCCGTGCCGCCGGTGCGGAACTGGGCCTTCGTCAGGTCGTCGCCGGTCAGCACCGCCAGCCTCCCCGCGCAGCCCTTGTCGTCGGACAGCCGCCGCATCAGCTGGTTCACGTCGTCGGCCCGGCCCGCCAGGTACAGCACCGTCGGCGGGTGCCCGCCGTGGCAGGTCGCGGCCAGCGCGCTCTCGTAGTCCGGATCGCCGTTGCTGGTCAGGCCGTACTCGATCGGGCCGCCGGTGATCAGCCGGTAGCCCGCGCCCGTCAGCATCGCCGAACCGTACCGGGCCTGCTCCGCGCTGTACCGGTCGTCCGGCGTGGGCACCCGGGTCAGCACCGCCGCCCAGCGGTCGTCCGGCGGCGTCGCCAGCCCGTCCACGATCTGCCGCAGCGCATCCGCCTCCTCCTGGTCGGTGGCGGCCAGGCCGAAGTAGTTGACGTGGTCGCGGGCCAGGTAGCTCGCCGAGTTGGTGGTGCTGACCACCGCCAGGCCCGCCTGCTGCAGCAGCGTCAGGGTGCTGCCGCTGTCCGCCGTGTCCCGGCCCAGGCCCACCACCCCGGCGATCGAGCGGTCCCGCCCCGCCAGGTCGACGATCCGCCGCACCATGTCGGCCTGGAAGTACATGTCCTGGCCGCCGTTGGCCACCAGCACCTTGATCTTCAACGGGTCGCCGGCATTGTTGCGCATCTGCGCCAGGTACACCCCCGCCAGCTCCTTCAGGCTGTTCAGCGCCCGCCCCTGCTGCCCCGCCGCCGTGGTCAGCGAACCCGCGTACACCACCGTCACGAAGCGGACGTCCGGCAGCGCCGCCACCCGGTCGTTCTCCCGCCGGATCGCCTCCTCCAGCGACCCCACCCCGACCCCGGCCCCCGTCCGGTCGGGCGCCGCGTCCGGCAGCGCCCCGTTCAACCGGACGCCGCCGTCCGTGCCGAACCCCACCGACCCGGTCGCCACGCCCACGCACTCCCGGGTGCCGCCCGGGTCGGTCCGCCACACCGCGTCCGGGTTCGAACCGACCAGCCGGGCCTCGCAGTACTGCCCGCCCAGCTGCTGCACCCGCAGCCCCGCCGCCCCCGCCAGCAGCACCATCACCAGCAGCAGCGTCCAGCGCGACCACAGGAACCACCCCGACCCGCGCACCGGCACCGGCGCCAGCCGGGTCGTCTCGCCCGCCTGCAACTGCATCCCGGTCAGCCGCACCGGCAGCGTCCACGCCAACGCCCGCCCCCGGCTCGGCGCCTGACGGATCCGCAGATCGCTCACCCAGTCCTCGTACGGGCCGCGCCGCGCCCCCACCGCGTGCACGTTCACCGGCGCCGTCCGGTCGTCCAGCAGCCAGGCCGCCACGTCCGCGTGCGCCACCGCCGCCAGCACCAGCAGCGGGTCCTGCTCGCTGCGCCGGCTGCGGACGTCCGAGATCGCGCCCAGCACCCGCAGCGCCCCGCCGTCCGCGTCCGCCCGCGGCACGAACACCACCGGCGGCACCCGCCGCTTGCGGCCCCGCGCGTCCGGCGCCCAGGAGCGGTGCGCCCGGCGCAGGTCCTCCAGCAGCGCCAGCGTGCGCAGCTGCAGGTGGAACTGCTGCGCCCGGTCCCGGTCCGCCGGCGCGGTGTCCGGCAGCCGGGCCTTCAGGATCTCCCCGGCCACCTCGCGGGCCCGGGCCTGCGTGACGTCCCAGGACATCCGGGGCCGCCACAGCGACCAGGCCGCGGCCTGCCGCCCCGAGGCCGCCAGGAAGGTCGTGGTGGCGAACCAGCGGCTGGCCGACCCCAGCCAGGACAGCGGCGCCGTGTTGCGCCGCACCCAGCCGCTGGCGCCCAGCACCGCCAGCGAACCCAGCAGCACCGCCGTGACGAACTGCCAGGTCGCCTGCGTCAGCAGGCTGGTGAGCGCCGCCAGCACGAACGCCCCGATCAGCGTGGTCGAGTTCAGCACCGGCGACAGCAGCCGCTGCAGCTCGCCGCCCGCCCCCCGCGGCTCCGGCCGCCAGTGCAGGTCGCGCAGCCGGGCCAGCACCGGCTCCACCAGGTCCTCCGGCGAGCGCCCCGCCACCGGCCCGGTCGCCGGATCGTCCAGCACGTGCCGGACCGCCGCCTCGATCGCCGCCACCAGCCGCGACCGCGGCGCCGGGTACTCCCGGTACCAGGACGGCCCGCGCCGCGCCCACGGCCCCTTCGCCAGCCCGTCCAGGATGCCGATCGCGTTCTCGTGCGGATCGCCGCCCGCGGTGTGCGGCACCGTCCGGTGCGGCAGGTCGCCGCCCTCCTGCGCCTCCTGGACCGCCCGGACCACCGCCCGGACCTCGGCGTCCAGCACCGGATCGTCGTCCTCCGCGTACAGCACCACCACCGGCATCGGCAGCCGGGCGCGGCTGAACTGCGCCACCAGGTCCTGCACCAGCGCGTCCACCTCGTACTTGGCGGTGGTCCGCACCCCGCCGATCCCCGCGCCGCCCCGCACCGAGCCCGAAGTCATCAGCCACCCCCCGCAGTCGCCGCCGCCCCCGCGGCAGGCGCCGCGCCGGGCCCGATCCGACGTCAGACCGCGAGTGTAGACCCACGCTCCGACACCGAACACAGGGACGCGGAAGGGCCGTTGGGGGTTCCGGGCAGGTGGGCAGGCGGGCGGGCGCGCCCGGCGGGCCGGCCGGTGTCAGAGCCGGTGCACCGGGCAGGGGGAGTGCTCGAACGGGGCCTTGAGCCCGCGCACCGGGCGCAGCCCCGCCGTCCACCGGCCCGAGATGACGCCGCGCTCCAGCAGGAACAGCTGGTTGGCGCGGTGCCGCAGCAGGACCCGGTACTCCTCGACCACCTCCGGCCCGTTGTCCGCGAGTTCGGCCACCACGCCCTCCAGGAAGCAGGTCGCGCACCCGGGCCCCGGCCGGTACCGGTGCCGCGGCACCCCCTGCGCCTCCAGCCCCCACACCGTGACGGTGCCGTCCGGCCCGACCCCCAGCAGCACGGTGTCCGGCGGCCCCGCCCCGTCCCCGAGCGCCAGCAGCCGGGCCCGGAACTCCGCCGGGTCCACCACGACCAGCGGCCGGCTCAGCGCGGCCCCGATCAGCGGCACCAACAGCGCCAGCACGGTCAGCCCCGCCACCGCCCACCCCGTCACCAGCAGCCAGCGCGGCCCGTCGCCCCACCCCAGCACCACCGCCGCGGCCGACCACAGGAACGCCGAGAGCACGTCCCCCACCCGGGGCCCCTCCCGGACCCACACCCGCACCACCGACGACCCCGCCAGCAGCGCGATCGCCGCCTGGCCGACGACCTGCCCGAACTCCACGGCCCGCCACCCCCTCGCTGCGCCCCCACCGTGATGCATGTCCATCCGACGACTTGATCAACCTGGCAGCGGAGAAAGTGAATTGACGTAGCGTCAGGAATGCGGGCCCGGGGTACGGACGGTGCCGAGCAGCAGGGAGGTGAGCTCGGCGACGATCTGCTCCGAGGTGGCCTCGAACTGGCCGGCGATCCAGTCGTGCAGCAGGCCGTTGACGGCGCCGATGAAGGCGGTCGCGGCGATCCGGAAGTCCCGGGCGGCGAGCTCGCCCCGCTCGGCGGCGGCCGCCGCCTCGGCCAGCAGCAGGTCCACCCAGCGGGCCCGGCGGACCAGCCGCTGCCGCTCCAACTCCTCGCTGACGCCGACGATCTCGACGAAGGTGATCCGCAGTCGGCGCGGGTCCTCGACGACGGCCGTGACGTAGCCGCGCAGCACGGCCGCGATCCGCTGCTCGAAGGGCAGCCCCGCCGCCCCCGCCAGGGCGCGCAGCACCGCCCGCTCCTGCTGGTCGTTCACCGCCAGGTGCAGCCGGGCCAGCACCTCCTCCAGGTTGCGGAACTCCTCGTAGAACTGCCGGGTCGACAGCCCCGCCGCCTCGCACAGCCCCGCCACCGAGGCGCGCCGGTAGCCCGGACGGTCGCCGAACTGGGCCAGCCCCGCCGCGAGGAAGCGCTCGCGCCGCTCCTCCCGCCGCTCCCGTGCCGAGCGCCCGCCGTACGTCCCGCCGCCGTACGTCCCGCCCGCGCCGTTCTCCGCGCCGCTGTCCGTGCCGCCGTCCGCCGTTCCCGTCCGCCCCATCCGTCCCCCTCGCCCCACCCGGTACGGCGCGTGCCGTCCGCGCCCCGATTGTCGCCGATCGTCGCCCACCGACGTCTTGTCAGGCCCCCGGAGCCTCCCTACCGTCGAGTAGCAACGATCTGACTATCCGTCGTTTCAGACTGCGTGCGCCCCGGCGCCGTGGCGCGCCGCGCCGCGCACGCGGGAAGGAGTCCCGATGCCCGGAACCCCCGCCGGTCGCCCCCGCCGACTGTGGCAACTCGCCGCGACCGCAGCCGTGTTGACCCTCGCCCTGCCCGGCACGGCCGGTACGGCCCACGCCGGGGCCGCACCGGCCGCGTCCGCTGCCTCCACAGCCTCTGCCGCTCCGCTGCGGGAGGTGATGTTCGTCGGCAACAACTGGGACGGCACCGCCGACGTGATCACCTCGCGCGGCGAACTCTCCCGGATCGGCCGGATCAACGTCATCCCCGACAAGGACCAGCGGCTCGCCGAGATCTACCTGAACCCCGTCAAGCTCGGCTACTTCCTCGGCGTCCGGCTCGGCCCCGGCGAGGGCCACGACCAGTTCGTCGACGACATGTACGCCACCCCCGACGGCACCGCCGTGGTGGTCTCCCGGCCCAGCTTCGCCGACGTGGTCTCCCTCGACCTCGCCACCGGCCGGATCAACTGGCGCTTCCCGGTGGCCGGTTACCGCTCCGACCACATGGCCCTGTCGCCCGACGGCACCCGGGTCGCGGTCTCCGCCTCCACCGCCAACACCGTGCACGTGCTGGACGTCGCCACCGGCCGCCAGCTCGGCTCGTTCGCCACCGGCGACAAGCCGCACGAGAACCTGTTCACCGACGGCGGCAAACAGATCTGGAACATGTCGATCGGCGACGTCACCACCGCCCTCGACGCCCCCTGGCTCGACTGGACCAAGGGCGACCGGCACATCACCGTCGTCGACGCCGCCACCTTCCGGACGGTGCGCACCATCGACATGCGCCAACGGCTGGACGCCTTCGGCCGCGCCGACCTGTCCAACGCGGTGCGCCCGGCCGCGTTCAGCCCCGACGGCTCCGCGCTGTACTTCCAGGTCTCGTTCTTCAACGGCTTCATCGAGTACGACGTCGCCGGCGACCGGGTCACCCGGGTCAAGACCCTCCCGAAGAACCCCGCCACCAGCGAGGACCGCACCACCTGGGTCAACGACTCCCGCCACCACGGCCTGGCGATCAGCCCCGCCGGCGACCGGCTCTGCGTGGCCGGGACGATGGACGACTACGCCACCGTGGTCGACCGCGCCACCCTCCAGGAAGGCCCGCTGGTGCCCGCCGTCAAGCCCTACTGGGCGACGGTCAGCGGCGACGGCGCCTCCTGCATCATCTCGGAGAGCGGCGCCGACCGGGTCACCGCCATCGACTTCGCCACCGGCCGGGTCACCTCCTCCGTCCCGGTCGGCGACCACCCCCAGCGGGTCCGCCTCGGCCACGTCCCCGCCGACTGGACCGGCCCGCAGACGGGCTGACGCCCCGTCACCCGGTCGCCGCCCCGACCCCGCACTGGCCACGGCGGTGCGAGACCCGGTTGACTGGCCCGATGCCGACCACGCCGCACCCCGCCGGGCCGCCCGTCGACCTCCTCGCGCTCCTGGAGGAGCTGACGGGCGGCCACCGCACCGGGCACCGGGAGCACCCCGTCGCCCACCCGCTCCCCGTGGACACCGACCCGGCCGAACTGGCCGCCCTCCGGGACGCGCTGGGGGAGCGGGCCGGTCGGCCCCGGAGCCTGGCCCGGGACGGCGCCGTCGCCCCGGACGCCACCCGGGAACGGGGCGGCGCGCTGCTGGAACCGTTCGGCGGGGAACTGCTCGAACTGTCCGCCTGGGGGCACCGGGCGCACTGGATCGGCCTGGGTCGGATCGCCACCGCCACCGCCACCGCCACCGCCACCGCCACCGGCAGCGGGCCGGTGCTGGTCGTCGCGGACCGCCCCGACCCCGCCCGGGCCGGGCTCCCCGCGACCAGCAGCTGGGTCGAGTGCCTGGCCGCGCTGACGGGGTGGACGCCGCAGCCGCGCCCCGCCGTCGACTGGCCGGCGGTGGAGGCCGCGCTGGGCACCGCCCTGCCGCCGGACTACCGGGAACTCGTCGAGACCTTCGGTCCCGGCAGCTTCGACGGTTACGTCGACCTGCTCACCCCGGGCGGCGGCAGCCTTGACCTCCGGCGCTGGGCCGCCGAGGTGCCCGCCGACCTGTTCGCCCCGCACCCGGCCTTCCCGGCGCCGGGCGGACTGCTCCGCTGGGGCGGTTCCGAGCAGGAGACCGACTTCACCTGGCGGACCGGCGCGGCCGACCCGGCCGACTGGCCCGTGCTGGTCCGCGAGGACCACGCCGGCGCATGGCGGCGGTTCGACTGCGGGCTGGCCGAGTTCCTCGCCCGGATGCTCACCGAGGTCGGACTCGGCTTCGAGCCCAGCCACCTGGTGGACCACCACTTCTTCGAGACCTTCGAGGGCTTCGAGGACTCCGGAGGCTCCGACGGCTCCGGGGCTTTCTTCAAGGCTTGACGCGGACATGCGGCGCTTCTAGATTGCGCCCGGGCCGTCGGGCCCGCGCCACCCTCCCCGCCCCACCCGGACCGAGCGAGGAACCATGAAACGCACACCGAGCGCCCCCGTCGGGACCCTGCTCGCCCTGGCCGGGGCCCTGGCCCTCGTCGTCGCCGTCCCGGCCGGCGCCGACGCCGCCGTGCTGACCCGGCTGCCGCAGAACGCCCCGGGCCTCGACCAGACCTTCTCGCCCGCCTACGACTACGACAAGGACGGCTGCTACGCCACCGCCGCGATCGGCCTCGACGGCACGATCAACCCGGGGCTGAAGCTCGGCGGCGACGTCAACGGCCACTGCCACGACTACGCCCAGCTCGCCGACTCCAACACCTACTCGCGCGCCAAGTGCAACAACGGCTGGTGCGCCGTCGTGTACGCCAGCTACTTCGAGAAGGACCAGGCCACCCTGGGCCCCGCCGCGATCGGGCACCGCCACGACTGGGAGCACGTGGTGGTCTGGATCAAGGACGACGCCGTCCAGTACGTCTCGGTCTCCCAGCACAGCGGCTACCAGGTGGCCGCCCGCTCGGCGATCCGCTTCGACGGCACCCACCCGAAGATCGTCTACCACAAGGACGGCATCTCCACCCACGACTTCCGGTTCGCCAACGGCAACGACGAACCGCCGGAGAACGCCACCGGCGCCTGGTTCTACCCCCGCCTGGTCGGCTGGGACGGCTACCCCGCCGGCTACCGCGACAAGCTGCTCCAGGCCGACTTCGGGGCCGCCACCATCAAGATCGGCGACGGCCCGTTCCAGTACGCGCTGGCCCACTCGATGCCCGCGGGCCTCCCCTTCGACCCCAACGGCTGAGGGACCTGACGGGCCGTCAGATCCGCTTGGCGCTGCGCAGGCCGCGGGCGTAGTAGCCGTTGTCGTCGAGGCGGGCGGTGCCGGGCGGAGCCCCGGCAGTCGAAGGCGCCACCGGCTGGGCGGCGCCACCGGCCGGGCGGCGCCACCGGCCGGGCGGCGCCACCGGCCGGGCGGAACCGCCGAACAGGGCCGGCCCCCGACCTGTGGTGCGGTCGGGGGCCGGAGTCGATCGTCCGTCGGGGTGCCGCCGGGGTGCCGGTCGGCGGGCGGGCATCAGAGCGCGAGCACCCGCCGGAGCAGGTCGCGGTACTCGCGCAGCGACAGCCGCAGGGCCTCGGTGTGCGAGTCGGTGTGCGAGGAGTCCTCGGCGACCCGCCCGTTCACCTCGTCCACCGCGTCCGTCCGGTCCGCCCCGCCGACGCTCCGCCAGGACGCCCCCAGCGCGGTGCGGCGCTCGCGCAGGCCGTCGGCGAGCCGCTGCATCGCCTCCTCCAGGACCCCGTCCGCCTCCTGGACGGCGGCCCGCGGATCGTCCACGAAACCGCCCACCGCGCGGTCCAGCCGTTCCGTCAGCCGGGTCGACAGCTCCGTGGGCAGGACCGGCGAACCGTCACCCTCCGCAGACCCGGAGCGCGCGGGCCGCTCGGTCCCGAAGGCGGGCCCCGCGGTCGCTCCGGTCCCTGCCGCCGTGCTCCCGGCCGCCGTGCTCCCGGCTGCGGTCGTCGGGGCACCGGGGGCGGGGACGGGGACGGTCGGGTGGACCGGGTCGGTCGTCCCGGTGCGGTCGGGGCGCTCGGTCGCACCGGTACGGTCGGTCGTTCCGCCGAGGTCGGCGCGGTCGGTGGTCCCGGTGCGGTCGCTGCGGTGGTCCTGGTCGCTGACGGTCATCGTGTCCTCCGTAAGGTGTTGGTCGGCCCGGGAGGGGGAAGCCGGAGCCGGGCCCCGGGCCCCGTTCATGCGTGGTGCTCGCGCTGCGCCGGCACGTGGCCCGTCCGGTGGGCGGCCGTGACCTGCGCCCGCGGCTTCGACAGTGCGCTCCGGGAGTTCCCGGCGGCCCCGGCGGTCCGGTCCGCGCCGATCAGCGCGGCGAACAGGGCCCGCGCCCGGACCAGCGCCACCCGCTGCTCCTCGGTGCTCGCGGCGGGCGCCGACGCCCCCCGCCCGGGGGCCGCCCGCAGCACCCGGTAGGACTCCACCTCCTCGCCGTGGTCGACCGAGATCGCGTCGATCTGCGCGTCCACGTCGGAGTCCGGGTAGCCGCGCTCCCGGGCCACCCGGCCCAGCAGCGCCCCGGCCTCGGCCAGCGCCTGCGCGGGGGAGTCCACGAAGCGCGCCTGCACCGCCGCCCACGCCCGCTCGGCCCGCTCCCGCTCGGCGTCCCCGAGCGGAGTCAGCGTCAACTCCCGGTGACGCTCCACCCGCTGCGCCAACTCCCGCTCCGCCGCGGCGGTGTCCCCGCCGTGCCGCTCCACCGTGCGCCCGTACTCGGACCCGAACCACCGCCGCAGATCGGGCTGTTGCCGACGGCGCAGGGCGAACACCCCGAACCCCGCCGCCACCACCAGGGCGATCACCAGGACCGCCACGATCGGACCGCTGGACATGCTGCGCCTCCTCACCCGGGCGGCCACCCCTCGGTCCCCGCCCCGCACTTGCGTCCGTTCATCGGTTCACTCGCCCGCTCGGCTGACCCGAATCGCCGCCCCCAAACACCGCGGCCGCGGCCTGACGGCCCGTCAGCCTGGCGCGTGCGCCACGCAAGCGGGCCCGCCCGCGGGCGCACCGTGGCAGGATGCGACGGGCGCCCGGGGGTGGACCGGCCGTCGGCGGGGAAGACGGACCACCGGAACCGGGGACCACCGGAACCGGGGACGGGCGAGAGAGGGAAGAACGTGCCGATCGATGTCGAGCGGGTCCGGCGGGAGACGGCCGGGGTCGCCAAGGTGGTGCACCTCAACAACGCGGGCTCGGCGCTGCCGCCGCGCCCCGTCGTCGAGGCCGTGATCGAGCACCTGCGCCTGGAGGAGGAGATCGGCGGCTACGAGGCCGCGGACGCGCGGGCCGGGCGGATCGAGCACGCCTACGACGCGGTGGCCCGCCTGATCGGCGCCGGCCGGGACGACATCGCGCTGGTGGAGAACGCCACCCAGGCGTGGGACCTCGCCTTCCACGCGCTGCCCTGGCAGCCGGGCGACCGCATCCTGACCTCCCGGGCCGAGTACGCCAGCAACGCCATCGCCTTCCTGCAGGTCGGCCGCCGCCACGGCGTGCGGGTCGAGGTGGTCCCCGACGACGCGCACGGCCAGCTCGACGTGGACGCGCTGCGGGCGGCGGTCGACGAGCGGGTCCGGCTGATCGCGGTCACCCACGTGCCCACCCAGGGCGGCCTGGTCAACCCCGCCGCCGAGATCGGCCGGGTGGCCCGCGAGGCCGGCGTGGTCTACCTGCTGGACGCCTGCCAATCCGTCGGCCAACTCCCGGTCGACGTCGACGAGATCGGCTGCGACCTGCTCAGCGCGACCGGCCGCAAGTTCCTCCGCGGCCCGCGCGGCACCGGCTTCCTGTACTGCTCGCCCCGGGTCCGCGCCGAACTGGAGCCCCCGTTCCTGGATCTGCACGCCGCCACCTGGACCGCCGCCGACGACTACCGGGTGCGCGCCGACGCCCGCCGGTTCGAGAACTGGGAGAGCAGCTGCGCCGGCCGGATCGGCCTCGGCGTCGCCGCGGACTACGCCCTCGCCCTCGGCCTGGACGCGATCGAGCAGCGGATCACCCACCTGGCCGCGGAACTGCGCGCCCGCCTGCGCGCGCTGCCCGGCGTACGGGTGCACGACCGGGGCGCGCGCACGTGCGGCATCGTCACCTTCACCGTCGAGGGCCACCGCGCCGAGGACGTCGCCCGCGGGCTCCGGGCCGACGGCGTCAACGTCTCGGTCTCCACCGTGTACTCCGCCCGCTGGGACTTCGAGCAGCGCGGGCTCGACCAGGTGGTCCGCGCCTCCGTGCACTACTACAACACAGAGGCCGAACTCGACCGGCTGGTCGAGGTGCTGCCCGCCCCCGCACCCGTCGGCGGACGGCGGAACTGACGGGGCTGACGGCCTGTCACCGGACCGGTCCCGGCGGGCGTCACGCGGGCTCCTCCGCCCGGGCCCGCTCGGTGCGCCGGCGGGCGGTCCACTCCCGCATCCGCCCGACCATCTCCGGATCGCTGGCGGCGGCCGTGTCCAGCACGGTCGTCGCGCCGTCGCCCAGGTCCACCAGCTGGTGCTCCAGCGTGCCGGTGGCGACGACGGACAGCACGGCCAGCAGTTCGTTCTCCACCTCGGGCGTGAGCCGGGCGGCGTCCTCGGCCGGGACCTCGATCAGGTGCTCCTCGTCGGGCGCGGCCAGCTGGACGACGGCCCGCCGCAGCAGCCGTCCCAACAGCCGGAACTCCTCCGGGTCCATCCGGGCGGCCAGCGTGTCGAGGTAGAAACGGACCAGCTCGGCCCTGGTGGGAGCGGTGTCGTCGTCCATCCGGCCATCCTGCCAGCCCCCCGCGGCGCCCCCCGACACCGGGGCGGGGACCCGTGACGGGCCCGCGCCCCGGCACGGTCGGCTCAGTACGGCAGCGGTCGCCCGGAGGGCGTGCGCAGGTCGAGCGGGGGAAGCGGGCGCTGCGGTGCGGGTCGTCGAACGATTCTGGTCCCGGCCATGATAGGCACCTCATCTCCTCGATCACCGGGCGTGTACCCATCCCCCCGCCGTCCGCAAACGCCCACCCCGCCACCCGCCGCCCGGCCCGACCCGAAAACGCCGCCCGACCGGTCGGAAACGGTCAACGGACCGACAGCGGAAGGACGTTGAGCCGCAATGCCACCGCCGTCCGGATGTGTCGCCTGCACGGGCTAGGGTGCGGGGCATGTCCGCACTGATCGACGCCATCCGCCGCCACCCCGACGCCGCCGACTTCCTCGACTGGCCGGGGGACTTCGACCTCGACCGGGGCGAGCACGTCGAGGAGGTCCACCTCGCCTCCGGTGCCCTCCTGAAGGGTTTCGCCGGGGACGGGGGCGGCGGCACCTACTTCTTCTGCGGCGAGGGCGGGGAGGAGCGCCCCGTCCTGTACGCCGACTCCGAGGGCGGCGCGGCCCTGCTCGCGCTCGGCCTGCCGGAACTGCTGCGGCTGCTCCTGGTCGTCCCCTGGTGGCGGGACTGCCCCGCGCTCACGGTCGAGCAGAGCCGGGAGGCCGCCGCCGAATACTTGGAGGACATGCCGGACCTGGCGGAGCACCGGGACCGGGCCGCCGCCCTGCTCGGCCTCGACCTCCCCACCGAGGCCGAGGCCCTGGCCCGCCTGCGCGAGGTCGCCACCGGCCCGGGGCGCGACCACGCCCTGGTCTTCACCCCGGAGAACACCCCCTACCGGCCGCTGATCCGCGCCTGACCGGAGGGAGCCGCCCCGCCCGCATGCGGGGCGGCCGTCCCGGGTACCGGACCTCCGGCGGCGGGAAGCGCCGCGCGGGCACGGGGGAGGAGCGGCCGGTGAGCGCGTCGGAGCAGCAGGTGAGCGCCTGGGAGGGCTACTGGGCGGAGAACACGGGAGAGCCGGGCGGCCCGTTCTGGGACGCCGACCCGCAGCAGTCCGCCGTCCCGCACCTGGCGCTGCTCGCCCCGTACGTCGACCGCACCCTGCCGATCGTCGACCTCGGCTGCGGCAACGGCACCCAGACCCGCCACCTCGCCCGGCACTTCCCGCGCGCGATCGGCGTCGACCTGGCGCACGCGGCGGTGGCCCACGCCCGGCGGGAGGACCGCGACGGGGTCGCCGAGTTCGAACAGCTCGACCTCGCCGACCCGTTGGCGGTGGCCCGGCTCGGGGCGCGGCTCGGCGGGGCCAACGTCTACCAGCGGGCGGTGCTGCACCAGAGCGACCCGGCGGACCGGGCGGCCGTCGCCGCCGCCGTCCGGCCGCTGCTCGGCCGTCGCGGGCGGGGCTTCGTGATCGAACCCACCGCCGCCGCGCGGCCGGTGATGGCGCGGGTCGCCGCTCGCCCCGGCGGACCGCCCGAGCGCCTGCTCCAGGTCCGCCGCCACCGGATGAGCCCGGCCGCGCTCGCCCCCGGCGAACTCCCCGCGCTGCTGCGGGGCGCCGGACTGGACGTCCTCGCCGAGGGCGAGTGCGGGCTGGCGATGGCCGAACGGCACCCGGACGGCACCCCGGTCACCCTCCCCGCCCACTGGTTCGTGGTCGCGCCGGGGGAGTGAGGCACCGGGCGCCTTATCGCCCTCCGAGCCTCCTGCCGCCCCGAGTCTGTTACCGCCCCGGCTCCCCGCCGTCCAGGAGGACCGGCAGGGTGCGGTGCCCGTTGGAGATCAGCGACTCGACCGGCTCCAGCTCGGTGCCCGGGACGAGGGCCAGGCGCGGGAAGCGCTCGAACAGGCCGCGCAGCGCGGTGCGGGCCTCCAGGCGGGCCAGCGGCGCGCCCAGGCAGAAGTGCGGGCCGTGCCCGAAGGCCAGGTGGTCCTTGGCCTCCCGGGTGACGTCGAACTCCGCGCCGCCGTCCCCGTACCGCGAGGGGTGGCGGCCCGCCGCGGCGTACGAGGCCAGCACCGGCTCGCCCTGATGCACCGTCACCCCGCCCGGCAGCTCGATGTCTGCCAGGGCGTAGCGCATCGGCAGGTGCGCCAGCGGCGACTCCAGGCGCAGCGACTCCTCGACCGCGTCGTCCCAGTCCGCCTTGCCCGCCCGGACCAGGTCGAGCTGGTCGGGGTGGGCGAGCAGCAGGGCGACGGTGTTGTCGATCAGGTTGACGGTGGTCTCGTAGCCGGCGGCGACCACCAGCATGACGGTGTCGAGCAGTTCGTCCTCGGTGAGGGCGCCGCCGTCGCCCTCGGTGTCGCGGGCGGAGATCAGCAGCGAGGTCATGTCGTCGCCGGGCCGCTCGCGCTTGCCCGCCACCAGCGCCGCGATCACCGTGTACAGGGCGACGTTGTTGGCCTGCGCCCGCTCCGGGGTGAGGGTGGTGTCGAAGACCCCCTCCACGTACCGGCCGAAGTCCTCGCGCAGCTCCTCGGGCAGGCCGAGCAGGTCCGAGACGACCAGGATCGGCAGCGCCCGGGCCAGCTGCTGCCGCAGGTCCACCGGCGTCCCGTCGGCCCCGGCGGCGGCGATCCGGTCGAGCAGCCCGGCGGTCATCTCCTCGACCCGGCCGGTCATCGCGGCGACCCGACGGGTGGTCAGGGCCCCGCTCACCAGGCGGCGCAGCCGGCGGTGGTGCTCGGCGTCGGTGGTGGACATGTTGCGGGCCGCCACCCACAGCGCCAGCGGCCAACCGGCCGTCACCGCCTGGTAGTCGGGCCAGTGCTGCGGGGCGTTCTTGGCGATCCGCGGGTCCTTGAGCAGGGACTCCAGCAGGTCGGGGTCGGACACCGCCCAGGCCCGGACGCCGAGGACGTCGGCGGGCGCGACGGGTCCGCGCGCGATCAGCTCGGCGGTCTCGGCGTCCCGGGCCCGCCCGGTCGGGTCCAGGACGAGCGGCGGATGGGCGAACGGGCACTTCAGGGGGCGGTTCAGCGGGGCCGGACGGTTCTCCGACTGACGCTCCACGAGAGCTCCTCACACGGGTCGATGCGACGGGGAAACGCACGTGTGTTCGAGAATGAGTGACTGCCCGTCACTTGTCGACCGCGCATCAACCCGACCCCCGCGTGCCCCCGACGCGCCCCCACCTTGCTGACACTCCGTCAATTCCGTTGCGCATCAGGAATGTTGTTGCACCAGCGGCCCGGGCGGCTCAGGAGACGACGCGGCTCAGGAGACGACCACCCGCCGGTCCGCCCGCTCCCCGGTCAGTGCGCCGAGCAGCCGCAGCGCCGACTCCGAGGGCGAACCGGGCTCCACCGTGAAGGCCACCAGCATCAGTTCCGGCTCCTCCGTCCGCAGCACCTCCTGGAACAGCGTCAGCTCACCCACCTGCGGATGCCGCAGCACATTGGTGAACGAGTCGCAGTTCGCCACCGAGTGGTCCTCCCACAGCTCCCCGAACTCACTGCTGGCGGACGACAGTTCACTCACCAGCGCCTGCACCCGGCCGTCCGCCGGGAAGCGCGCCGCCACCATCCGCAGGTGCGCCACCACCGAGCGGGCCTTCACCTCCCAGTTGGCGAACAGCGCCCGGGTCGACGGATCCAGGAAGATCATCCGCGTCATGTTCGGCAGGCCCTCGTCCGGCGGGCCCTCGTGCTGCGCCCCGAACACCGCGTGCGCCAGCGGGTTCCAGGCCAGCACGTCTGCCGTCGGGGAGAGCGCCATCACCGGCACCTCGTCCATCATCGCCATCAACCGCCTTAAGCCCAACGGGAGTTGGCGCGGCACCTGGCGCGGCCGCCCGGCCGCGGCCCGGTTCGGCCGGGCCAGCGCGACCAGATGGGCGTGCTCCGCCTCGTCCAGCCGCAGCGCCCGGGACAGCGCATCCAGCACCCCGTCCGAGACGTTCTGCCCCAACCCCTGCTCCAGCCGGGCGTAGTAGGAGGCACTGACCCCGGCCAGCTGGGCGAGCTCCTCCCGGCGCAGCCCCGGAACCCGCCGGCGCTCCCCGTAGTGCCCGAGACCGGCATCCGCCGGAAGAAGCCTGGCCCGACGGGACTTGAGGAATTTCCCGAGCTCATCCATGCGCCTCATTATGCTGAAACGAGCACTGGCAAGCCTAGCCTTCCCAGTGGGACGAACAACAGGTGGCTGGCTAACCGGCGGACGATCTCCCACCCTTGCTCGCATGACCACGCCTCCCGACGCGTCGAACCGCATGAGCACCCGGCTGCGACTGACCATGTTCGTCCTGCTCGGCGCCCAGTTCATGCTGTCCGTCGACTTCTCGATCCTCAACGTCGCACTGCCCCAGATAGGTTCCGGGGTCGGGATATCCGCCGACGAGCTCCCGTGGATAGCGTCGGCCTACGCCCTGCCCGCCGCCGGCTTCACCCTCCTGTTCGGCCGGATCGCCGACCTCTTCGGCCGCCGCCGCCTCTTCCTGGCCGGCATCACCCTGCTCACCGCCGCCTCGCTGCTCGGCGGCATGGCCGACAGCGGCGCCCCGCTGCTCACCGCCCGCGTCCTGCAGGGCCTGTCGACCGCGATGGCCGCCCCCGCGGCCCTCTCCCTGCTGACCACCTCGTTCTCCGAGGGCGCGATGCGCGACCGGGTGCTCGGCCTCAACGGCGCGCTGCTGTCCGGCGGCTTCACCGTGGGCGCACTGGTCGGCGGCACCCTGGTCGGCCTGCTCAGCTGGCGCTGGGCCTTCCTGATCAACGTCCCGGTGGCCGTCGCCATCCTGATCGCCACCCCCAAGCTGATCGCCGACAGCCGCGCCCCCGAGAAGGTCAGGCTCGACGTCCCCGGCGCGATCTCCGTCACCGCCGGCCTGCTCGCCTTCATCTACGGCATCATCGACCGGAACGTCGTCATCGCCGCCGTCGGCGTGCTGCTGCTCGGCGTCTTCTGGGCGATCGAACTGCGCGCCCCCGCGCCGCTCGCCTCGGTGCGCATCCTCAAGCGGCCCACCGTCAAGTGGGGCAACTTCGCCGGCCTGGTGGTCTTCACCATGGAGAGCGCGCTCATCTTCCTGATGACGCTCTACCTGCAGGACGTGCTGCACTACGCGCCGCTGGTCACCGGCCTGATCTTCGGCGTCCCCGGCCTCGCCGCCGTCGCCGCCGGCATCATCGCCGGCCGGATGATCGGCCGCTTCGGCACCCGCACCGTCCTCACCGTCGGCCTCTCCGTGCAGGGCCTGGCCACCGCCCCGCTGATCCTGCTCGGCACCGACCGGATCATGCTGGCCGTGCTGCTGCCCGCCCTGTTCATCAGCTTCTTCGGGCACGTCACCTCGATCGTCGCCTACACCGTCACCGCCACCTCCGGCCTGCCCGACTCCGAGCAGGGCCTGGCCACCGGCCTCACCGCGCTCAGCCAGCAGGTCGCCGTCACCATCGGCATCCCGATCCTCAGCGCCGTCGCCGCCACCCGCGCCGTCCAGCTCGACGGCATCCGGCTCGCGCTGGCCGTCGACGTGGCCGTCACCCTGGTCGCCGTCGGCCTGATCTGGATCGGCCTGCGCCCCCGGGTCGAGCCGGTCTCCGAGGACGCCGCCGCCCCCGCCCCGCAGGCCGCCGCCAGCCACTGACGGCCCGTCGGCCGACCGACAGTCTTCCGACGGGCGGTCACTGACGGCCCGTCGGTCGGGGCGTCCCCGTCCGGCCGACGGAACACGGCAGCCGGAACACGGCAGCCAGGGAGAAGATGCCCGGAGGCATCCCCGGGATCATCGGAGAGCGATCGGTGGAGCGGCCGGCGGGAATTCCCGTCGGCCGCTCCACCGCCCGCCGTGCCGCGCGGCCGAATTCCGATTCGGCCGCCGCGCGCATTCCCCCTCCCGCCCCGAGAAACGGACCCGGCAGTGGAAGCGAAGAGAACCACCGTCAACGGCATCGAATTCGCCTACCTGGAACAGGGCGAAGGGCCGCTGGCCCTGCTGATGCACGGATTCCCGATGTCCCCGGCGACCTACCGCCACCTGATGCCCGCACTGGCCGGCGCCGGCTACCGCGCCGTCGCGCCCTACCTGCGCGGCTTCGCGCCCAGCGCGCTCGCCCCCGACGGCTCCTACGCGATCGCCGACCTGGTGGCCGACGTGAACGGCCTGCACGACGCGCTGGGCGGCGACGGCGACGCCGTCCTGGTCGGGCACGACTTCAGCGCCCCCGCGGTGTGGGGCGCCGCCCAGGACGCCGGGCGCTGGGCGAAGGCCGTGGTCTGCGACGTGCCGCCGTTCGCGGTGTTCGGGCCGATGGTGCTGACACCCCGCGGCACCGACGCGCTCAGCCACTTCTGGTTCTTCCAGACCGCGGTGGCCGAACAGGTGGTCGCCGCCGACGACCTGGCCTACGTCGACTGGATCTACCGGAAGTTCACGGCGGACGGCTTCGACGCCGCCGAGGACCTCAAGCACGCCAAGGACGCCCTGCGCGCCCCCGAGAACCTGGCGGCGGCCCTCGCCCTCTACCGGACGGCCTTCCCGCCCGACCGCTTCGGCACCCCCGAGTGGGCCCAGGAGCACGCCGCCGTCTGGGGCGCCCCGCCGAGCTGTCCCACCCTCAACCTGTTCGGCTCCGAGGACCCCAGCTTCGTGATCACCGACGCCGCCCTGGCCGCGATCCTCGACACCCTGCCCGCCGGCTCGCACGCCGAGGTGGTCCCGGGCGCCGGCCACGTCGGTCTGGTCGAGCAGCCCGCCGAGGTCAACCGCCTCGTCCTGGCCTTCCTGGCCGGTCGGCTCTGAGCCCGCCGCGGGCCCGGAACAGCACTGGCGAACGGCACGACGCAACAGCCCGGGTGGCCGACCACCCGGGCTGTTCCACGTGCGCGACGGACCGTCAGGAACGGAACTTGTCCTGGCCGTTCCACCAGTTCTCGCCCGGGCCCTTGGCGTTCGCGTCCTCGTAGCTGTCGTGCAGGCGCCACCAGTCCCAGGGGTGCGCCAGCCCCTCCTCCTGCCGGCCCAGCAGCGTCAGCTCCAGGTAGTTGTAGGTGTTCAGGGTGACCTCGCCGCCCCGGTCGTACACCGAGTTGGTGTGGTAGACCGCGTCGCCCTCGCGGATGAAGGAGCTGATGCCGGGGATCTCGCCCCGGTCGGTGGAGACCTGGAAGTCGCGGTTGAACTCCGTGCCGAAGGAGGACACGAAGGGGAGGTCCCAGCCCATCCGGGCCCGGAACGCCTCGATCTTGGCGATCGGCGCCAGCGCCACCATCACGAACGAGGTGTCGCGGTTGTGCAGGTGGGCCAGGTGCCCCACCGAGTCGGCCTGCATCGAGCAGCCCGGGCAGCCCGCCTCCGCCTCCGGGGCGAACATGAAGTGACGGACGATCAGCTGGCGGCGCCCCTGGAACAGGTCGAGCAGGGTCAGGGTGCCCTCGGGCGACTCGAAGGTGTAGTCCTTCTCGACCAGCACCCGCGGCAGCGCCCGGCGGGCCGCCGAGAGCGCGTCGCGGGCCCGGGTGACCTCCTTCTCCTGCTCCAGCAGCTCCTTGCGGGCGGCGAGCCACTCCTCCTTGGTCACGATGGGCGACAGTTCCACACTTGCCTCCTGGCGTACGGCGCCGCCGCCACGGACGGCGGCGGGCGGAAAGGGTGCTCGTGCCAGGCTGGCACGCACCGTCCGCGCAGATTTCCTCCTGGTTGCCCAATGGGAAATCACCTCCCCTCCGGCACCGGGCAATTCCGAAGAGGTCGGCCCCCACCGCCCGGTGAAAGCATTTCCCGGTGACCCTCCCGGTGACCGCGCGAACGGCAGCCCCGGCCCGGTCACCCACTCCACCGAAGCATTGGAGGAAAAGATGTCGTCCACCGGAATACCGACCCGACCGTCCCGGGAAGAAATCGTCGAACGGGTCTCCGCACTGGTGCCGGTCCTCCGCGAGCAGGCGGCCTGGTCCGAGGAGAACCGCCGGCTGAGCGAGGAGACCGTCGCCACCCTCGCCGAGGCGGGCGTCTTCCGGCTCCGGACGCCGGTCCGCTACGGCGGCTACGAGTGCGACACCAGCACCCTGGTCGAGGTGGCGATGGAACTCGGCCGCGCCGACGGCGCCATCGCCTGGACCTCCTCGGTCTTCTGGATCCCGACCTGGATCGCCGGCCTCTTCCCCGACCGCGCCCAGGACGAGGTGTTCACCTCCGCCGCCCCCCGGGTCTGCGGCACCAACAGCCCCACCGGCACCGCCGTCCCGACCGAGGGCGGCATCGTCCTCAACGGCTCCTGGAAGTTCGTCAGCGGCGCCTGGCACGCCGGCTGGCAGGAGATCGCCGCGATCCTGCTCCGCCCCGACGCCGAACCCGAGCCCATCATGGGCCTGGTCCCGATCGGCGACCTCCAACTCGTCGACGACTGGCACACCAGCGCGCTGCGCGGCAGCGGCAGCGTCACCACCATCGCCGAGAACCTGTTCGTCCCCGAGCACCGGATCATCCCGATGGGTGCCGCGATGCGGCCGCAGGGCCTGTCCGAGGCCAACGCCGACTCCCCGGTCTGGCGCACCCCGGCCTCGCTGGTCGCCGCCGCCTCCGGCGTCGGCGTGGCCGTCGGTCTGGCCAAGGCCGCCCTGGAGGTGTTCTTCGAGCGGCTGCCCGGCCGGAAGATCACCTACACCGACTACACCGTGCAGAGCGAGGCCCCCGTCACCCACCTGCGGATCGCCGAGGCCGTCAACAGCATCGACCAGGCGGAGTTCCACGCCCGGCGCGGCGCCGCCACCGTCGACGCCAAGGCCGCCACCGGCGAGCCCTGGAAGCCCGAGGAGCGGGCCCGGGTCCGCAACGACCAGGGCGAGGCCACCCGGCTCGCCAAGCACGCCATCGACCTGCTGGTGAACATCAGCGGCGGCAGCTCGATCTTCCTCGACGTCCCGCTCCAGCGGATCGCCCGCGACATCCAGGCGGTCTCCCTGCACGCCCTGATCAACCCGGACACCAACACCGAGCTCTACGGCCGGGTCCTGTGCGGGCTGGAGCCCAACACCCTGTACATCTGAGCCCGGCCACCCCGCAGGACCCCGCAGCAGTCGGCCCGGCCACGGCCCGGCGGGCCCGCCGCTCTCCCGGCACGGGGGAGCGGCGGGCCGTCACCCGACGGTCCGTCAGTCGGAGACCATGCCGGCCGACAGGTCGACGGTCGTCCCCGTCGAGACCGCCGCCAGGTCCGAGGCCATGAACGCCGCCATGTTCCCGACGTCCGCCAGCGACGGCCAGCGGCCCAGCAGGTTGCGCGCCGCGGCGCGCTCCTGCCAGCCGGCCGCCCGGGCCGGCAGCTCGGGCAGGTCGGTGGCCAGCGTGGTCTCCACGCTCCGCTGCGCGTCCGGCGACCCGGCCGAGTGCAGCCCGAGCACCCGCACGCCCGCCGGCCCCAACTCGGCCGCCAGGGTGCGGGCGAAGGCCTCCACCGCCGCCCAGGCCGGGCCGAACCCGGCGGTGTAGGGGAAGGGCACCCGGGACGGCGCCGCCGTCGCCATCATGATCACGCCCCGGCCGTTCGGCACCATCCGGGCGGCCGCCGCGTTGGCGGTGGTGAACTGCGCCCGGGTGAAGTCGACGATCGGCAGCGCGAAGTCCTCGTAGGACAGCTCGCCCAGCGCCGAGCCCTGCGAGCCGCCCGGCCGCCGGGTCGCGGTCGCGCAGAACGAGACGTCCAGCCCGCCGGTCCGCTCCACCACCGAGTCCAGGAAGCCGTCGACCGCGTCCCGGTCGAACGCGTCCACCTGCGCGGTCACCAGCGAGCCGCCCGCCGACTCCACGTCGTGCGCCAGCTCCTTGAGCCCGGCCTCGCCCCGGCTCGCCACGAACACCCGGGCGCCCTCCCGGACGAACGCCCGGGCCACCGCGCCCCCGATCGACCCGGCACCGTAGACGACCGCCGTCCGGTCCGCCAGCAGACTCCCCATCGGGTTGCACCTTCCCCTCGGACGGACCGGACCCCGCCGACCCGCACCACCTCGGCGCCGCCCTGCCGGCGGCCGCCTCCGAAACCACGCGGGGCGGGACCCGACCGGCCCACCGAGGGCCACGGCCCCACACAGGACCACGGCGCGCCCGCCCCGGCCAGCATTCCGGACGGCACCGCGGCACGGGGGGAGCGCGCGGCCCGCACACTCGAAGGCGTGCCCGCCGCGGCGGAGGTTGACGAACGGGTGTTCAGCCGACGGGGCGTCACTCCGCCCCGGCGGCAGGCGGATCACCGGCGGCAGGCGGGTCACCGGCGGTCGCGCGCTCCGCCCGGACCCGCTCCGCCCGGACCCGCGCCGCGACCTCGTACGCCCGGCCCGGGTCGTACACCGTCGCCGTCCGGGCGGGGGAGTACAGCGCCGCCGCCCGGGGCGTGTAGTCGTACCGCCGGACGTCGTACTGCTCGGCCAGCCCGTCCACCTCGCCCACGGGCACCTCCCAGTGCGCGGCCAGCTCCTCCGCCGTCCACCACTCGTCCGGGCGGAGGAAGCTCCGCTCGACCTCGGTCCGCAGCTCCACCGTCGCCCCCAGCGCACCGGCCCGCTCGGTCAGCCAGTCCACCAGGATCCCGGTGCGGACCCGGTCGACGGCGGCGCCGAACCCCGGGGCGCAGCTCAGCTTCTCGCCGTCCAGGTGCAGCACCACCGCGATCGACCGCCGCTCGCCCAGCCGGAGCCGCTCCACCACGACCACCCGCTCCAGCCCGCCCGGGGGAACGGTCCGCACCCGGAAGAACCGCGCGACCGCGAGGTGCGCCGCGCCGCCCGTCCCGCAGAACTCGATCCAGCGCACCGTGGTGCTCACCACCGTGGCCAGCAGGAGCGAGGTCAGCACCAGCACGGCCAGCACCGCGAGCCCCAGCGTCCCCCAGCAGAGCGCCCACCCGATGCCGGACCCGGTGAGCACGCTCATCAGCACGCCCCCCAGCATCAGCGGGGCCGCCACCCACAGCGGCAGCAGCACACCCCCGCCCACCGCCAGCCCCAGCTCCCGGAGCCGGCTCGGCACGAACACCAGCCGCTGCTCCGCACTTCCCGCCGCCGGATCGGGACTCCGCATGACCATTCGTCAAATGTAGTCAAAGCAACGGCAGTTGGTAAGGGACGGCGGCCCCGCGGCCCGCCCGTGGGTCCGCCGGACGGGTGACGGTCCCGGCGCGGGGGCCGCCGGGGTGCTCTCCTGGAAACCCGTGGAACCCCGGGCCCCGGACCACCCCGGCGGCCCCTCCGGTGCGACCGAAGGAGACCCCCGTGATCCCGCAGGAGAAGCTCACCGACCCGACCGTGCGCGCCTTCGTCACCGCCGTCAACAGCGGCGACCGGGCGGCCTTCGAGGCCCTGCTCGCCCCCGGCGCGACGATGGCCGACGACGGCTCCGCCCGCGACCTCGCCGACTGGACCGACCGCGAGATCTGGTCCTCGCACGGCCGGATGAGCGTGACCCGCGAGTCCGCCGCCGGCCGCGCCCTGACCGTCGACTACCGCAACGACACCTACGGCGAGATGCGCACCGCCTGGCGCTTCGACCTGGCCGCCGACGGCCGGATCACCCACTTCGAGACCGGCCAGGCCTGAGGGACGGGCCCCGGCCCGGCCGGCCCCGGGGTGCTCAGGAGCGGGACGCCGGGCGCGGCCGGTGCGTGCCGCGCGGCTTGGGCAGCGGGCCGCCCGCGGTGTGCCCGGTGCGGTCGTCGGTGTGCCAGGACTGGGACTGGAAGGCCAGGAAGACCGCCGTCCAGCGCGACTCGCCCGGCAAGTGGATCAGCAGCCCGCCGTCCTGCCACACCCCGTCGTCGCCGGTGAAGCGCCCGCTGTTGCCCTGGTTCATGTGCACGTCGTGCACCCCGTTGCCCGGCCGGAAGCCGAACACCTTGTCCGGCACGGTCGGCTCGGTCGGCCAGCGCTGGCCGAACACGTACAGCACCGCCCGCGGGTCGTCGATCGCCCGCAGCACCTGCCGGTCCAGCAGGTCCGCGAGGTCGTTGTCCGCGCCCGGCCGGTCCGGCGGCAGCGTCCGCAGCGCGGAGCGCTCGAACAGCTTGCCCCGGACGAAGTCCAGCGCCGCCCCGCCCGGCCGGGACGGCAGCGCCGTCCAGCCGGCCGCGGTGGCGGGCAGCAGCCCCGTCACCGGGTGCGAGAAGTTCTCGTCGACCAGGTACAGCAGGTCCGAAGGGGCCTGCTGGGACTCGACGTTGACGGCGGCCCGGAAGTGCGTGCCGGACGCGTCCACCAGGTGGATCTGGTAGTGCGGGGTGTCCGACGCCCCTTCGCGGCGGCGGTCGACGGCCCGGGCGGCGAGCACGCCGTAGTGGGCGATGGGCATGCGGAAATCCTCTCGGCGAACGGCTGCGCGGCGGCCGCGCGACGCTTGCGCCGCAGCTCCGCCACGCTCCTCCCGCCGTACTCTTCCGCACCGCCCGGCCCGCCCGCCGCCCCGTCACCCGATGTTCACCCACGCGGGGCGGCGACCCGCCCCCGGTCCGGACCCCCGCCGAACGACGGGGTGTGATCAAGCCATCGTACGGACGCGGGTAAACTCCCAGTTTGCTTGAATCACTCTCAGGAAGCTCCCAGAAATCGGGGTTTCACCGATCGAGGGAGGCGGCGCCGTGCGCGTCCAGCAGAACACCGACCGGGCCGGGGCCGCCGCCCCCGCCGGGCCCATACCCGCGCCCATGTCCGGGCCCGTTCCCGGGCCCGTACCCGCGCCCGCCGGCGCGGCCTCCGCCACCGCCCGGCCGGGTGGGGCGGCATGACGACCCGTCCGCTCGCCGTCCGCTGGAACCCGCTGGACTGGCCGCTCACCCACGGCCCGATCCCGTACGCCGTGCTCGTCGCCGGCTGGGCCGCGCTGCTCCTGCTCGCCTGGTCCCGCCACCGGAGCTGGCGGGCGCCGCGCCTGCTCGGCGCCCTGCTGCTCGGCGGCGGCCTCACCGCGGCCGTCAAGCTCGGTGTCGACGGCTGGTGGCGGCCCTTCCCCGAGGGCACCCCGGACTTCGTGATGCGCTGGATCGCCGTCGCCCTGTTCGCCGTCGCGCTGCTCTGCTTCCGGCTGCCGCTGCTCACCCGCCACCGCACCCGCCTGCTCGCGGTCGGCGGCGCGGCCCTGGTGCTGGTGATGGCCTCCTCGCAGGTCAACCGCGGTTTCGACCAGTACCCGACGGCCCGGGCCATGCTCACGCCCGACACCGGGGTGCTCACCACCGACCGGGTCGCCGACACCCTCGCCGCCGCGCCCGGCGCCCCGCTGGAGGAGACCTGGCAGGCCCCGCCCGGCCTCCCCGCCAAGGGCACCCTCGCCGTCACCAGCATCCCCGGCCACGCCTCCGGCTTCCGGGCCCGCCCCGCCTACGTCTACCTCCCGCCCGCCTACCAGGCCGCCCCCCGCCCGCTGCTGCCCGTCCTGGTCCTGCTGCCCGGCCAGCCCGGCGGCCCCGAGGACTGGGTCAACTCCGGCGGCATCCAGGGACTGATGGACGACTTCGCCGCCGCCCACCACGGGCTCGCCCCGATCGTCGTCGTCCCCGACCCGATCGGCGCGCCCTTCACCAACACGCTGTGCATGGACTCCCGGATCGCCAAGGCGCAGACCTACCTGGCCGTCGACGTCCCGGCCTGGATCGACCAGCACCTGCAGGCCGCCTCCGGCCGCACCGCGCGCGCCGTCGGCGGGATCTCCTTCGGCGGCACCTGCGCGCTCCAGCTCGCCGTCAACGCCCCCCAGGTGTACGGCAGCTTCCTCGACTACTCCGGCCAGCAGGAACCCACCCTCGGCAGCCGCCAGAAGACCGTGAAGAAGGCCTTCGACGGCGACGAGGCCGCCTTCGCCGCCGTCGACCCGCTGCACCTGATGGCCCGTCAGAAGTACCCCGACACCGCCGGCCGCTTCGTGGTCGGCGCCTGGGACCACGAGTTCCGCCCCATGCAGGAGAAGGTCTACGCGGCCGCCCGCGAGGCCGGCATGGACGTCACCCAACAGGCCTACCCCGGCTGGCACGGCTGGGCGGTCTGGCGGCAGGGCCTCGCACAGGACTTGCCCTGGCTCGCCGCACGGACGGGACTGATCCGATGAACGCCCTGCTCCCCGCCCCCACCCCCGCCGACGACCGCGACCCGGCCCCGGCCGGCCCCGGCACCCCCGCCCCGCGCCCGTCCCGGCGCCGCCGGGCCGCCGCCGCCCTCGGCCGCCGGCTGGGCCGGGCCGGCACCGCGCTCGGCCGCCGCCTGCTGGCCGCCCCGCTCACCCTGGCCCTGCTGGCCGCGCTCGGCACCGTCGGCGCCGCCACCGGCAGCCTCGGCCGGGGCCCCTCCGCCGGGCTGCTGGCCCAGGTCGGGGTCGGCCTGCCGACCCTCGCCGCAGGCCGCTGGTGGACACCGCTGACCTCGCTGTTCTGGTGCCCCGGCACCCTGTCCTACCTGTGCACCGCGCTGCTCCTGCTGCTGGTCGGCCCCGCGGCCGAACAGCGCCTCGGCCGGGCCCGCACCCTCGCCGTCCTGGTCACCGGCCACGCGGCCGGCACCCTGCTCGGCACCTGGCTGGTCGCCGCCGGCTCCCGGCTCGGCGAACCGTGGACCGCCTCGGTGGCCGGCCAGGTCTCGGTCGGCCCCTCGGCCGGCCTGTTCGCGCTCGCCGCCGCGCTCGGCCACCGGCTCACCGCCCCCTGGGACCGCCGCCTGCGCCTGCTGGTGCTGCTCGTCCCGCTCGGCATGACGCTCTACGTCGGCCACCTGCAGAGCGTGCAGCGCTGCGCCGCCGTCCTGGTCGGCCTCGCCCTCGGCGCGCTGCTCCAGCGCGGCCGGCCCCGCCGGCAGGCCCACCGCCCCGCCCACGCCGAGGCCCGCGTCCTGGTCGCGCTCTGCCTGGTCGCCGCCGCCCTCGGCCCGCTCGTCGCCGCGCTCTACGACAACGCCAGCGGCCCCTTCAACACCTTCTCCGACCTCTACTTCTCCCACCCGCTCGGCCCCGACGAGATCGCCGACGCCTGCGCCCGGAGCGTCCACGAGTGCGCCCGCGCGCACGCCGTCCAGCGGATCTTCGGCACCCCCGGCCGACTGATGGCCGCGCTCTTCCCCGCCCTGCTGGTGGTGCTCGCCGACGGACTGCGCCGCGGCCTGCGGCTGGCCTGGCGGATCGCCGTCGCCACCGAACTGAGCTGGCTCACCCTGCTCGGCCTGTTCTACCTGTACCCCGAACCCGTCGACGCCGACGAGGTCGAGTACTTCGTCGAGGCGATGCTGCTGCCGCTGCTCACCCTCGGCCTGCTGCTCGCCACCCGGCAGCGGTTCCGGCTCGGCCTGGCCGACGGGGCCGGCCGCCGACTGGCCCTGACGGTCGGCGGCGCGCTGACGGCCGCCTCCGCCGCGTACGTCGGCATCGGGTCGGCGGTCGCCGACCGCTTCGAACCCGGCGCCACGCCCTGGCGCCTGCTGCACGGCCTGCCCGCCCTGTTCCTGCCGCCCGCCTACAACGACCTCGCCCCCGACTACCCGATCGCCCTCGGCGGCACCGCCGTCCTGCTGGAGACCTACTGCGGACTCGCCTTCTGGACGGTCACCCTGGGCGCGCTGCTGCTCTCCTTCCGGCGGCCCGCGGTGCGCACCGACCACGCCGCGGCGGCCCGGGCCCGCGCCCTGCTGACCGAGCACGGCGGCGGGACGCTCTCCTTCATCACCACCTGGGACGGCAACCACCACTGGTTCGACGAGGACGGCCGGGCCGCCGTCGCCTACCGGGTGCACGGCGGCATCGCGCTGACCGCCGGCGACCCGTTCGGCGCCCCCGACGCCCGGGAGCGGGCGGTGGCCGGCTTCGCCCGCTACTGCGACGCCCGGGGCTGGACGCCGTGCTTCTTCAGCGTCTCCCCGCAGATCCGGGCCGCCGCCGACCGCCTCGGCTGGCGCTCCGTCCAGGTCGCCGAGGACACCGTGGTCGCGCTCCCCGGACTGGCCTTCACCGGCCGCAAGTGGCAGGACATCCGCACCGCCCTCAACAAGGCCGCCAAGCAGGGCATCACCGCCGAGTGGCTGACCTACCGCCAGGCCCCGCCCGCACTGCGGGACCAGATCCGGGAGATCTCCGAGGAGTGGGTCCTGGCCAAGGGCCTGCCCGAGATGGGCTTCACCCTCGGTGGCCTCGGCGAGCTCGACGACCCGGAGGTCCGGGTGCTGATCGCCGTCGACGAGCAGCGCGTCGTGCACGGCCTGACCAGCTGGATGCCGGTGCACGAGAACGGCGTGCCCGTCGGCTGGACCCTCGACTTCATGCGCCGCCGCACCGACGGCTTCCGCGGCGTCAACGAGTTCCTGATCGCCTCGGCGGCCCGGCACTTCCAGGACGAGGGCGCCCGCTTCCTCTCGCTCTCCGGTGCGCCGCTGGCCCGCTCCGCCCGGGACGAGCGCCCCACCGGCCTGCAGCGCCTGCTCGACCGCACCGGCCAACTGCTGGAGCCGGTCTACGGCTTCCGCTCGCTGCTCGCCTTCAAGTCCAAGTTCCAGCCGGAGTACCACCCGATGTACATGGCCTACCCCGACCCGGCCGCGCTGCCCCGGATCAGCCGCGCCATCGGCAAGGCGTACCTGCCCCGGCTGACCCCGGCCCAGGGCGTCCGCCTGGTCCGCCGCCTCTCGGGCTGAGCGCTCCCGGGGCGGCCCCGGACGGCGGGAGGGGCCCCGGCCGGTGCCGCCCGGGGCCCCTCCCGCCGGGGTCAGGCGACGGCCGCCACCGTCAGGTCCGCCGCGTCGGCGGCGTTGCCCGGCACCTGGCTCCAGTCGCTCCAGCGGCCGGTCGCGGTGTCCAGCTCGCTGCCGAACACCAGGCCGCCCGCCGTCCCGTAGACGTGCACCCGGCTGCCGGAGGCGACGCTGGTGAGCGCGCCGAGGCCGCTGCCGGGCAACTGGGTCCAGGTCTGGGCGAAGTGGCCGGCGTTGTAGTCGCCGACCTGCCCGAACATGGTCCGGTTCCCGCCGACGATCTCCAGGTACACCACGTTGCCGACGATGCTCGCGGTGATGTCGTAGGCACCGGTCGCGCCGCCGGGGAGCTCGTGCCAGCCGCTGAACGTGCCCGTCACGGTGTCCAGGTCCTCGCCGTAGACCCGGCCGAGCGAGACGGCGTAGATGTGCACCAGGGTGCCGGACGCCACGCTGGTCAGCCTGGACAGCGGGGCGTTGTCGGCCCGGGTCCACCCGGCGTCGAAGTGGCCGGCGTTGTAGTCGCCGCGCTGGAGCCACATCGACCCGTCCCAGCCCGCGATCAACAGCTGCACCACGTTGTTGACGATGCTCGCACTGAGGTCGCGGACCCCGGTCGCGCCGCCGGGGATCTCCTGCCAGCCGCTCCAGCGGCCGGTCACGGTGTCCAGGTCCTCACCGAACACCCGGCCGCCGGAGACTCCGTAGACGTGCACCAGCGGGCCGGCCGAGATGCTGGTCAGAGCGGTGAGACCGGAACCGTCCGGGTGCGACCACTGCGGGGCGAAGCCCCCGGTGGCGAGGTCGCCGACCTGCGCGGCCATCGCGCCGCCGCCGTCGGACAGCTGCAGCGAAACCCGCCCCGGAGCGCCCGGCGACACCCGGTACATCACGGTGGCGTGCGGGGCCACGGTCGCCGAGACGATCCCGGTGCTGCTGCCGGTGGTGTGCGCCCACAGGTCGGTGAGACGGAACGACGGCGACGCCGGCAGACCGATGTTCGAGGTGGTGGTGGCGATGGTCCGCGCCGTGTCGCTCTCGTTGAACAGCGTCACCGCCACGTCGCCGCCGGCCAGCGGCTTCGCCATGATCGACGTCCCCGGCGCCGACGGCACCGGCACGCCCTGCTTGCCCAGCGGGTCCTGGTCGACCGCGATCACGTCCCGGTTGCCGTAGACGGCCAGGGTGTCGGCGGAGGCGGTGGTCAGGTCCGTCCCGATGATCAGCGGCGCGGCCATCACGGCCCACAGGCTGAACTCGGAGCGCGCCTCGTCGGGCGTCAGCGTGCCCATCGAGGTGGTGGTGCCGATCTCCAGCATGTCGGGGTCGTTCCACGCGCCGGGGCGCGCCGAGGCCGCGAACTTCGCGTTCTCGTGGTAGTTGTCCAGCAGCGACCCGTAGGCGCTGTCGGCCGGCACCGACCAGGTGGGCGAGATGTCCTTGTACGTCCGCCACATGTTCCCGACCTGCGGCGCGAGCGCGACGTTGGGCTCGCCCGGCGAGCACAGGCTGTAGACGATCGGCCGACCGGTGTCCTTCAACGCCCGGCCCATGACCGGGAACCGGTCCGTCCAGTCCTTCCCGGCGGGCACCGACGGGTCGTACGGCTTGTAGAAGTTGCCGCAGTTGTCGTACTTCAGCAGGTCGACGCCCCAGTCCGCGAAGGTCCGGGCGTCGACGGCCTCGTGGCCCATGCTGCCGGGGAAGTACTGCTCGGTCCCCGGGACGGCCGGGAACGCGCACGTCCGCCAGCCCGCGCTCTCGTAGATGCCGAGCTTCAACCCCTTGGCGTGGACGTAGCGCGCCACCCCGTCGATCCCGTGCGGGAACTTCACCGGGTCCGGCTGCAGCCGGCCCGCGGCGTCCCGGCCGTTGGTCGGGTCGTTCCAGCCCGTCGCCGGCTTCATCCAGCAGTCGTCCAGGTTCACGTACTGGTAGCCGGCGTCCCGCAGCCCGGAGGAGACCAGGAAATCGGCCGTCCGCTCCACCAGCCCCTCATTGAGCCCGGCACACCCGAAAGCGTTCCAGTCGTTCCACCCCATCGGCGGCGTGGCCGCCAGACCGTTGTCCAGGGCCTGTGCCGACGACGCGCTCCCCAGCACCAGAGCGACCGGCGCGGCAGTCATGGTCAGGGCCAGCGCCACAGCGGCACCGAACCCCCGCAACCTACGGGTCGGATTCAATCCGTCCTCCCCCGATGAATGCGGGCGGCCCCTCCGGACCGCCTCGGTGACGGCATTCCATCAGGCCGGCCGAAGCACCCGAGAGCCGGGTCGCACACCAACCACCGCCGCGCGCCCACCCGCGCAGACCGCCGGGCCCCCTCCCCGTCGCCCCCGCCTGTCCTAAACTCCTTTGCGTGACCAAGGACTTGAAGTGCACCCACTGCGGGAGCCACGGCCTGGAGCAGGGCTTCGTCGAGGACAGCGGCGAGAACAGCCACGGCGACGCCCGCTGGATCGCCGGCGCCCTGGAGCGCGGCTTCTTCGGCAGGGCCCGGCGGATCGGCCGCCCCCGCCACCAGATCGACGCCTTCCGCTGCCCGGACTGCGGACACCTGGAACTCTTCGCCCGCCAGCGCCTCACCGGCTGACGGGCCGTCGTCCTCCTCGCGGCGCGCGGTCAGTGGCCCAGCGCGCCGCGCACCCAGCCGTCCACCGTGCCGGTCAGGTCGTGCTGCCCGGCCGCGTGGTCCAGGACGAAGGTGCGCACCGAGTCGCCGCCGTGGAAGAGACCGCGCTTGTCGAACTCCAGCACCACCTCGACCCGGTGCGGGTCGGTGACGAAGGACAGCTCGACCTCGTGGCAGCGGTGGGCGAACTGCGGAGCCGCCCGGTACTCGATTTCCTGGTAGAACGGCAGGCGCTGGCCGGTGCCGCGGATGTGCCCCGCCTCCAGGTCCGCCCGGTGGAAGGAGAAGCCGAGCGCCGCCAGCGCCTCCAGCACCCGCTGCTGCACCGGCAGTGGCTGCACCGCGAGCGGATCGGTGTCCCCGCGGTCCAACTGCCCGGCGATGTCCACGTCCGTGCGGACCCCGAGCACCATCCCCGCCAGGTGCCGGCCCCCGATCGAGGTCAGCGGCGTCTCCCACGGCACCGGGAACGCGAACGGCACCGCGCGCTGCTCCTGTGCGGCCAGCCGCAGCGGCCCGCTGACCTGCACCCGGGCGAACTCCCGGGTGGTGTGGCCCTCACCGTCCTCGTGCTCGACCTCGACCCGGGCGGCCAGGCAGAGCGTGATGCCGTTGATCTCCGCCTCCCGCTCGCCGCCGACCAGGTTCACCTGGCCGTGCACGGTGCCGCCGGGGAGAACGGCCGGCGTGGACAGCACCGTGTCGACAGTGGGGCCGCCGACACCCAGGGCACCGAGAAGCCGCTTGAACACCATCCGGGAGCACTCCTTCGCACAGTCGGAACCACGAGCGCGCCGATCCTACTTTGCCAACCCTTTGCCCCCGCCACGCCCCTGGTCACCAGACGGAGCCGCCCCACCGGGGCCGGACGGGAACCGAGGGGCGGGAACGACGCCATGGGAAAACGTGGACGGCCCGCACCCCCTGTTTGGAGGGGGTCCGGCGGTCGCGGGGGTGCGGTGGACGATCTCGACGTCGATGCCGAGGGCGGCGCCGTGTTCGACGACGGCGTTCTTGCAGCCCGGGTCGGTCCGGGCCTTGCGGCTGTTCGGGGTGTTCGGTGGCCGGGTCAGCAACTGCTTGCCGGGGGCGTCGTTTGCGCGTTGTCGGTGGGGTTCGGTGTCGGTACCTGGTGGCTGTACGGGGGCATCGGGGTGGTTTGATGTCGTTGTGGCGCGGGTTCGCGCTCGGTCTGGGCCGTGTGCTCGCGGTGCGGGGGGATTCGCGTGGGCTCGCACTGTGCTGGGCGCGGCCGGCCCGGTGGCGGGTGCGGCAGGGTGGCGGGCGGTGGTGCTGGTGCGGGCAGGGGGGCGGTGCCCTGTCCGGCGGGGGTGCTGTGTCGGTGGCCGCGGCGTGTCCTGGTGCGGTCCGGCCGGGGTGCGGGCGCGCGCCGCCTCGGCGGTGTCGGTGTGGGGCGGTCCCGGTGGCGGGTTGTCCCTGGTGCTGCTACTGAGTGGCGGTGGCTCCTGCGGGGCCGCGTCGGGCCCGGCGCGGGGTCGGGCGCCCCCCGCCCGGCGTCCCCCCGGTGTCCCCGTCCGGCGTTCCGGTGCCTGCGGTCCTGGCTGCTGGCCCTGCATCGTCCGGGCCGTGTCGGCCGGGTCCGCTGCCTGTCCGGGGCGGGCGGGCCTGCGCCTGCGCAGTCCGCCCCCTGCCCGTCGGGGGACCCCGTGTCCGGGCAGTCCTGTCTCGTCCCGTTCGGTGAGGACGGCGCTGTCGGTGGCGTCTTCGTCGGGGTGAGCGTCTGGCGGCTGGTCCTGGTCTTCCTGCTTCTGGTCCTGTCCTTCGTTCTCCTTCTGGGTGTCGTCGGCGGGTTCATCGGCGCGGGCGCGGCGCTGGTGGGCCTGGGGGTTGCCGGGAAGCGGCTGGCCACTTCGGTGGCGGCGCTGGCGATGGTCGGTGTCGGTCTCGCCGCCGCCGTGCTGTGGCCGGTGGTGGCCGTCCTGGTCGGTAGCGCTCTCCGGCGGGGGCGGGCCGTCCCGGTCGGGGGAGGGCTCCTTCCGCCGTCGGTGCGGTGGGCGGCTGTTGCTCAACGGCGGGGGCGGCCCGGGGCGCGGGCCGCTTCGGCACCCGGCACGCGATGGCCGTCAACGAGACCGCGCCGGCCTTCGTCCTGGTCGGCACCGCCCCGGGCATGTCGGGCGGGGTGGGCACCATCGCCGACTGGGCGACGGAGGTCGAGTTCGTCCTGCCGGGCGGCCGCCGCAAGGTCCCGCCCGGACGCCCTGCGGCGGGGGTCCGGTCGGGCGGGGGTCCGGTCGGGCGGTGGGCGTCCGGGCGGTGGGCGTCCGGTCGGACGCCTGTGGTGGTGGTGTCGCCTGTGGTGGTGGTGTTCGGAGTGCGATGCGGACGGTCTTGGCCTGGGTGTAGGCGTCGAGTCCTTCCGGGCCTCTTTCG
>NZ_JBIUTD010000018.1:0-153489 GCF_044741705.1 Kitasatospora sp. NPDC088134 | reverse complement strand
CGCCAGCGTTCGTCCTGAGCCAGGATCAAACTCTCCGTGAATGTCTCCACGGGGAGCGGCACAGCAACCACCGGAATAGGGCGGTCCTGCGCACTGCGTCCTCGCTAGTGTTCTACTTCAAAAGGAATCTCCAACCAACCGATACCGGCTGGCCGGGGATGTCAACATATCTGGCGTTGACTTTTGGCACGCTGTTGAGTTCTCAAGGAACGGACGCTTCCTTCGACCGGCCTTCCGACCGCATCTCCGGGCGCTTCGTTCTTTCGTGTTCCCAGCTTATCAGAGGTTTTCGCTACCGTTTCACCGGTGTTTCCTCGAACTCGCTTTCGTTCGCCCCTCTCGGCGCGACTCCGGAACTGTACGGGGGCGGGCGCCCGCAAAGCAAATCCGCCCCCGCGCCGGTCGGGCGCGAGGGCGGAAGGGGTCGGACGCGGGGCGTCCGGGAGGTCAGTGGACCTCGGTGATCTCGGGGCCGCGGGAGAACGGGTCGATCGAGCCGCCGGCGTAGGGGGACTCGACGTCGGCCGAGGTGGCGGCGCCGTCGGCGACCATCTGGGCGTCCTCGGGGAGCTTGAGGACGATGGGGTCGCGGGGGGCCATCGGGGACTCGCCGCGGACCACGACGGTCTGGCGGAAGACCTCTTCGAGCAGCCCGGCCATCTCGGGCTGGACCGCGGCCTGGCCGGAGATCACGCCGCGGAGGAACCAGCGGGGGCCGTCGCAGCCGACGAAGCGGACCAGCTGGACGCCCTGGGTGCCGTCCGGGAGCTGGACCGGGACCTGGGCGCGGAGGTGCCAGCCGAGCGGGCCCTCCTCCTCCTCGACGGCGCCGCCCTGGCCGGTGATGCCGCCGGCGATCTCCTCGCGGACCTCGCCCCAGATGCCCTCGGACTTGGGGGCGGCGAAGGCCTGCAGCTGGATGGCGCTGTTGCCGAGGACCAGGGTGGCGGCGACGATCGCGTCACCTGCGACCTCGACCCGGAGCTCCATCCCCTCGACGCCGGGGACCAGCAGGCCGCCCAGGTCGACGCGGCCCTCTTCCGGCTTCTCCAGCTCGGAGACGTCCCACGGCCCGTCCGGGCGCGGGGCCGGCGGGAGGCCGATCCGCTCGGCCGGGTCGGCTTCGGTGTCGTTCTCGCTCTCGACGGAACCCTCGACGTCATCGGCCGTCTCGTCGGCGCTGATGGCGTCCTCGGCGAGCTGCTCGACAGCGTCCTCGCTCTTGCGACGACGGAACACGGTCACTGTCCTTCCCGGTCCAAGACCGAATCCAAGACCGAACACGAATACCTGTGCTACCTGCTACCCATCGGACCGGCCGAAAACCGTTGCTAGCGCACCGCTTCCACCCGCTCGTCGTGCTGCCCGGCCGGAGCCGGGGCCGCGGCGCATGCTAGACCGCGGCGTGACCGCCGGTCGAGCCGAACCCGCCTTCGGCACGGACCGAGCCCGGGAGTTCACCCACCTCGTGGAAGCGGGCCTTCTCGACCTGCTGGATGACCAGCTGGGCGATCCGGTCGCCCCGCTTGAAGACGACGGGCTCTCGGGGGTCCAGGTTCACGACGATCACCTTGATCTCACCACGGTACCCGGCATCGACCGTCCCCGGGGCGTTCACCAGTGCAACTCCGCAGCGGACGGCGAGTCCGGACCGCGGGTGTACGAACGCCGCGTAGCCGTCCGGTAGCGCGAGCGAGATCCCGGTGGGGAGCAGGACCCGTTCGCCCGGCTGGAGTTCGGCGTCGACGGTGGTGCGCAGGTCGGCGCCGGCGTCCCCGGGGTGCTCGTAGGCGGGGAGCGGGATCTCCGGGTCGAGGCGGCGGATCAGGACGTCGACGGGCGGACGGACGGGGTCGGTCACGGGTTCACCTCGAAGGCTCGGGCACGCTTGATCTGGTCCGGGTCGTCCAGGATCTTCTGCACGTCCTCCGGACGACCGTGCGTGGTGAAGTGTTCCAGCTTCACCTGGATGAAGAGTGCCTGTGCCCGGATGGCGACCGGCCCTTCGGGGCCGCCGATCCGGCCCTCGGCGGCGCTGTAGACCTTGCGGCCGTGGACGCCCGTCACCCGTGCGTGGATGTGCAGGACGGAGTCGACGGGGACGGGGCGGACGAAGTCGGTCTCCAGGCGGCCGGTGACGGCGGGGGCGCCGAGCAGCCAGTTGAGCGTGCCGAGGGTCTCGTCCATGGCGCTGACCAGGACGCCGCCGTGGGCCAGGCCGGGGCCGCCCTGGTGGGCCGGCTTGACGGTGAACTGCGCGGTGACGTCGAGGTGTTCGCCTGCCACGGCGGTGAGTTGGAGGCCCTGGGGGTGGTGCGGACCGCAGCCGAAGCACTCGTCGTAGTGGGAGCCGATGACGGTGCCGGGCGCGGGGGCCAGCGGGGAGCGCTCGGGCAGTTCGGCGTCCGCGGGCGGGGTGGTGGGGGTGGTGATGGGTCCGTTCACGGCGCCGACCCTACCTGCCGGTAGTTTGCCGGGACAGGCACGGCCGGGGGCCCTGCGGGCCGGGGCGGCGCGGGGCGTGCCCACAATGGGGGCATGTACGAGGAACGTCTCACCGTCCCGCGGTCCTGGTGGCTGCTGTCCGTGGCGCTCGGGCTCTCGCTCGGCCTGATCCTGCTCCGGTTCAGCGGGGTCGCCGCGCTGCTCGGGCTGGTCGTCGGGGTGGCCGCGGGGGCGGCTGCGCTGAGCAGTTACGGCTCGGCGCGGATCCGGGTGGTGCAGGGGTCGCTGGTCGCCGGGCAGGCCCGGATCCCGGTCGGTGCGCTGGGGGCGGCCGAGGTGCTGAACCCCAAGGAGGCGGTGGCCTGGCGGTCGGTGAAGGCCGATCCGCGGGCGTTCATGCTGCTGCGCAGCTACGTGCCGACGGCGCTGAAGGTGGAGGTGACCGATCCGGCCGACCCGACGCCGTACCTGTACCTGTCGACCCGGTCCCCGCAGCGGCTGGCGGACGCCCTGGAGGCGGCGGCCGGCGGCCGGGGGCGCTGAGCCGGCCCGGCTCCCGCTCGAAAGTTTCCCGCGCGACGGCGCTGCGGCTCGGCGGCGCGCCGGCCCGGAGAAGGCCGGAAGGGGCGGTCCCACCTGCTGGTGGGACCGCCCCTTCCGGTTTCGGTCTGTCGGCGGGCCCCGTGAGGGTGGTCGGGGGCTCGCCCGCTGCCGGGTGCGACCGCTCGGGGCGGTCGCTGTTGCTGCCTCCGGTACCGCTGCTCAGTACCGGACGGGGCGGCGTTCCGGGCCGGCGGAGGGGTCTCGCCCGCCCGGGCAGGTGCCGCTCCGTTTTCAGGCCCCGCAGTCCCGGCAGATCGGCTGGCCGTTCTTCTCGCTGTAGAGCTGGCTCCGGTGGTGGACCAGGAAGCAGCTCATGCAGGTGAACTCGTCGGCCTGCCGGGGCAGGACCCGCACCGAGAGTTCCTCGTTGGAGAGGTCGGCGCCCGGAAGCTCCAGACCCTCGTTCGCGTCGTACTCGTCGACGTCGACGGAGCTGGAGGCCTTCTCGTTACGTCGGGCCTTCAGTTCCTCGATGCTGTCCTCGTTGAGGTCGTCATCGGTCTTGCGTGGGGTGTCGTAGTCCGTTGCCATTGTTTTCGCTCTCCCCCTTTGGGTGTGTGCGGTATCTCCAGCGCACGTAACGCCTGGGGGGCCGGTCTTGTGCCCGACCCGAGGCCGAGATTGTGCCTTACTTCAAGCCCTGTTACTCAATCGACACTCATCCGGAAGCCCGTCGGGCCGTTCGAACGGGGTCCGAACGAGGGCCCCCGTACGGGTGAACCCGTGCAGGCCGGGCGCCTTTCGCCGTCACGGTCCGTGGTGGTTCGAGAACGTCCGACCCCTCAATTGGGCGGCGGCGGGGGCTTCTTGACGGGGGATCGGATCTTCCTCCGCACGACGGGGCGGTGACCGAGTGCGATCGACCCGCCCGAACGGGTGATCACCCCATCGGGTCGCCCGGACGGCTCCACCGGGCGAGTGTGACGTTCGTCACATTGGACGCGACAGCGGGCGTTTCCTGCGAAAACGGGCCTTTCGGCCCGACCTCGTCCGGCCGGATTGTCCGCATACTCCTCGGAACGTCCACCGGGGCCGGTCCGGGGTCCGGACCGGCCCCGGTGGGGGCGGCGCTGCGGTCAGGCCCGGGCGGCGGCCGCGGCGGCGCGGCGGGCCAGCAGGGCGGCCTGGCGCTCGTCGAAGCGGGTCGCCTGGGCGTCCAGGCCCGCCAGGAAGGCTCCCAGCTCCTCCTGGGCCTGCCGGCCGACCGGGCCGAGGCCGGTGACCTCCATGACCTTCAGGTGGCGCAGCACGGGCTGCAGGACGTCGTCGTGGTGGATGCGCAGGTTGTAGATCCCGCCGATGGCGATCTGGGCGGCGGAGCGCTCGAAGCCGGGCATGCCGTGGCCGGGCATCCGGAAGTTGATCACCACGTCGGCGACGGCCCGCATGGCCTGGTCCGGGGCGAGCTCCAGGGCGGCCTTGAGCAGGTTCCGGTAGAAGACCATGTGCAGGTTCTCGTCGTTGGCGATCTTGGCCAGCAGCTGGTCGCAGAGCGGGTCGCCGGAGTGGTGGCCGGTGTTGCGGTGGGCGATCCGGGTGGCCAGCTCCTGGAAGGCGACGTAGGCGACCGACTGCAGCATGCTGTGCGCGTTGTCGGACTCGAAGCCCTCCGACATGTGCGCCATCCGGGCCCGTTCCAGCGCGACCGGGTCGACGGCGCGGGTGGCCAGCAGGTAGTCGCGGATCGCTATCCCGTGCCGGCCCTCCTCGGCGGTCCAGCGGTGCACCCAGGTGCCCCAGGCGCCCTCGCGGCCGAACATGCTGGCGATCTCGTGGTGGTAGCTGGGGAGGTTGTCCTCGGTCAGCAGGTTGACCACCAGCGAGATCCGGCCCAGCGGGGTCACCTTGGACTGCTCGATCGACCACGCCTCGCCGCCCAGCACGCCGTCGAAGTCCCGCCCCTGGCTCCACGGCACGAACTCGTGCGGCATCCACTCCTTGGCCACCTTGAGGTGGCGGTTGAGCTCGGTCTCCACGACCTCTTCGAGCGCGAGGATCAGCCTGGCGTCGGTCCAGGCGGTCGTGGCGGTGCGCTGCACGGGGGCGATGGTCACGGCGTTGCTCCTGCGGAGGGGACGGGCTGACCTACGGCTGCGTAGGTTACGACACCGTAAGTTGTCCCGGCCGGAAATGACAAGCCGCCCCTGTCCAGCGCTTATGTCGTTCTGACACGGCTGGGCGGGGGCGGCGGTGGAACGGGCGCCGGGCGGGGGATGCGGGGGCGGGGGGACGCGGGGGCTAGGGGATGCGGACCTGGACCCGCAGGCCGCCGCCGGGGCGGGCGGTGGCCTCGATGGTGCCGCCGTGGGCGCGCACCACCGAGCGGACGATGGACAGGCCGAGGCCGACGCCCTTGTCGCTGCGGGTGCGGTCGGTGCTCTTCAGGCGGCGGAACGGCTCGAAGATGTGCTCCAGCTCGTAGCCGGGGACCACCGGGCCGGTGTTGCTCACCACCAGCTCGCCGCCCCCGCCGCGGACGGCGCTGCTGGTGATCTCCACCCAGCCGCCCGGGCTGTTGTACCGGACGCCGTTCTGCAGCAGGTTGAGCGCGATCCGCTCCAGCAGCACGCCGTTGCCGTGCGCGGGCGCGGGCGCCAGTTCGGCGCGCAGCTCGACCTCCCGGTTGTCCGCCTCCGGGCGGGCCTGCTCCATGGCCCGCTGGGCCACCTCGGCGAGGTCGACGGGGCGGCGCTCGGTGAGCTCGTTCTCGCTGCGGGCCAGCAGCAGCAGGCCCTCGACCAGCTGCTCGCTGCGCTCGTTGGTGGCCAGCAGGGTCTTGCCGAGCTGCTGGAGGTCGGGCGAGGCCTCCGGGTCGGCGAGCTGGACCTCCAGCAGGGTGCGGTTGATCGCCAGCGGGGTGCGCAGCTCGTGCGAGGCGTTGGCGACGAAGCGGCGTTGCGAGTCGAAGGCGCGGTCCAGCCGCTCCAGCATCTCGTCGAAGGTGTCGGCGAGCTCCTTGAGCTCGTCGTCGGGGCCGTCCAGGTCGATCCGGCGGTGCAGGTCGCTGCCGGCCACCTCGCGGGCGGTGCGGGTGATCCGGCCGAGCGGCTGGAGCACCCGGCCGGCCACCGCGTAGCCGACCGCGAAGGCGATCACGGCGAGGAACACCAGGGCGGTCAGGGCGCGGCGCAGCAGGGTGGACAGGGCCTGGCTGCTGTTGGCGTCCTGGAGGCTGCTGATCGCCTTGTCCAGGGCCGCCTGGTCGCTGATCTCCTGGCCGTTGACGGAGATCGCCACGCCGCGGCCGACGGTCAGGTGCGGCAGCTGGGGCTGGTCGAAGGCGGAGCGGACGAAGTAGTACATCAGCAGCAGCAGGACGACGCCGGCCATCAGGAACATGCCGCCGTACAGCAGGGTGAGCCTGATCCGGATGGTGGGGCGCAGCGACAGCCAGGCGAGCAGGCCGTCGCCGGGGTGGTAGGTGTCGTCGGCGGGGTCGCGGGCCGGGCGGCGCGGGGGGCGCGTCGGCCGCGGGGGCACCTGGGCCGGGCCCGGGGCGGGCGCGCCGGGGGCCCCGCCGGGGAGTGGCGGGGTGGTCATGGCCGGAAGTCCTCTCAGACGGTGGGTGGTTCGGCGCCCGGGCTCACACCCGGTAGCCGGAGCCGGGGACGGTGATGATCACCGGCGGGTCGCCGAGCTTGCGGCGCAGGGTCATCACGGTGACCCGGACGACGTTGGTGAACGGGTCGGTGTGCTCGTCCCAGGCCTTCTCCAGGAGCTGTTCGGCCGAGACCACGGCGCCGCCGGCCCGCATCAGGACCTCCAGCACCGCGAACTCCTTGGGGGCGAGCTGTACGGGCTTGCCGTCCCGGATCACCTCGCGGCGGCCCGGGTCCAGGCTGATCCCGGCGCGTTCCAGCACGGGGGGCAGCGGGACGGTGGCGCGGCGGCCCAGCGCCCTTACCCGGGCGACGAGTTCGCTGAAGGCGAACGGCTTGGGGAGGTAGTCGTCGGCGCCGATCTCCAGGCCCTCGACCCGGTCGCTGATGTCCCCCGAGGCGGTCAGCATGATCACCCGGGTGGCCAGGCCCTGCTCGACGATCCGGCGGCAGACGTCGTCGCCGTGGACCAGCGGGAGGTCCCGGTCGAGCACCACCACGTCGTAGTCGTTGACCGCGATCCGCTGCAGCGCGGCCTCCCCGTCGTAGACGACGTCGACCGCCATGGCCTCCCGGCGCAGGCCGGTGGCGACGGCTTCGGCGAGCAGCTGCTCGTCCTCGACGACGAGTACCCGCACGGTGGTTGTCCCTTCTGCTGGAGCGGCCCTGGCCGTGGGTGCCCGTGCGGGCCGTGATGCGCCGGGCGCGGATTCGGACAGGCGAATCCGACGGTGCCTCCATCCTGCCTGGTCGCGCGGTAAAGCAGTCGTAAGTCCGGGACGCCGGTGGCGAAAACGGAGGCGGTGGTTGCCGATTGGACTGTGACCCGGGCAACTTTCCCGGGAGGCGAGGTTTCCCGGGCGTGGGGGTGGGGAGGACAGGTGACACACCGCGGTGCCCTCCTGTCGGAGCACCGTGGCCACCACCCGCCGAGTGCCCCATCCGCACCGGCCAGGTATCGCAAGCCACCGGGTCGCGGCTCCAGCGCCGCACGAGTGCAGGGTCGGACGCTCCGTCCGGTCCGGGCACCCGGCCGGGGTCTGCCCGATTCCGGCCGGGGGGCCGCTCGGGCCGTGCCCGTCCGACACAGTAAAGGGGGCCCGTATGGACGCCTTCACCGCCGGAATCCTTCAGCGGATCCAGAACGCCGAGCAGGATCTGAACCGTGCGATCGAGTCCGGGGACGAGTTCCTGGCCGAGGTCGAGCAGTCCGAGCTGGAGGACCTCCAGCGCCTGGCCACCGAACACGGCGTGGACCCGGCCCTGGGGATCCACCGCTCCGCCGCCTGATCCCCTCCCCTGCACCGGCGAGCCCTGGCACGGTCCCCGTGCCGGGGCTTTTCGCTGTCTGCGGGGCGGCCCGGGGCCGGTCAGTCGTGCCAGGCGCCGAGTTCCTCCAGCCGGGCCTGGAGCGGCTCGAACACGCCGGGCGGGGCCGCGATCGTCAGCTCGCCGTCGGCGGGCAGGCCGGGGCGGGAGCCGGTGAGCGCGCCGGCCTCCGCGGCGATCAGCAGGCCGGCGGCCCGGTCCCAGGGGGCGAGGCCGCGCTCGAAGTAGCCGTCGAAGCGGCCGGCGGCCAGGTCGCACAGGTCGACGGCGGCCGCGCCGGCCCGGCGGATGTCGCGGACCTCGCCCATCAGCGCGTGCAGCACCTCGGCCTGGTGCACCCGCCGCTCGCGCAGGTAGCCGAAGCCGGTGGCGACCAGCGCCTGTCCCCAGGCCGGGGCCGGGCGGACCGCGAGCGGGCGGCCGTCCAGCGTCGCGCCGCCGCCGCGCACGGCCTGGAACAGCTCGCCGCGGGCGGGCACCGCGACCACGCCGACGACCACCTCACCGTCCAGCTCGGCGGCCACGCTGACGGCCCAGGAGGGCAGCCCGTACAGGTAGTTGACGGTTCCGTCGAGCGGGTCGACCACCCAGCGCACGCCGCTGGTGCCGGGGCGGTCGGCGCCCTCCTCGCCGAGGTAGCCGTCCGCGGGGCGGCGGGCCGAGATGAGTTCCAGCACCAGCTTCTCGGAGGCCAGGTCCATCTCGGTCACCACGTCCACGGGGCTGCTCTTGGTGGCGGCCACCCCGAGGTCCGCGGGGCGGCCGTCGCGCAGCAGTTCACCCGCCCGGGTGGCGGCCTCGACGGCGGTGGCGAGCAGGTCCTGCAGCAGGTGGTCGGTCACGGGTCTCGGTCCTCCGGGCGGGGTGCGGCGGGCGTGTCGGGTGCGGGGCGCTACGGGGTTCAGGCCTGGGCGGCGGCCGGGCGCGGGGCGCGCGGGTTGGGGCAGCAGGCGGTGGCGCACACGTCGTGGCTGGGGCCGAACCCGCCCAGGGCGCACCGGGTGACCGGCTCCCCCCGGTCGGCGGCGGCCCGCTCCAGCACCAACTCCCGTACGGCGGCCGCGAATCGGGGGTCGGCGCCGACGGTGGCGGCCCGGGCGACCGGCAGGCCGAGCTCGGCGGCCTTGGCCACCGCCTCGGTGTCCAGGTCGTACTTGACCTCCATG
This sequence comes from Kitasatospora sp. NPDC088134, assembly GCF_044741705.1. NCBI lineage: Bacteria > Bacillati > Actinomycetota > Actinomycetes > Kitasatosporales > Streptomycetaceae > Kitasatospora > Kitasatospora sp. NPDC088134. The sequence goes on along the minus strand of NZ_JBIUTD010000018.1, from coordinate 144,347 downwards.
TGGTCGGAGACGAAGCCGATCGGGACCATCACCACGGCCGCGGCGCCGTCCGCGTGCTGCGCGGCCAGGTGGTCGCAGATGTCGGGTTCCAGCCACGGGATGTGCGGGGCGCCGGAGCGGCTCTGGTAGACCAGCTCCCAGGGCCGTCCGGGGACGCCGGTCCGCTCGGCGACCGCGGCGGCGATCAGCCGGGCCACCTCCAGGTGCTGGGCGACGTACGCGCCGCCCGGGGTGCCGCGGGCCGGGTCGTCGGGGGCGCCGGAGCTCTCCGCCATCGCGGTCGGGATCGAGTGCGTGGTGAACGCCAGTCGGGCCTTCTCCCTTGCTCCGTCCGGGAGTTCGGCCAGGGCGGCGAGGGTGGCGTCGATCATCGGCTCGACGAAGCCGGGGTGGTTGTAGAAGTGCCGCAGCTTGGCGACGGTCAGCTCCGGCCGCCCCTCGGCAGCCAGCGCGGCGAGCGCGTCGGCCAGGTTCTCCCGGTACTGGCGGCAGCCCGAGTAGCCCGCGTACGCGCTGGTGGCCAGCACCAGCACCCGACGGTGCCCGGCGTCGGCGATCTCCCGCAGGGCGTCCACCAGGTACGGGGCCCAGTTCCGGTTGCCCCAGTACACCGGCAGGTCCAGCCCGTGCCCGGCGAAGTCCGCGCGCAGCGCGGCCAGCAGCTCGCGGTTCTGCTCGTTGATCGGGCTGACACCGCCGAACAGGAAGTAGTGCTTGCCGACCTCGGCCAACCGCTCCTTCGGGATGCCCCGGCCCCGGGTGACGTTCTCCAGGAAGGGCACCACGTCCTCGGGGCCCTCCGGCCCGCCGAAGGAGAGCAGCAGCAGCGCGTCGTAGGGCGCCGGATCGGTCGAACTCGGGGTGCGCGTGTCGGACATGCTCCGATCCTGCCACTCGCGGGGCGCCGTCCCGCGCACCGCCGGGTCGGCCGGCAGGGGTGGGGGCGGGCCCGGGGCGGGCGGGAATTCGGGGTGCGGGTCGCGGATCACCGTCCGTAAGCTGTGTGAGGGATAGTTGTGCATTACCGATAGTTGCGTCTTCCCCCCATCCGAGCCCGACGGAGCCACCCCCCGTGCTGTCCAGCTACCGCCAGATATTCGCCGCCCCCGGCTCGCTCGCCTTCTCCGCCTCGGGGCTGATCGCCCGGCTGCCGATCTCGATGACCGGGATCGGCATCGTCACGATGCTCTCCGAGATGCGGGGCACCTTCTGGCTCGGCAGCGCGCTCTCCGCCACCCTGGCGGTCGCTGCGGCGGTCCTCGGCCCGTGGGTCTCCCGGCTGGTCGACCGGCACGGCCAGCGCCGGGTCGCCCTCCCCGCCACCCTGGTCACCGTGCTCTCCGCCGCTGCCCTGCTGCTCGGCGCCCGCACGGGCGCGCCGGACTGGACCCTGTTCCTGTTCGCCGCGGGCATGGGCGCGATGCCCAGCACCGGCTCGATGGTCCGCGCCCGCTGGGCCCACCTGTACCGCGACGAACCGCCCAAGCTGCACACCGCGTACTCCTTCGAGGCGGTCGCCGACGAGCTCTGCTTCATCGTCGGCCCGATCCTCGCGGTCGCGCTGGCCACCACCGTCTTCCCCGAGTCCGGCGTGCTGCTGGCCGGGGTCTTCCTGGTGGTCGGCATCCTGCTGTTCACCGCGCAGCGCCGCACCGAGCCGCCGGTCCACCCCGCGGCCCGGCACACCGGCGGCTCCGCCATCGCCAACCGGGGCCTGCAGACCCTGGTCCTCACCCTGGTCGCCACCGGCGGCGTGTTCGGCTCCGTCGAGGTGGTCACCGTCGCCTTCGCCAAGGCCCAGGGCCACACCGGCGCGTCCGGCCCCGTCCTCGCCGTGTACGCGGCCGGCTCCTGCCTGGCCGGCGTGGTCTTCGGCACCCTGAAGCTCGCCGGGCCGATGGCCCGCCGCTTCCTGGTCGGCGTCACCGCGATGGCGGTCAGCATGGTGCCGCTGGTCCTGGCCGCGCAGCTGCTGCGCGGCAACGCCGCGCTGATCGGCGTCGGCGCCGCGCTGTTCCTCTCCGGCCTGGCCATCTCCCCCACCCTGATCACCGCGATGGCCCTGGTCGAACGGCTGGTCCCCGCGGCCCGGCTCACCGAGGGCATGACCTGGACCACCACCGGCCTCGCCATCGGCGTCGCCGTCGGTTCCTCGGTGGCCGGTCTGGTGGTCGACGGCGCGGGCGCGATCGACGGCTACTGGGTCCCGGTCGCCGCGGCGGCCTTCGGCGCCCTCGCCGCGTACATCGGCCTCCCCCGGCTCCGGCAGCAGCTCGCCGCAGCGGAAACGCCTGCGGCGGCGGAGCCGGTCGCGTCCTGACCGGGCGCGTGCACGGGCGTTCGCACGGGCGTTCAGGGGCCCGGGGAACGGCGGAGCCGAGAGGCTGGTGTCCGACGGGCCGCGAAGCGCCGACCCCGTTTCGGGCCGAAGGTCTTTGGCCGACGCCCCGTGGCGCCCCACTGGGTTCCGGCGATCAGCCCCTCGGCCCCGCCGTTCCCCGGGCCCCTGGAGCTTCGCTCCCAGCGGGCCCAGGAATACAGCCGCGTGTGCCGCAGGGTTCCCCCGGGTCTGCACCCGTAGACCTGTGGGTGCGTTGTGACTACGCTCCCCGTACCCACCGGTAGAACCGGAAGGTAGGACACGCGCTAGCGGGAGGCTCTGGAGATGACCGAGGTCTGGCGGAACTGGGCGGGGAACCAGAGCGCGCGGCCCGCGCAGGTGGTGGCGCCCGGGTCGGTCGAGGAGCTCGCGGCGGCGGTGGTCGCGGCCGGGGAGGCCGGTCGTCCGGTGAAGGCGGTGGGTTCGGGCCACTCGTTCACGGCGATCGCGGCGGCCGGGGACGCGGTGATGGTGCGCCCGGACAACCTGACCGCGGTGCGCGAGCTCGACCGTGCGGCGGGGACGGTCACCGTCGAGTCGGGCCTCCCGCTGCACCGGTTGAACCGGCTGCTCGCGGCGGCCGGCCTCTCGCTGACGAACATGGGCGACATCGAGGTGCAGACGGTCGCGGGGGCGACCAGCACCGGCACCCACGGCACCGGCCGGGACTCCGGCTCGCTGGCGGCGCAGGTCGAGCGGGTCGAGATCGTCCTCGCCGACGGCTCGGTGCGGACCTGTTCGGCGACCGAGGACGCCGAGTTGTTCCAGGGGGCCCGGCTGGGCCTGGGCGCGCTGGGCGTGGTGAGCGCGCTGACCTTCGCGGTGGAGCCGATGTTCCTGCTGTCCGCGCACGAGAAGCCGATGGGCTTCGAGGAGGTGCTGCGCGACTTCGACGACCTGACGGCCGTGAACGAGCACTTCGAGTTCTACTGGTTCCCGCACACCGACCGCTGCTCGACCAAGCGGAACAACCGCAGCCAGGGCCCGGCCGCGCCGCTGCCGAAGTTCAAGGCGTGGCTGGACGACGACTTCCTCTCCAACACCGTCTGGGAGGGCGCCTGCCGGGTGGGCCGGGCCTTCCCGGGGGCCGTCCCGACGATCGCCGGCCTCGCCAGCCGGGCCTGGTCGGAGCGCCGGTTCACCGACCAGCCGTACAAGGTCTACACCAGTCCGCGCAAGGTGCGCTTCGTCGAGATGGAGTACGCGGTGCCGCGCGAGGCGGCGACCGCCGTGCTGCGCGAGTTGAAGGCGCTGGTGGAGCGCTCCGACTGGCGGATCAGCTTCCCGGTGGAGGTCCGGGTCGCCCCGGCCGACGACCTGTGGCTGTCCACCGCGAACGGGCGGGACAGCGTGTACATCGCCGTGCACCTGTACCGGGACACCCGGGAGATGGGCTACTTCACCGAGGTGGAGCGGCTGATGACGGCCTACCGGGGCCGCCCGCACTGGGGCAAGCTGCACACCCGGGACGCCGAGTACCTGGCCTCGGTCTACCCGCACTTCGCGGACTTCACCGCGCTGCGCGACAAGGTCGACCCGGAGCGCCGGTTCGCCAACGACTACCTGCGCCGGGTGCTCGGCGCCTGACCCGCCGTCAGTTCGCCGCCGCCCCGCCGGTCGGCGGCGCCTCCGCCCCGGCCGGGGTCGCCGCCGGGGCGGACGTGGGCGCGGGGCCGGCCGACGGCGTGCCGCCACCGCCGCCCGGCGAGGGCTGCGCGGAGCCGGACGGCTCGGGCGAGCGGCTGGGCGCGACCGGGCCGCGCGAGGCCGAACCCGACGGGGACGGGGCCGGGGACGGGGCCGGGTCGGTCGGGCGGGAGCCGGTGGACGGCTCGGCCGGGGCCTTCGGCTTCCGGTCCTCGCCGCCGGACGGGCGGGACGGGTTGAACGAGGTTCCGCTGCCGCCGTCCCGACCGGTGGTGATGTCGTGCAGCGGTTTTCCGGCGGCGAGTTCCACCCCGACGATCGGGACCATCGCCACCGCGAACACCAGCGTCGAGACCGCCGCGAAGGACTTCCACGTCCAGCGGCGTTTCGCCCGCAACACCTGCGGCGCGTTCCACTCCGAGGAGATGTCGGCGGAGTCGTCCGCCGGCTTGCCCGCGTCCTCCGCCGGGATTCCGCTCGTCGCGGTGGCTCCCGGCGGTGTCGCGGACCGCGGTTCGGCGCCGCGTTCCACCGCGTTGCGCAGTTGTTCCCCGGTGCGTTTGAACAGCTGCTGGAAGACCGCGCTTCCGGTCGTCGCCCCCACCGAGACGACGGCCGCACCGAGTATCGTTCCGTACACTCCGAGTTCCGACGCGAGTACGGCACCGACCACCGTCGCCAGGGCGCTCGCCGCGACCTGAGTGACCGTCAGATCGAGCCGCTTGCCGCCCTCCTTCTCCACCGCACCGGCCGGTGCGTGGCCGAACTTCTCCCTCTGCTGCGGCATCCCTGTCCCTCGGTCGGCGTGTCGGAATTTCGAACAAGTCCCTCCATCTTGCCCAAAGAAGGACACAAGGGTCGAAAATCCGGTTCTCACCGGTCGATATATGTGAAGATGATCACCGTCGGTCGATCACGGACCCGCCAATGGGGTGCTCGCTCTTGAGATTCCGCTGATTCGCGGGAGACTTGAGCGGCGAGCCGCCCCTCTGGATGCCACGAATGGAGTACTGTTCGTGGAGCCTGAGCCTTCGGTACCCCCTGTCGACGACCCGTCGAACAGCGGCCCGGGCGCCCGGGTGCGATGTCGACCGTCGACGTGGCAAACAGGCAACCGTGCCACAGCGGCGCGCCCGGGTGAAAGCCCGACACGCCGGGTAACTCTGCAAGGTTGTGGCCACTCGCCAACGGGCAGGCCACACTCAGTACGGGAGCAGCGACGCAGGTGACGTCGGCAGGCACCACCCGGGAGGTAACCGTGCCCGAACTGCGCGTCGTGGCCGTCAGCAACGACGGCACACGGCTGGTGCTCAAGGCTGCCGACAGCACGGAGTACACCCTTCCGATCGACGAGCGGCTGCGCGCCGCCGTCCGGGGTGACCGGCCGCGGCTCGGCCAGATCGAGATCGAGGTGGAGAGCCACCTCCGCCCCCGGGACATCCAGGCGCGGATACGAGCCGGTGCGTCCGCGGAGGACGTCGCCCAGGCCGCCGGCATCTCGGTGGAGCGGGTCCGCCGCTTCGAGGGCCCGGTGCTGGCCGAGCGCGCCTTCATGGCCGAGCGCGCCCGCAAGACCGCGATCCGCCGCCACGGCGAGTCCACCGGCCCGCAGTTGGGCGAGGCCGTCGCCGAGCGGCTGGCGCTGCGCGGCGCCGAGAAGGACACCGAGCGGTGGGACTCCTGGCGCCGGGACGACGGCACCTGGGAGGTCATCCTCGGGTACCGCGCCGACGGCGAGCAGCGGCGGGCCAGCTGGTCCTACGACCCGCCGCGGCGGCTGGTGCAGCCCAACGACGACGAGGCGCGGGCGCTGATCGGCGAGAACGTGGAGCGCGAGGAGGACTCCGTCTTCCCGTTCATCCCGCGGATCGCCCGGCTCCCGCACGACCGCCCGGCCCGCCCGATGATCGAGCGGCCCTCCCCCGACCGCATCATGCAGGTGCGCGAGGTGCGGGAGGCCCGCGAGGTCCGCGAGGCGGTCGCCGCGGCCGCCGCCGCGCCCGAACGGGACTCCCTCACCAGCCTGTTGGACGTGGTCCCGTCCTACCGCGGCGACCTCACACCGATCAGCCCGAACATCGAGACCGCGGTCGCCGAGGAGGCCGAGGAGATCGTCGTCGAGGAGACGGCGGCTCCCGCCGCCAGCATCGGCGCGGGCTCCGCGTACGCGGACATCCTGATGCCGCGCTCGGTCGCCCCGCACCGGGACCGGCTGGTCGGCACCACCGACCGCCAGGCCGAGGCGGACGGCGTCCGGCCGGGGCGGCGGGCGACGGTGCCGAGCTGGGACGAGATCGTGTTCGGGTCGCGGCGCAAGAAGCCCGAATAAGCGCTGCCGCTTCGCCGTCCCGGGGTGGAGCGCAGCTCCATCCAGGGGCCCGGGGAACGGCGGGGCCGAGTGGCGGGTGACCGACGGGCTGCGATGCGCTACCCCGTTTCGGGCCGGAGGTCTTTTGGCCGACGCCCCGTAGCGCCCCACTGTGCTCCGGCGCTCAGCCCCTCGGCCCCGCCGTTCCCCGGGCCCCTGAATACCCAAGCGTGTGCCTAAGAGTTGCTCATGAGGTCTCGACCGGGTTCTGCGGGTCGGCGGACCATTCGCTCCAGGAGCCCGGGTAGAGGGCGACGGTGTCGTGGCCGGCCAGGGTGAGGGCGAGGAGTTGGTGGGCGGCGGTGACGCCGGAGCCGCAGTAGACGGCGGTGCGGGCGGGGTCGGTGAGGCCGAGGGCGGTGAAGCGGGCGGCCAGGGCGGGGGCGGGGAGGAAGTGCCCGTCGGGGGTGAGGTTCTCGGTGGTGGGGGCGGAGGTCGCGCCGGGGATGTGGCCGGCCCGGGGGTCGATCGGCTCGGTCTCGCCGCGGTAGCGCTCGCCCGCGCGGGCGTCCAGCAGCAGGCCGGTGCGGGCGAGTTCGGCGGCGCCGCGCGCGTCGACGGTGGGCAGGTGCCCGGGGTCGACCTTGAAGTCGCCCTCGCCGGGAGCGGGGGTGCCGGTGGTGAGCGGGTGCCCGGCGGCGCGCCACGCGGCGAGGCCGCCGTCGAGGACCCGGACGTCGGGGTGGCCGGCCCAGCGGAGCAGCCACCAGGCGCGGGCGGCGGAGAGCGCGGGGCCGGCGTCGTAGGCGACGACGGGGCGGTCGGCGCGGACGCCGGCCCGGCGGAGGGCGGTGGCGAGGCGTTCGGGGTCGGGCAGCGGGTGGCGGCCGGCCGGGCCCGGCGGGTCGGCGAGTTCGCGGTCGAGGTCGACGTAGTGCGCGCCGGGCAGGTGGCCGGCGGCGTACTCCTCGGCTCCGGGCGGGCCGCCGAGCGCCCAGCGGACGTCGAGCAGGACGGGGGGCCGCTCGGAACCGAGCGCGGCGGCGAGTTCGGGGACGGTGATCAGGGGCGAGGTCATGCCGTCATTGTGGCGCGCGGGCGGGGCCGGTGGGGCGGGGTCGGTGATCGCGTCATCCGGGGAAACGTTCGCCCGTCAGCCCTCGAAGGGGAGGACGTCCGGGGAGAGCACGGCGGCGCGGGCGGTGGCGGCGGTGAGGCGGCGCCGGTGGTGGCGGCGGCAGAGCACCTCGTAGCCGATCTCGTCCTCGTTGACGGCGACGTCGCCGACCACGACCTGGGCGCCCTCGACCACCATGACGCCGCCGACGGTGCGGGCGTTGTGGGTGGCCCGGGCGCCGCACCAGCAGAGCGCCTCGACCTGGAGGACCTCGACCCGGTCGGCGAGTTCGATCAGGCGCTGGGAGCCGGGGAAGAGCTTGGTGCGGAAGTCGGTGGTGATCCCGAAGGTGAACACGTCGATGCCCAACTCGTCGACGATGCGGGCGAGTTGGTCGATCTGTCCGGCGGAGAAGAACTGGGCCTCGTCGCAGATCAGGTAGTCGACCCGGCCGCCGGCCGAGAGCAGCTGGACGATGTGGGCCTGGAACTCGAAGTCCTCGCCGACCTCGACCGCGTCGGCGCGCAGGCCGAGGCGGCTGGAGATGGTGGCGGCGCCGGCCCGGTCGTGGCGGGTGAAGATGATGCCCTGGCGGCCGCGGGCGGTGTGGTTGTGGTCCATCTGCAGGGCCAGCGTCGACTTGCCGCAGTCCATCGTGCCCGAGAAGAACACCAGTTCAGCCATGGTGGAGCGTCAGCCTTTCGGGTGAGGTGTCGGGTGGGGGCTCAGCCGCGGACTTCGAGCAGCGGGACGAGCTGCTCAACCGGGGTCATCGAGCCGTGCAGGCCGATCATCTGGGACTCGCCGGGCTCGCTGCGGGTGGCGACGATCGCCACGTCGTCGCGGGCGGCGGCGACCACGTCGCCGATCCGGGGCAGTACGCGCTCGTCCACCTCGGGGCCGAACCACCCTGCGGCGACGGCCTGTTCGCGGGTGGCGACCCACATCTGCTCGCCGAGCACCTCGCTCCAGACCGCGTACACGTCGCCGGCCGCGCCGGGGTGGGCGTAGACGTGCCGGGCCCGGCCCTCGCCGCCGAGCAGGGCGACGCCGGCCGAGAGCTCCCAGTCCTCGTCGAAGTCGATCCGGTTCTCCGGGGCGATGTCGATCATGCCGTGGTCGGCGGTGACGTACAGCGCGGAGCGCGGCGGGAGCTGCTCGGCGAGGCGGCGGGCCATCCGGTCGACGAGCGAGAGGGTGAGCCGCCACTCGTCGGAGTCGACGCCGAACCGGTGCCCGGCGGCGTCGAGTTCGCTGAGGTACGTGTAGACCAGGGCCCGGTCGTGCTCGGCCAGCCAGGCGGCGGCCCGGTCCATCCGCTCCTCGGCGGTGGTGCGGCCGAGGAAGGTGCCGCCGGAGAGCGCGACCCGGGTGAGCGGGGTGGAGGCGAACAGCGGGGAGGAGACCTGGGCGGTGGCGACGCCCGCGAGGTGGGCCTGCTCGAAGACGGTGGGGTAGGGCTGCCAGGCGTGCGGGTCGACCGGCGGGTTCCAGCGCAGCTGGTTCATCAGCCGGCCGTTCTCCGGGATCCGCACCGTGTACCCGACCAGGCCGTGCCGGCCGGGCGGCAGGCCGGTGCCGACCGAGGCCAGCGAGGTGGCGGTGGTGGACGGGAAGCCCGCGGTGATCGGGGTGCCGCCGGGCATCAGCGAGGTGAGGAACGGCGCCCAGTCGGGGTTGGCCCGGATCAGCTCCCAGCCGAGGCCGTCGACCAGGAACACGCAGACCCGGTCGGCGGGTTCGAGCGGCAGCGTGCCGTGGAAGCCGGGCACGCCGAGGCCGGCCGCCAGCGTGGGCAGCAGGTCGCTGAGCGCGGCGCTGCCGTAGCGCGGGGCGGGGGCGTCGGCCGGGTCGAGCAGCTCGTAGACGTCGTCGTGCATGTCCCGGCTCAGCCGTTGGCCACGGTGGCCTCGGACAGCGCCCGGGCGAACACCAGCGCCTGGGCGACCGTCTCGGGGCCGTCGCCGGCCTCGCTGACCCGCAGCGAGAGGTCGTCGGCGGTGGCGGAGCCGGTGTAGCCGTGGTCCGCCTCGCAGTTGGGGTCGGAGCAGCCGGCCGGCTCCAGGTCGAGGCGCTGGACGGCGCCCCAGCCGATGGTGAGGACGACCTCGCGCGGCGGGGTGCCGGGGGTGTACGTCTCGGGGTTGGCGACCATCCGGCTGACCACCACGGAGTTGATCCGGTCCAGCCGGACCGTCTCGGTGGAGGTGGTGGCGTACGGGACGGGGGTCGCCGCGTCGCCGTTCTGCTCGTCGGTGTGGCTGACCACGAAGCGGGAGGCGGTGAGCACCAGCACGGTGACGTGCCGGCGGACCTCGTTCGCGTCGAAGGTGGTCTCCTGGTGCACCAGGTAGGAGCTGATCGGCTCGGGGCCCACCGCGGACTCCACCGCCTCGGAGACCAGCGCCGGGTAGTAGCCGCTGCGCTCGATCGCGGACCGCAGGTCCTGCGTGGTGGTTCCGGTCTTCGCCATATCTCCATCCTGGCATGTCCCGCCGCTCCGGCGGGTGGCACTGCGCCGGGTCGTTCCGGTCCGCCGCCGGGCCGGTGGTCGCCCGCTCCCGGCCGGGCGGGCAACCACGCAAGGTTACAGGGTGCTCATGACGCGCGGCCCCAGATCGGTGCGGACCGGCAGCGGGGCGATCCGGACCCGGGCGCCGAGCACCGCGAGGCCGTGCGGGGCGACCACCACGGGCTCCAGATCGACCGAGGCGACCTCGGGGAGGTCGTCGACCAGACGGGAGACCCGGAGCAGCAGCTCCTCCAGCGCGCCGGTGTCGACCGCCTCGGCGCCGCGCCAGCCGAACAGCAGCGGGGCGGCCCGGACCTCGCGGATCAGTTCGGCCACGTCCCGGTCGGTGGCGGGCACCAGGCGGTGCGCGACGTCGCCGAGCAGTTCGGCGGGGGCGCCGGCGAGGCCGAAGGACAGGATGGTGCCGACGGCGGGGTCGACGGCCGCGCCGATCACGGTGTCGACGCCGCGCGGGGCGAGCCGCTGCACCACCAGGCGGGCCTCGGCGGCGCCGCCGAGCAGCGCGTCCAGTTCGCGGTGGGCGCGGCGCAGTTCGGCCTCGCCGGTCAGGTCGAGCCGGACGCTGCCGAGGTCGGGGCGGTGCCGCAGGTGCTCGGCGGTGGCCTTGAGCGCGACGGGGTAGCCGAGCGTGGCGGCGGCCTTGACGGCGCTGTTCTCGTCCGGCGCGGAGAGCGTGGGGCTGACCGGGACGCCGTAGTGGCCGAGCAGTTCGGCGGCCTCGGCGTCCGGCAGGGTGATCCGGGCGCCGCCGGCCTGGAGCCGGGCGGCGGCGGCCTCCCGGCCGGCCAGCACGCGTTCGACCAGGGCCCGGGCGGCGGCCTCGTCGACGCCCTCCAGTTCGGGGACCCGGGCGGTCTCCTCGGCCTCGGCGTTGCGGCGGCGCCACCGGGCGTAGCGGACGGCGTCGGCGAGGGCGTGCACGGCGCGTTCGGGGGCGGGGTAGGCGGGGACGCCGCCGGTGCGCAGCCGGGCGACCAGGCCGGGCAGCGCGAGGTGGGCGAGCAGCAGCGGTTTGCCGAGTTCGCGGCCGCGGTCGGCGGCGTCCAGCAGGGCGCGGGCGATCTCCGGGTCGTCCTCGACCTGTTCGGGGGCGGCGGTGGGGCCGTGCACGCCGATCGGCGGGATGGCGACGGCGATGACGGCGTCCACCTGGGGGTCGGCGAGGGCGGTGTGCAGGGCGATCCGGAAGTTCTCGCCGCTGGCGCCGGTGGTGAGGTCGACGGGGGTGCGGGGGCGCAGGCCGGCGCTCAGGCAGGTGTCGTAGGTGAGCAGGCCGAGCGAGTCGGAGTTGCCGACCACGGCGACCCGGTCGCCGACCGGGAGCGGCTGGCCGGCCAGCAGTTCGCCGGTGTCGAAGAGTTCGGTGATGGTGTCGACCCGGATCACGCCGGCCTGCTGGAACAGCGCGTCGACGGTGCTGTCGCGGAGCCGGGTGGCGGCGGGCTGGACGGCGTGGCCGGGCGGCAGGCTGCCGGTGTGCCGGGCGCCCTTGAGCACCACGACGGGCTTGCCGGCGGCGAGCCGGCGGGCGATCCGGGTGAACTTGCGCGGGTTGCCGAAGGACTCGAAGTAGAGCAGCACCACGTCGGTCGCCGGGTCCTCCTCCCAGTACTGGAGCAGGTCGTTGCCGGAGACGTCGGCGCGGTTGCCGACCGAGGCGAAGGAGGAGAGGCCGAGGCCGCGCCGGTGGGCGGCCTCCAGCAGGGCGACGCCGATCGCACCGGACTGGCAGAACACGCCGAACCGGCCGCGGGCGGGCAGCACGGGGGCGAGCGAGGCGTTCAGCCGGTGCTCGGGGTCGGTGTTGATCAGGCCGAAGGCGTTCGGGCCGATCACCCGCATCCCGGCGGCCCGGGCCTGCCGGACCAGGGCGCGCTGCTGCTCGCGGCCGTCGGGGCCGGTCTCGGCGTAGCCGGCGGTGACCACCACCAGGCCCCGGACGCCGTGCGCGCCGCACTCGGCGACGACGGCGGGGACGGCGGGTTCGGGGACGGCGATCACGGCGAGGTCGACCGGTCCGGGGACGTCCAGCACCGAGCGGTGGGTGGGGACGCCGTCCAGCAGGGTGCCGGGCTCGGCACCCCGGTTGACGGCGTGCACGGGGCCGTCGAAGCCGGTCAGGGCGTCCCGCAGCAGGGCCCGGCCGACGGACTGCGGGTTGCGGCCGACGCCGATCACGGCGAGCGAACGGGGCGTCAGGAGCCGTTGCACGGACCGGGCTTCGGCCCGGTGCTCGCGGGCCCGCATGACGGCGAGCGAGGCGGCGGTGGGCTCCAGGTCGAACTCCAGGTGCACCACGCCGTCGGCGAAGCTGCGCCGCTGGGTGTAGCCGGCGTCGGTGAAGACCTTGACCATCTGGCGGTTCTCCGGCAGCACCTCGGCGGTGAACCGGCGGATGCCGCGCTCCTGGGCGACGGCGGCGATGTGCTCCAGCAGCGCGGAGGCGATGCCCCGGCCCTGGTGGGCGTCCTGGACCAGGAAGGCGACCTCGGCGTCGGTGCCGGTGGTGGACGGCATGCCGTCCTTGTCGGTCCGGTCGTAGCGGACGGTGGCGACGAAGCGGTCCCGGACCACCAGGGCCAGGCCGACCCGGTTGACGTAGTCGTGGTGGGTGAAGCGGCGGACGTCCTTGTCGGACAGCTGCGGGTAGGGGGCGAAGAAGCGGAAGTACTTGGACCGGTCGGAGACCTGTCCGTAGAACTCCACCAGCCGGTCGGCGTCGTCCGGCGTGATCGGCCTGATCCGGGCCGTCCCGCCGTCGCGCAGCAGGACGTCCGCCTCCCAGTGCTGCGGGTAGCCGTTGTCCTCGGGTGCGCGCTCGTGCTCCACGGTCGCCAGGGTAGTCGTCGGCGAGCCTGATGGCGCCGGGCGTGCCGGACGCGGCACGCTGGCGGTGCCGCGCCACCGGGCCGTCTCCGGGCCGGCGTGCAACACTGGTCTAGACAACCCTGCACCACCTGCACCACCGGAAAGGCACCTCTCATGGCTGAGCGCCGCGTCACCATCGGTTGGGCCGAGGGCCTGCACGCCCGTCCCGCCTCCGTCTTCGTCAAGGCCGTCACCTCCACCGGCGTCCCGATGACCATCGCCAAGGAGGGCGGCACGCCCGTCAACGCCGGCTCCATGCTGGGCCTGCTCGCGCTCGGCGCGGCCGGCGGCGACGCCGTGGTGCTCGCCTCCGAGGCGGAGGGCGCGGACGCCGCGCTGGACCGGGTCGCCCAGCTGGTCCGGGAGGGCCTGGACGAACTGCCCGCGGCCTGACGCCGCCGGCGCCGCCAGGGGCGTGCCCCCGGCGGCGCTCTCTCGTTCCCGACCCGTCCCCGAGCCGTTCCCGACGGCCCGTCAGCCCTTGACGCAGATCACCTGCTTGAGGTGCGCGACCACCTCGACCAAGTCCCGCTGCTGGGCGATGACCTTCTCGATCGGCTTGTACGCGCCCGGGATCTCGTCGACCACGCCGGAGTCCTTGCGGCACTCCACGCCCGCGGTCTGCGCCACCAGGTCCTGCGTGGTGAAGCGCTTCTTGGCGGCGTTCCGGCTCATCTTCCGGCCGGCGCCGTGCGAGGCCGAGTTGAACGAGGCGGCGTTCCCGAGGCCCTTCACGATGTACGAGCCGGTGCCCATCGAGCCCGGGATGATGCCGTACTCGCCGGAGCCGGCCCGGATCGCGCCCTTGCGGGTGACGAGCAGGTCGACGCCGTCGTAGCGCTCCTCGGCCACGTAGTTGTGGTGGCAGGAGATCAGCTCGCCGAACACCGCCTTGGCCTTGGGCAGTTCGCGGCGGACCGCGTCCTGGAACAGGGCCATCATCAGCGCCCGGTTGTGCTTGGCGTACTCCTGCGCCCAGAACAGGTCGGAGCGGTAGGCCGCCATCTGCGGGGTGTCGGCGATGAAGACCGCGAGGTCGCGGTCGATCAGGCCCTGGTTGTGCGGCAGCGACTGGGCGATCGACATGTGGTGCTCGGCGAGCTCCTTGCCGATGTTGCGCGAACCCGAGTGCAGCATCAGCCAGACCGCGCCGTCGTCGTCCAGGCAGAGCTCGATGAAGTGGTTGCCGCCGCCGAGCGTCGCCATCTGCTGGGCGGCCCGCTCGCGCCGCCAGCGGACGTCCGGCGCGATGTCGTCGAAGCGCCGCCAGAAGTCGTCCCAGCCGGCGGTGGACAGGCCGTGCAGCTTGCCCGGCTCGACCGGGTCGGTGTGCAGGCCGCGGCCGACCGGGATGGCCTGCTCGATCCGGTGGCGCAGGTGCGACAGGTCGTCCGGCAGGTCCTTCGCGGTCAGCGAGGACTTGACCGCCGTCATGCCGCAGCCGATGTCGACGCCGACCGCGGCCGGGCAGACCGCGCCCTTCATGGCGATCACGGAGCCGACCGTGGCGCCCTTGCCCAGGTGGACGTCCGGCATCACGGCGAGGCCGTGCAGCCAGGGCAGCGTGCTGATGTTGCGCAGCTGCTCCATCGCCTGGCCCTCGACGGTGGCCGGGTCGGTCCACATCCGGATCGGGACGCGGACGCCGGGAACCTCGGTGTACGACATGGGTGTTCGACCTCCTGGGTCGGTGGTTTCGAGGATGCCGCACGAAAGGGCCCGGTGCGGCGGCGGGGAAGCATGGAGGGGGACGGCGCGAAACGGCCGTGCGGGACAGCTCAGGCTGCGGAGGCACGGCGCAGGGGCAGTCTCGGGGAGCGTCGTCGTGGCTCGACCCGCATGGTGACCGCCTCCTTCCGCGTGCGTGGCGACCGCGCGCCGCTCGCGCTGTCGGGGGACATCTACCCACGCGCCACCGACAGCGCGCAACGGATTAACGGAACAGGGGGCCCGGCGGAGTCGACGCTCCGTCAGGCCCCCTGCGGGGAAGGTCAATTGGCGATGACCGTGACGTCCCCGATGCCGAGTTCCTTGACCGGCTCGGCGATCACCGAGGCGTCGCCGACCAGCACGGTGACCAGGCGGTCCGGCGGGAAGGCGGCGACCACCGCGCGGGTGGCGGCCGCGGTGTCCAGCTCGGCCAGCCGCCGGTAGAAGTCGGCCTGGTAGGTGTCGGGCAGGTACTGCTCGACCTGGTCGGCCAGGGTGGCGGCGACCGAGCCGGCCGTCTCGAACTTGAGCGGCGCGACGCCGACCAGGAACTGCACGGCCTCCTCGCGCTCGGCGTCGGTCAGGCCCTCGGCGGCCAGCGTGCGCAGGATGGTCCAGGTGTCCTGCAGCGCGGGCGCGGTGGACGCGGTGTCCACCGAGCCGCTGATCGCCAGCAGGCCGCGGCCGGAGCCGTCGGCGGCGGAGCGCAGCGGCTGGGCGAACGCCCGGACGCCGTAGGTGTAGCCCTTCTCCTCGCGCAGCACGCGGTCCAGCCGGGAGGTGAGGGTGCCGCCGAGGCAGTAGGTGCCGAGCACCTGCGCGGCCCACGCCGGGTCGTGCCGGTCCGGGCCGATCCGGCCGATCAGCAGCTGGGTCTGCACCGAGCCGGGCCGGTCCACGATGATCACCCGGCCGGTGTCGTCGCCGGCCACCGGGCCGTGCACCGAGGGCTCGGCGGACTCGGCGGTCCACCGGCCCAGGGTGGACTCCAGCAGCGCGGCCAGGTCGGTGCCGGTGAGGTCGCCGACCACGACCGCGGTGGCGGTGGACGGGCGCAGGTGGGCGTCGTAGAACGCCTTGACCGCGTCCCGGTCGATCCGCTTGACGGTGTCGGTGGAGCCCGGGCGCGGCCGGGACAGCCGGTCCTCGGGGGCGAACAGCGCGGCGTAGAGCGCCTTCGCGGCCCGGCGGGCCGGGTTGGCCTGCTCGTGGACGATCTCGTCGAGGCGGTTGGCGACCAGCCGCTCGATCTCGTCCGCGGGCAGCGCGGGGGCGCGCAGCGCGTCGCCGAGCAGGGTCAGGCCGCGCTCCAGGCGGGAGGCCGGGACCTCCAGCGAGACCCGGATCGCCGGGTGGTCGGCGTGCGCGTCCAGGGTGGCGCCGGCCCGCTCCAGCTCGCCGGCGAACTGCTCGGCGCTGAGCGTGTCGGTGCCCTCGGACAGCGCCCGGGCCAGGATCGAGGCGACGCCGTCCAGGCCCTCCGGCTCGGCGGCCAGCGGCGCGTCCAGCACCACGTCGACGGCGACCAGCTGCTGGCCGGGGCGGTGGCAGTGCAGCACCGTCAGGCCGTTGGCCAGGGTGAGGCGCTCGGGCGCCGGGAACGCCCACGGGGTGGGGGTGCCGGGCTGCGGCTGCGGGTGGAACTCCATCACGGGGGTGTGGTCGCTCACGCCGCCGCCTCCTCGTCGTCGCTGTCGTTGCTGTCGTCGTCACCGGTCGGTTCGTACACCAGGACGGCCCGGTTGTCGGGGCGCAGCCGGGCGGCGGCGACCGCCCGGACCTCCTCGGCGGTGACGTCGAGGACCTTCGGCAGGGCGCTGTTGACCAGCTTCGGGTCGCCGAACAGCACGGCGAAGCGGCAGAGTTCGTCGGCCCGGCCGGCCACCGTGGTGAGCCGGTCCAGCCACTCGCGCTCGATCTGGGCCTGGGCGCGCTCCAGCTCCTCGGCGGTGGGGCCCTCGGCGGCGAACCGGGCGAGCTCCTCGTCGACGGCGGCCTCGATCCGCTCCAGGGCGGCGTCGCCGCCGGCCTTGACGTCCAGCCAGCCGAGCGAGGGCGCGCCGGCCAGCCGGAGCAGGCCGAAGCCGGCCGAGACGGCGGTGCGGTCGCGGCGGACCAGCCGGTTGTAGAGGCGGGAGGACTCGCCGCTGCCGAGGATGGTGAGCGCCAGGTCGGCGGCGTCGGCCTCGCGGGTGCCGTCGTGCGGGAGCCGGTAGGCGGCCATCAGGGCGCGGGACGGGACGTCCTCGCGGACCAGCTCGCGCACCTCGGCGCCGAGCGTCTCGGGCAGGCTGCCGTCGCGCGGCGGCTGCTTGCCGTCGTGGCCGGGGATCGAGCCGAAGTACTTCTCCACCCAGGCGATGGTCTGCTCCGGGTCGAGGTCGCCGACGATCGACAGCACCGCGTTGTTGGGCGCGTAGTAGGTGCGGAAGAACGCCCGGGCGTCCTCCAGCGTGGCGGCGTCCAGGTCGGCCATCGAGCCGATCGGGGTGTGGTGGTAGGGGTGGCCCTCGGGGAAGGACAGCGCGGTGAGCTTCTCGAACGCGGTGCCGTAGGGCATGTTGTCGTAGCGCTGGCGGCGCTCGTTCTTCACCACGTCGCGCTGGTTCTCCATGGAGGTGTCGTCCAGGGCGGCCAGCAGCGAGCCCATCCGGTCGGCCTCCAGCCAGAGCGCGAGCTCCAGTTGGTGCGCGGGCATGGTCTCGAAGTAGTTGGTGCGCTCGAAGCTGGTGGTGCCGTTGAGCGAGCCGCCGGCGCCCTGGACCAGTTCGAAGTGCCCGTTGTTGGAGACGCTCGCCGAGCCCTGGAACATCAGGTGCTCGAAGAGGTGGGCGAGTCCGGTGCGCCCCTCGACCTCGTGCCGGGAGCCGACGTCGTACCAGAGGCACACCGCGGTGACCGGGGTGAGGTGGTCCTCGGAGAGCACCACCCGCAGGCCGTTGGCCAGGCGGTGTTCGGTGATGGCGAGGCCGCTTGCGGGCGCGGGGTTGGCCATGCGGGGTCCTTCCCGTCGTCGGTTCCGGAATGTCCGGGCCGGGGGCGTGTGACGTCCCCCATTGTGGTGCAACGCCGGGCGGCGCCGTCAGGTGTCCCGGTCGGGGACGCGTTCGCCAGCGGCGGAAGCGGCCCGGGTGACGGGGCGTGTCCCACCGAGGGTCCACAATGGGGGGCGTTCACGCCCGCGTCCGCCCACACCCATGTCCCGTCATGTACCGCAAGGGAGCCCCGCAGCGATGGCCCGCCGCAGTTCGCCCACCCCGCCGCCCGGTGACTTCGAGGAGCGCATCCTCGACGTCGATGTCGTGGACGAGATGCAGGGCTCGTTCCTGGAGTACGCCTACTCGGTGATCTACTCCCGGGCCCTGCCGGACGCCCGCGACGGCCTGAAGCCGGTGCACCGCCGCATCCTCTACCAGGCCAACGAGATGGGGCTGCGCCCGGAGCGCGGCCACGTCAAGTGCGCCCGCCTGGTCGGCGAGGTGATGGGTCGGCTGCACCCGCACGGCGACGCCTCGATCTACGACGCGGTGGTGCGGCTGGCCCAGCCGTTCTCGATGCGGCTGCCGCTGATCGACGGCCACGGCAACTTCGGCTCGCTCGGCAACGACGACCCGCCGGCCGCGATGCGGTACACCGAGTCCCGGCTGACCGCCGCCTCGATGTCGATGGTGGAGTCGATCCACGAGGACACCGTCGACTTCGGCCCGAACTACGACGGCTCCGAGCAGGAGCCGCAGGTGCTCCCCTCGGCGTTCCCGAACCTGCTGGTCAACGGCGCCACCGGGATCGCGGTCGGCATGGCCACCAACATGCCGCCGCACAACCTGACCGAGGTGGTCGCGGCCGCCCGGCACCTGATCAAGCACCCGACGGCGGACCTCGACACCCTGATGCGGTTCGTCCCCGGCCCGGACCTGCCCACCGGCGGCCGGATCGTCGGCCTGAGCGGCATCCGGGACGCCTACGCGTCCGGCCGCGGCACCTTCAAGATCCGGGCCACCACCTCGATCGAGGACGTGACGCCCCGCCGCAAGGGCATCGTGGTCACCGAACTGCCGTACACGGTGGGCCCGGAGAAGGTGATCGGCAAGATCAAGGACCTGGTCAACGCGAAGAAGCTGCAGGGCATCGCGGACGTCAAGGACCTCACCGACCGGGCGCACGGCCTGCGCCTGGTCATCGAGGTGAAGAACGGCTTCGTCCCCGAGGCGCTGCTGGAGCAGCTCTACAAGCTGACGCCGATGGAGGAGACCTTCGGCATCAACAACGTGGCGCTGGTGGACGGCCAGCCGCTGACGCTGGGCCTGAAGGAGTTGCTGGAGGTCTACGTCGACCACCGGTTCACGGTGGTCAAGCGGCGCAGCGACTTCCGCCGCCGCAAGCGCCAGGACCGGCTGCATCTGGTCGAGGGCCTGCTGATCGCGCTGGTCGACATCGACGAGGTGATCGCGCTCATCCGCAGCAGCGAGGACGCCGGCCAGGCCAAGGACCGGCTGATGGAGCGGTTCGGCATCTCCGAGACGCAGACGGCGTACATCCTGGACACCCCGCTGCGCCGGCTCACCCGGTTCGACCGGGTCGAGCTGGAGACCGAGCAGGAGAAGCTGCTCAAGGAGATCGCCGAGCTGACCGAGATCCTGGAGTCCGACACCAGGCTGCGCTCCGTGGTCTCCGCCGAACTCGCCGCCGTCTCCAAGCAGTTCGGCACCGAGCGGCGCACCGTGCTGCTGGAGGCCGGGGCCGCCCCGGCCGCCGCGCTGGCGGTACCGCTGGAGGTCGCCGACGACCCGTGCCGGGTGCTGCTCTCCTCGACCGGCCTGCTGGCCCGCACCTTCGACCTGGAGCCCGCCACCGGCGAGCCGGCCCGCGCCAAGCACGACGTGCTGCGCTCCGCCGTCCCCGCCACCGCGCGCGGCGACATCGGCGTGGTCACCTCGGCCGGCCGGGTGCTGCGCCTGCCGGTGATCGACCTGCCCGCACTGCCCCCGGGCACCGCGACGCTGTCCGGCGGCGCGGCGGTCTCCGAGTTCCTCCGGCTGGAGGCGGACGAGCGGGTGCTCGCGCTGACCACGCTGGACGAGTCCTCGCCCGGCCTGGCGCTCGGCACCGTGCAGGGCGTGGTCAAGCGGGTGGTGCCCGAATGGCCCGCCAACAAGGACGAGTTCGAGGTGATCGCACTCAAGGACGGCGACACCGTGATCGGCGCGGTCGAGCTGCGCACCGGCGAGGAGGACCTGGTCTTCCTCACCTCGGACGCCCAGCTGCTGCGCTACCCGGCGGGCCAGGTCCGGCCGCAGGGCCGCCCGGCCGGCGGCATGGCCGGCATCAAGCTGGCCGACGGTGCGCGGGTGCTGTCCTTCTCCGCCGTCGACCCGGCCGAGGACGCGGTGGTGCTGACCGTGGCCGCCGCCTCCGGCACGCTGGCCGGCGAGGAGCAGACCAGCTGGAAGCTCACCCCGTTCGACCAGTACCCGCGCAAGGGCCGGGCCACCGGCGGCGTCCGCTGCCAGCGCTTCCTGCGCGGCGAGGACGGCCTCGCCTTCGCCTGGGCCGGCCCGCTGCCCGCCCTCGGCGCGACCGCGGCCGGCCAGCCCGTCGCCCTCCCGGAGCGCGACCCGCGCCGGGACGGCTCCGGCACCCCGGTCCCGTCCCCGATCGCCGCGGTCGGCAGCCGGATGTGACGCCCCGTCACCCCGCCGACCGGTGGGCGCCCCTCCCCGGGGGCGCCCACTAGGCTGGGCCCGGTGAGCACCTGTACCGCGCTGTCGAGCGAACTGACCGAGCCGCTGTCCGCCACCGCGGCCACCGCCAGCACCTGGCTGCTGCTGGAGCAGCCCGGGCCGTGGGGGGCGCAGGCGCTCACCGGGAGCCACCTCGACCCGGAGCTGGGGGCGGCGCTGGAGGAGGCCGCCGAGGGCACCGGTGTCCGGATCGCGCTGATCCGCCGGCCCGGGCGGCACGCGGACACCGACACCGCAGCCCGGCACGAGGTGCTGGTCGCGCACACCTCCCCCGCCGACCCGTGGGTCCGCCGGGCGCACCTCGACTCCCCCGCCGACCTGCTCCCCCTCGACTTCGCCGCGCTCGGCGCGGGCGACCACGGCTCCTTCGGCACCCCGCACGTCGGCGGCCCGATCGCCCTGGTGTGCACCAACGGCCGCCGGGACCGCTGCTGCGCGCTGCTCGGCCGCCCGCTGGCGGCGGAGCTCGCCGCGGCCGGCCACAGCGAGGTCTGGGAGGTCACCCACCTCGGCGGGCACCGCTTCTCCCCGACCGTGCTGGTGCTGCCGCACGGCTACGCCTACGGCCGGCTGACCGCGGAGTCCGCCAAGGAGGTGCTGGCCGCGACGGCGGCCGGCCACACCGTCCCCGCGCACTCGCGCGGCCGCTCCTACTGGCCGCGCCCGTCGCAGGCCGCCGAGCAGGCGGTCCGCGAGCTGACCGGCGAGAGCGCCGCCGACGCCCTGACGATGCGCCAGGAGCGGGACGGCGAGCGCTGGTCGGTCGAGGTCCGGCATGCCGACGGCCGCCGCTGGCGGGCCGTCGTCGCCGAGTCGCCCAGCGAGCCGCCCCGCCCGGAGAGCTGCGGCAAGGCGCCGGGCACCCCGTCCCGGATGGACGTGCTGGAGCTGCGCGCGCTCTGACGCACCGTCAATCCCCTTCCTCCGCAGGGAGGGTGAAGCAGACGGCGATGCCGCCGCCCGGCGCGTCGTCGAGCCAGACCGTGCCACCGTGCCGCTCGACGATCCGGCGGACGATGGCCAGCCCGGCGCCGGACCCGCCGCCGTGCTCGGTCGGCCGGTGCAGCCGGCGGAACAGGCCGAACACCAGCTCCCGCTGCGCCGGCGGCACGCCGATGCCGTTGTCGCGCACCACCACCGCCTCGACGGGTGGGCCGCCGTCCGGCAGCGGGCGGCGCTCCACGCCGACCTCGACGGTGCGCGGGCCCTCGGCCCGGGCGTACTTGGCGGCGTTCACCAGCAGGTTGACCAGCACCTCCTGCAGCCGGTCCGGGTCGGCGCGGACGGTCGGCAGCGAGCCGCGCAGCACCGTGACCCGCTGCTCGCCCAGCCTGGGTCCGGCCACCTCCAGGGCCCGGTCCAGCGCCTCGTCGAGCGGCACCGGCCGCCGGTCCAGGCCGATCTCGCTGACCTGGGAGTAACGCAGCAGCGAGTCGAGCAGGTCGTCCATCCGGACGGCCAGCCGGCGCACGGTGTCCAGGTGGCGGCGGCTGGTGGCGTCGAGGTGGTCGCCGACGTCCTCGATGACGAAGCCGGCCGCGTTCGAGATCCCGCGCAGCGGCTCCTTCAGGTCGTGGGCGGCGGCGTGCGCGAAGGCGTCGAGGTCGGTGTTGCTGCGCTGGAGCCGCTCGTTGAAGGCTCCGGTCCAGGCCGCCTGCCGGGCCAGCAGGCCCCCGATCGCCCGGGCCGCTTCGTGGGCGGCCTCCAGGTCGGTGGCGGTCCACGGCAGGCTGCGGCCGCGCACCGCCGCCCGGAACACCTCGGTGGAGCCGCGCGGCGTCAGCCGCTCGCCGTGCGGGCCGAGCCGGACGGGGAGCGCCGGGTCCGCGGCCCAGGTCCGGGTGGTCGCGCGCGCCCCACGGCACCAGGCCAGGAATCCCTCGCCGAGCGGGAGCAGCAGCACGCCCGCCGGCTCCTCCGCGCCGTCGGACGGGACGTCGGACGAGCCGTCGAGCCCCTCGGGCCCGGGGAGCAGTTCGGACAGCCGGTCGGTGCACCACACACCGGTCGGCGGCAGCTCCGCGGCGATCGCGCGCAGCCGCCGCAGGGCCGCCGGGCCCGGGCCCGCCCCCTCGACGCCGGTCCGGCCCGCCTGGTCGACCACCAGGCCGTCGGCGTCCACCAGCGCGGCCAGCGCCCCGGCGTGGGCGTGCAGCGCGGACGCGGACTCGCCGGGCGCCCCGGCGGGCAGGGCGTCCAGGACGGCCCGGACCTGCCGCAGCGCCTCCGAGCGCTCGCGGTCGGCGACCGCGGCGAGCTGGACCGACAGCGCGCTGCCGAACAGCTCGCAGGCCGCCCGGACATCGGGCGACAGCCAGCGCGGCTCCTCGCCGTGGCAGGCGATCAGTCCCCACAGCGCCTCGTCGGAGAGCACCGACACCGACATCGAGGAGCGGACCCCGATGTTGCGCAGGTACTCCAGGTGGTACGAGGAGACGGTGCGCAGCGCGGCCGCCGAGAGGTCGAGCGGCGGGTCCGCGGCCGGGCGGCGGGCGGAGTACAGCCCGGCGGTGCGGTCGTCGACGTCGCCGATCACCCGGATCCAGTTGGTCCGGTACAGCCGGCGGGCCTGCGGCGGGATGTCGCTGGCCGGGAACCACAGGCCGAGCCAGGGCTCCAGGTGCTCGGCCCGGTCCTCGGCGACCACCTCGCCGGGGCCCTCGGCGTCCTCGAAGCGGTAGGCGACCACCCGGGAGTAGCCGGTCAGGCCGCGGACCTCGCGCACGGCGGCGGCGCAGCACTCCGCCACGGTGGTGCAGCGCTGGATGCGCAGCAGCGCCTGCTGGACCCGACGGGCGAAGCCGGGGCCGGCCTCGGGACGGTCCGCGGGGCAGGGTTCGAGTTCCAGCACCAGCAGCCCGTCCCGGCGGTGCGCGCCGACGTCGAACGGGTGCGGCGCCCCCGCGGGGCGGCAGCGTTCGGTGAGCAGCCGGGCCGCCTCCCCGGCGGCGGCGGCCTCGGCCAGCACCGCGTCGCCGACGATCTCCCGGGCCGGGCGGCCGACCAGTTCGGCGGCGGGGCGGCCGAGGTGGTCGGCGGCGTTGTCCGAGACGGTGTGCACGGTGCCGTCCTGCGGGTCGACCGCGAGCAGGACCCCGAAGGACTGGACGCCGCCGAGCAGGTGGATCGGTTCCCGGACGCACTCCTCCAGGTCGAACCCGCCGACGGCCGCCTCCGCCTCCCGCGCCCGTGCGGACAGCCACCCGTCCTGCGCCATGCCCCGGCTCCCTCGCTCGTGCCCGGCCCGGACGGCCGCGGTCACCGCCACCCTAGGGCGTGTCGGGCGCCTCACCCCGCGGCCCGCCCGGCCGGGTCGCGGGGCCACTATCGTTGCGGACAAGGTCCTTCCGCCGATCGGCGCGCGTGTGGTGGGGCACCGGGCCCGCAGCGGTCCCGGTCGGTGGTGCGCGCGGTCCTCGACGAAGGGAAACGGCAGTGGAGGGTGTGGAGCGACGGGTCCGGGCGCAGCGCGCGGACGCACCGCCCCGCTCCCCCGGGTCGCGGGGCGGCCGCCCCGGCGGGCCGGCGGTCGGCGGCTGGGCGGAGGGCCTGCACCGGATCTGGCGCACGGCCCAGACCTCGGCCGACGTGACGGCGCTCTCCGCGGAGCTGTACGACCTGCTGCTGGGGCACCCGGCGGCCGTGGTGGTGGTCGGCGCCCGGTACAGCGCCGCCGGCCTCCCGCTGTACCTGCGTTCCAGCAGCGGGGCCGGGCTGCGCCCGGAACGGGTGCTGGCGCCCCCGGGCGACGCCTGGACGGGTCGGCCGGCCCCGGAGCCGGGCGCGCTGCGGGAGTTCGCGGTGGACTCGGAGCACGGCCGGGCCCGGCCCGAGCACCCGGCCTGGCGGGCGGCCGGCGCCGTCCGGGTGGTGGAGTGCCCGATGGCCCTGGAGGACGGCGACTGGGCGGTGCTGTCGGTCGGACTGTCCGCGGACGCCCCGGCACCGGCGGAGCTGGGCCGGCGCGTCGTCCAGGTCTGCGAGGTGGTCACGGCCTGCAACGACCGGATCGTGCAGGAGCGGGAGAGCGCCCGGGTGCAGGCCAGGGACGCGCTGCTGGCCGAGGCCTCGCTGCAGATGGACGCCTCGCTGGACGTCGAGGAGACCCTGCAGCGGGTGGCCCGGATGACGGTGCCCGCGGTCGCCGAGGGCTGCCTGGTCCACCTGCGGCGGCCGGACGGGCTCGCCCTGGTCGCCTCGGCGCACCTGGCGGCGGGGGCCCGGGCCCGGTTCACCGCCGCGGCCGAGGACCCGGACTGGGTGCGCGGGGTGCTGCCCGGCCTGTCCGCGCGGCGCGAGGGCACCGTGCTGACCGGCGAGCGGCTGGCCGGCACGCCGTTCGGCCCCGGTGCGGCCGTGCCCGCCCGGACGGTCACCGTGAACCCGCTGCGGGCCCGCGGCCGGCTGCTGGGCACCGTGACCTTCGTCTACGGGCGCGAGGCCGGGCAGGTCCCGCCACCGGTGTTCCTGGCAGACCTGGCGCTGCGGGCCGCCCTGGCGATCGACAACGCGACGCTGTACGAGGAGCGCCGGCAGAACGTGGTCTCGCTGCAGCGGCACCTGCTGCCGTCCGTCCTGCCGACCATTCCGGGGCTGCGGCTGGGCGCCGCGTACGAGGTCGGCGACGCCGCCCTGGAGGTCGGCGGCGACTTCTACGACGCCGTCCCCGGCAGCCGTTCGCTCTCCCTGGTGGTCGGCGACGTGTGCGGGCGCGGCGCGGAGGCCGCCGCCCTGACCGGCCTGGCCCGGCACACCCTGCGCACCCTGCTGGAGGACGACACGGCGCCGGCGCCCGCACTGACCCGGCTCAACCGGGCGCTGCGGACGGCGGCCTCGCAGAAGTTCGTCACCGGCGTGGTCCTGTCGCTGACCCCGGCCGCGGACGGCTGCTTCGCCGTGCGGGTCGCCAACGCCGGCCATCCGCAGGCCCTGGTGCTGCGCGCCGACGGGACGGTGGCGCCGCTGGGCGGCACGGGCGGCCTGCTGCTCGGTGTCGTGGACGACTACGCACTGGCCGAGCAGGCCGACCTGTTGCGGCCCGGCGACACCGCGGTGCTGTTCACCGACGGGATCACCGAGTCCCGGAGCCCGGACGGCTCCTTCTTCGAGGAGGAACTGTCCGGCGCGCTCAGGGAGTTGACGGGACGACCACCGGACGAGCTGGCCGCGGGGCTGGCCCGGGCCGCGATCGGCTTCGGGCGGGGGACGGCGGACGACATGGCGGTGCTGGCAGTCCGGGTGGCGTTCGGCTCCGAATAGAACAGCGAATCGGGACACCGGCCGGGCGAGCGGCCGGAGCAGGATCCGCACGCCGGGGCGGGCGGGAACGGGAAGCGGGGAGCGGCGTGACGGCGACGGTCGAGGGACTGGTCCTCGTGGTGGAGGACTCCGAGGAGGACATCGAGGCGATGGCGCGGGCGCTCGGCCGCTCGCACCCGCTGGTCCGACTGGAGTTCGCCGACCGGCCGGAGCGCGTCCCGGACCGGCTGGTCGACCCGGCGGCGGAGCGCCCGCTGCTGGTGCTGCTCGACCTCAACCTGCCCGGCTACAACGGCCACCAGCTGCTCGGCGACCTGCGCGGCCGCCCGGAACTGGCCGGGCTGCCGGTGGTGGTCTTCACCTCCTCGACCTCGCCCGCGGAGGTCGAGGCCTGCTACGCGGCCGGGGCGGACAGCTACATCTTCAAACCGCTGAACTTCGAACTGTTCCGGACGGTGCTCGGCAGCACCATCGACTTCTGGCTCGGGGGCGACCGCCCCGCCTGACCCCGCCCGGCTCCGGCGGGCCGCCGCCCGGGGCGCGCGAGGCACCCCGGGCGGCCCCGGCCCCCCGTCCGCGCGACCGGTCAGGCCGCGCCCGCGCCGGTCAGGGCGCGCACCTCCAGTTCGGCGAAGCCGTCCTCGTCGGGGCTCTCCCGGTCCAGCACGGTGCCCAGCCAGCCGGCCAGGAAGCCGAGCGGGATCGAGACCAGGCCCGGGTTCTCCAGCGGGAACCAGTGGAAGTCCAGGCCGGGCAGCATCGAGGTCCTCGCGCCGGAGACCACCGGCGAGAACACCACCAGCAGCACTGCGGGGACCAGGCCGCCGTAGACCGACCAGACCGCGCCGCGGGTGGTGAAGCGCTTCCAGAACAGCGAGTACAGCAGGGTCGGCAGGTTGGCCGAGGCGGCCACCGCGAAGGCCAGGCCGACCAGGAAGGCCACGTTCAGCTTCTGCGCGAACAGGCTGAGCACGACGGCGAGTCCGCCGATCACCACGGCGGAGATCCGGGCCGCGATCACCTCCTCGCGCTCGGAGACCTGCCGCTCCTCGGGGCGCCGCCAGGCCCGCGCGTAGAGGTCGTGGGCGAAGGCCGCGGAGGAGGCCAGGGTGAGCCCGGCCACCACGGCGAGGATGGTGGCGAAGGCGATCGCCGAGATCACCGCGAACAGCAGCAGGCCCCAGGTGGAGTCCGGCCCGCCGCCCAGGTCGAGGGCGAGCAGCGGAACGGCGGTGTTGCCCGCCGAGTTGGCCGCCTTGACCGCCTTGGAGCCGACCAGCGCGCCGGCCCCGAGGCCGAGCACGATCGCCATCAGGTAGAAGCAGCCGATCAGGCCGATCGCCCACATCGTGGAGCGCCGGGCGGCCCGCGCGGTCGGCACGGTGTAGAACCGGCTGAGGATGTGCGGCAGGCCCGCGGTGCCGAGCACCAGCGCCAGGCCGAGGCTGACGAAGTCCAGCCGGCTGATCGGGCTGGACCCGTACTTGAGGCCGGGCTCCAGGTACTTCCGGCCGACGCCGCTGTGCTGCGCGGCGGCGTTCATCAGCGCGCCGAAGTCGCCGTGGAAGCGGGCCATCACCAGCACCGTGAGCAGCACCGAACCGGCCACCAGCAGGAAGGCCTTGACGATCTGGATCCAGGTGGTGGCACGCATCCCGCCGACCGTGACGTAGACGATCATCAGGCCGCCGACCGCGACGATGGTCCATGCCTTGGCGGCGCCGCTGTCGGTGCCGAGCAGCAGGGCGACCAGGCTGCCGGCCCCGACCATCTGCGCGATCAGGTACATCAGCGTGACGACCATCGAGGCGAGCCCGGCGGCGGCCCGGACCGGGCGCTGGCGCATCCGCAGCGCCAGCACGTCGGCCAGGGTGTAGCGGCCGGCGTTGCGGACGAGTTCGGAGACCAGCATCAGCACGACCAGCCAGGCGACCAGGAAGCCGATGCTGTAGAGCACGCCGTCGTAGCCGTAGAGCGCGATCAGGCCGGTGACGCCGAGGAAGGAGGCGGCGGAGAGGTAGTCGCCGGAGAGGGCGAAGCCGTTCTGGAGCGGCGAGAAGTCGCGGCCGCCGGCGTAGAAGTCCTCCGCGGCGTGGCCGCGGCGGCCGACCCAGACGGTGATGATCAGGGTGACGGCGACGACGACGGCGAACAGCGCCACCGCGAGACCGTGGCTGGGGTGTGGAGTCATCGCAGTTGGTCCTGGGTGTCCCAGCGCAGTTCGAGGGCTGCTCGGTCGCGCTTGGTGCGGGCGTTGCGGGCGTAGAGCCAGGTGAGCAGGAAGGTGGAGACGAACTGGCCGAGGCCGAGCAGCCAAGCCAGGTTGAGCGGCCCGGCGATCCGGTGCCGCATCAGCTCCGGGGCGAACGCCTGGGCCGCCACGAAGAGCAGGTACCAGGCCAGGAACCCGGCGCTGGCCGGGAAGACGAACGAGCGGTAGCCGCGCCGGATCTCCTGGAAGGCCTCGCTGTCCTGGACGCTGCGGTAGACCTCGCGCCCGGCGCGCTCCGCGGGCGGGGCCGGTGGGGCCGGCGGGTCGGCCGCCCGCCGCTGCGCCACCGTCCGGGGCCGGGCGGCCGCGGCCCACCGGATTCGTTCCTGCTGGG
This sequence comes from Kitasatospora sp. NPDC088134, assembly GCF_044741705.1. Classification (NCBI taxonomy): domain Bacteria; kingdom Bacillati; phylum Actinomycetota; class Actinomycetes; order Kitasatosporales; family Streptomycetaceae; genus Kitasatospora; species Kitasatospora sp. NPDC088134. The sequence goes on along the minus strand of NZ_JBIUTD010000018.1, from coordinate 116,178 downwards.
CCACTGCCGACACCTCATCATTCCGGTCACTCCGACCGAACCATGATGGAGTGTCACAAACCACACCACGAAACCCGTGCAGATACGTTCACCCGAACCGGCGACAACAAGGTCGGTTTACGAACCGTCCGAAATTCCATGCTTGAAGGCGTACGCCACGGCCTGCGCCCGGTCCCGCACCGCCGTCTTGGCGAACAGGTTGTTGATGTGCGTCTTCACCGTCGCGGGGCTGACGAACAGCCTTCCGGCGATCTCCGCGTTGGACAGGCCGGCCGCGATCAACGCCAGCACCTCGGCCTCCCGCTGGGTCAACCCGTCCGGCAGCGGCGGCCGTTGGAACGGCGCGGGCGCGGGCGCCGGGGCCGGCCCGACCGGGGCTTCCGGGGCGGCGGGGACGGCTGCGGGCGTACCGGAGAGCCGTTCCAGCAGCCGGAGTTGGACCTGCGGGGAGAGCCCGGCCGCACCCGAGCGGACGTCCACGACGGCCCGGGCGATCTCCTCCGCGCCGGCGTCCTTGGTCAGGAAGCCGCGCGCCCCGGCCTGCAGGGCGGAGAACAGCGAGTCGTCGTCGGCGTAGGTGGTGAGCACCACCACCTCGGTGCCGGGGTGCTCGGCCCGGACCCGGCGGGTCGCCTCCACGCCGTCGCAGCGCGGCATCCGCAGGTCCATCAGCACCACGTCGGGGGCGTGTTCGGCGACCAGCCGGAGCGCCTCCTCGCCGTCCGCCGCCGAGCCGACCACCGTGATCCCCGGCAGCAGGCCGAGCAGCATCACGATGCCCTCCCGGACCACGGTCTGGTCGTCGGCGACCACCACCCGGACCGGCTCGCCCGTCACGTCGGCACCCGCAGCAGCACGCGCCACCCTCCGTCCTCGGGGCCCGCCAGCAGTTCGCCGCCGAGCAGTTCCGCGCGTTCGCGCATCCCGAGCAGACCGTACCCGTTCCCGCTGTCGCCCAGCACCGGGTCCGCCCCGCGCGGCGCCCCGGAGTTGCGCACCGTCAGCTCCACCGCCCCGTCCAGGTAGGCGAGTCGGACCTCGACCCGGCCGCCGGGGGCGTGCTTGCGGGCGTTGGTGAGCGCCTCCTGCGCGGTGCGGCGGACCGCCAGTCCGGGCTCGGCCGGGACCGGCCGGGGCACTCCGTCCACGGTCAGCTCGGCCGCGGACTGCGCGGCCAGCTCCGCGACGAACTCGGCGACCGGGGCGAACTCGCCGCGCAGCGCGGACAGCGCCTGCCGGGTCTCCACCAGGCCGTCCTGGGCCATCCGCCGGGCCGAGACGATCCGCTCCCGGACCTCGGCCCGGTCCGCGCCGGCGTCCAGCATCAGCCGGGCCGCCTCCAGGTGCACCAGCTGCGCGGAGAGGCTGTGCGCCAGCACGTCGTGGATCTCCCGGGCGATCCTGGCCCGTTCGGCCAGCGCCGCGCTCTCCGCCCGGGCGGCCTGCGCGGCCCGCTCCTCGGCCAGCAGGGCGCGCTGCGCGGACCGGGCCTGGCCGTCCAGCCGGAGCAGCCAGCCGAGCAGGCCCAGGCCGCCCGCGACGGCCAGCAGCACCAGCAGCGAGTCGTTCGAGCCGAACCCGTAACTGCCCAGCGCCGCACCGGCGGTGAGCACTCCGGCGGCCAGCGGCAGCCGGATCACCGCGAGCACCGCGAGGCCGCACCAGATCACCGCGGCCAGCGTCCGTGCCCCGCCCTCGTGGGCCAGCCCGGCGTACACCAGCAGCCCGGCCGCGCAGGCCATCGCGGGCCACAGCCGCTGCGCCCTGCAGGAGACGTACCAGCCGGTGAACAGCGCGGCGGCGGCCGCGATCCAGCCGAGCGGGATCAGCACCTGCCAGCCGCCGTAGTGCCGTTCGGCGTAGGTGCCGGACAGCACCGCGCCCAGCATCGCGGCCCGGCCGAAGAACGACAGCACCGTCCGGGCCCGGGAGCCGTGCTCCCGGACCGGGACGTCACCGGCGGGCCAGCGGGTCCAGCGTTCCAGCGTGCTCACCCGCCGGTCCTCCTCGGGTCTACGGGCCGTCAGGCGGCCAGGCCGTGCCGCTTGTCGTCCAGCTGCCGGGCCCGCCAGGCCACCGTGGTCGAGCGGACCAGCAGCAGCAGCGCCAGCGAGAGCATCAGCACGCTGCTGGACTGGTGGACGTGCAGCGCCGAGCCGACCCCGTACCAGGCGGCCCGGACCAGGATCGCACCGACCCAGGCGAACACGGTGGCGGTCGACCCCTGGGTCCACAGCGCGCCGTCCGCGTCGCGCCAGAGCCGCATGGTCCAGCCCCAGGCGCAGCCCATGCCGACGGTGGTGAGCAGCGAGCCGGCCACCAGGACGGCGGCGGTCACCTGGTGCGCGGGGTCGATCAGCACCGGGTCGCGCAGCGCGACGGCGGCCAGCACCAGCGGCAGCAGCCAGAACCGGCGTTCGGTGTCCAGCCGGCGGGCCCGCAACTGCCGGCCCACCACCAGGACGATCACGGCGACGGCGATCAGGACGTTGGACAGGGCGGTCATTTCGGGTGCCTTCCGGGCGGGGTTTCCTCGACGTCCACCACGCTACGGAGCGCCGCCCGAGTCTTCCTCGGAGCGCGGGTTGAACCGGACGCCGAGGGGCTCTCCACCCCCGGGTGGAGAGCCCCTCACCGCGTCCTGCTCAGGCGTCGATCCGGGACCGGTCCAGGGTGGCCGCCGAGTCGACGATGAACTCCCGGCGGGGGGCGACGTCGTTGCCCATCAGCAGGTCGAAGGTCTTCTCCGCGGACTCCAGGTCGCCCAGGTTGATCCGGCGCAGGATGCGGTGCCGCGGGTCCATGGTGGTCTCGGCCAGCTGGTCGGCGTCCATCTCGCCGAGGCCCTTGTAGCGCTGGATCGGGTCCTTCCAGCGCAGGTTCTTGCCCTGGAACTCCAGCAGGGTGCGCCGCAGTTCGGCGTCCGAGTAGGTGTAGTGGTACTTCTCCTGGCCGCGCTTGGGGTTGGTCAGCTCGATCCGGTGCAGCGGCGGCACTGCGGCGAACACCCGGCCCTGCTCGACCATCGGCCGCATGTAGCGGTGGAACAGCGTCAGCAGCAGGGTGCGGATGTGCGAGCCGTCGACGTCGGCGTCGGCCATGAAGATGACCTTGCCGTAGCGCGCCTGGTCGATGTCGAAGGTCCGGCCGGAGCCCGCTCCTATCACCTGGATGATCGACGCGCACTCGGCGTTCTTGAGCATGTCGCTCACCGAGGCCTTCTGGACGTTCAGGATCTTGCCGCGGATCGGCAGCAGCGCCTGGAACTCGGAGTTCCGGGCCAGCTTGGCGGTGCCGAGCGCGGAGTCGCCCTCGACGATGAACAGTTCGCTGCGGTCCACGTCGTCGCTGCGGCAGTCGGCCAGCTTCGCGGGCAGCGAGGAGGTCTCCAGCGCGGTCTTCCGGCGCTGCGCCTCCTTGTGCTGCCGGGCCGCGACCCTGGTCCGGGCCGCCGCGACGACCTTCTCCAGCACCGCCCGGGCCTGCAGCTTCTCGTCCTTCTTGGTCGAGCTCAGGAAGGCCTTCAGCTCCTTGGCGACCACCGCCGCGACGATCCGGTTGGCCGCCGAGGTGCCCAGCACCTCCTTGGTCTGGCCCTCGAACTGCGGCTCGGCGAGCCGGACGGTGATGACCGCGGTCAGGCCCTCCTGCGCGTCGTCCTTGGTGATGTCGTCCTCGGCGACCCGGAGCAGCTTGGCGGCCCGCAGCGCCTCGTTGACGGTCTTGGCGAGCTGCCGCTCGAAGCCGGTGACGTGGGTGCCGCCCTTGGGGGTGGCGATGATGTTGACGAAGGAGCGCTGGGTGGTGTCGTAGCCGGCGCCCCAGCGCAGCGCGATGTCCACCCCGAGCTCGCGGGTGACCTCGGTGGGCGTCATGTGGCCGAGCTCGTCGAGGACCGGGACGGTCTCCTTGAAGGTGCCCTCGCCGCGCAGCCGGAGCACGTCGGAGACCGGGCGGTCGGGGGCCAGGAACTCGCAGAACTCGCTGATGCCGCCGTCGAAGCGGAAGGTCTCGACCTCGGGCTTGTCGCTCTCGGTGAGCCGCTCGTCGCGGACCACGATGGTCAGGCCGGGGACCAGGAAGGCGGTCTGCCGGGCCCGGCTGTGCAGCGACTCCAGCGACAGCCGGGCGTCCTTGAGGAAGATCTGCCGGTCCGCCCAGTAGCGGATGCGGGTGCCGGTCCGGCCGCGCGGGGCCTTGCCCTTCTTGGTCATGCCGCTGCCGGGCTCGAACGTCGCGTCCGGGCCCTCGCCGGCGTACACGCCGGGGGTGCCGCGCCGGAAGCTGATCGCGTGCACCGTGCCGGAGCGGTCCACCTCCACGTCCAGCCGGGCGGACAGTGCGTTGACCACCGAGGCGCCGACGCCGTGCAGGCCGCCGGAGGCCGCGTACGAACCGCCGCCGAACTTGCCGCCCGCGTGCAGCTTGGTCATCACCACCTCGACGCCGGACAGGCCGGTCTTCGGCTCCACGTCGACCGGGATGCCGCGCCCGTTGTCCCGGACCTCGACCGACCCGTCCTGGTGCAGCAGCACCTCGATGTGGTCGCAGTGCCCGCCCAGGGCCTCGTCCACCGCGTTGTCGATGATCTCCCACAGGCAGTGCATCAGGCCGCGGCTGTCGGTCGACCCGATGTACATGCCGGGGCGCTTGCGGACCGCCTCCAGGCCCTCCAGGACGAGCAGGTGCCGCGCGGTGTAGTCGGAACCGCCCTCGCCGGCCACCAGCGAGGACGGCACGGTCTTTTCTCCACTCACGCTCTGCACTCCTCCATGACGCTGACGGACACCCATGACGTTGACGGACACCCCCGCATGCTCTCAGCAACTGAGATCCGGGCCGTCGAGGTCCGCACCCCTTGTACGCGCTGCGCGAACACGACCCCCGCCGCGCCCGCGGGCCCCAGCCTCCCATCTCCTGCCGACACCACGGGCCCTGACGGGTCCGGGCGGCCGGGAAGGGCTGCGGAGCTGCTGCGATGCGGTCAAACAGGGTTCGGGTCGGGGCTTATGCTCCAACCCGGCGGAGGATTATGCTACGCGGACCTCGCACCCCGACCCGATCGGGCGTTCGAGGTGATGGGCGGGTCGTGGGAACCGGTACGCATGAACCACCGGCGCCCGGGGCACGTCCTTCATCAACGAGACAGCAGAATCCTCAAAGAGAAAAGCCACGAGCGGGAACGAATTCGACCTGGTTGGATGTTGATCCTGGTACACAGCTCGTCGAGCTAGAGAAGAGGCGACGTGACTACTGTTCTGACCCCTGCGAGCCCGCTCACCGCGGCAGACCGCTGCGACCGGTGCGGCGCTCAGGCCTACCTGCGCGTCGTCCTCTCCAGCGGTGGAGAGCTGCTGTTCTGCGCCCACCACGGGCGTAAGTTCGAGCCCGAGCTCAAGAAGATCGCCGTCGAGATACACGACGAGAGCGACCGCCTCTCCGGCACCACGGCCACGGCCGCGGAGGGCGAGCACTGACGCTCGCCCTCGGCCACCGAGCTGCCTGAACGGCCGGGTGGCCCGCCCTTCGCGGCGGGCCACCCGGCCGTGGCGTTCCCGGCCGCTGTCACCGGGGCCCGGCCCACGGCGTTCGGGCTTCTCGGCTTTCGGCGTCGGCTCACATCACGCTGCGCACCGACTCCACCACCGCGGAGACCCGGGTGTACACCCCGGGGTGCTCGGCCTCGGCGCAGCCCGCGCCCCAGGACACCAGCCCGGCCAGCCGCCCGGCCACCAGCAGCGGGCCGCCGCTGTCGCCCTGGCAGGCGTCCCGCCCGCCGCGCTGCTCGCCCGCGCACACCATGCTGCGCGCGTCGTAGGCGCTGTCCAGGCCGCCCGGGTAGGCGTGCGCGCAGACCGCGTCCGAGACGATCGGCACCGTGACCCGGCGCAGCGTGTTCGAGTAGCTGCCGTTGCCGCGGGTGTCCCCCCAGCCGTACACCGTCGAGGCGGTGCCCGGCGCGTACGGCTCGGTCTCGCCCGGGCCGACCATCTCCAGCACCGGCCGGTTGGTCTGCGGCTCGGCCAGCGTCAGCACCGCGACGTCCCGGGTGTTGGCGGTGAAGCTGTAGCCCGGGTCGATCCACACCCCGCGCACCGCGACCTCGCGGCCGGCCGTCCCGCGCAGGTCGTCCCGGCCGACGATCGCCCGCAGCCCGGGCCGGTCGGTGGGGCGGGCGGTGTTCTCGTCGTAGAAGCAGTGCGCCGCCGTCACCACCTTGGTCGGACTGATCAGCGCCCCGCCGCAGAACTGGCCGGAGCGGGCCGAGCCGAACTGCTGCCGGCTGGACAGCGCCACCATCCACGGGTGGTCGGAGGTGCTGGTCTCCGTCCCGCCGATGATCCGCCGCTGCGCCTCGGCCGGCGCGGCCGCGCCGAGCGCGATCAGCGGGGCGGGCAGCGCCGCCAGCGCGAGGAGTGCGACCGCCCGGCGGCGGAGCCGAGGCGCGTACGTGTCCAGGTGGGGCACCGGTTCTCCAGGGGGTTCGGCGGGCCGACGAGCGTTCCGCACAAAATGCGACAACCGGCCCAGCGTAGTCACCCACTCACCATGCGTGTCCGAACCCCCGCCGCCCGCCACTCCATCGGGCGATGCCCGGACACGCGAACGGGCCCCTCCACCGAGCGGTGGAGGGGCCCGTTCGCGTGACGGACCGTCAGTCCAGGTAGTCGCGCAGCACCTGGGAGCGGGACGGGTGGCGCAGCTTCGACATGGTCTTCGACTCGATCTGGCGGATGCGCTCGCGCGTCACGCCGTAGACCTTGCCGATCTCGTCCAGCGTCTTCGGCTGACCGTCCGTCAGACCGAAGCGCATCGAGACCACGCCCGCCTCGCGCTCGGACAGGGTGTCGAGCACCGAGTGCAGCTGCTCCTGGAGCAGGGTGAAGGAGACCGCGTCGGCCGGGACGACCGCCTCGGAGTCCTCGATCAGGTCACCGAACTCGCTGTCGCCGTCCTCGCCGAGGGGGGTGTGCAGCGAGATCGGCTCGCGGCCGTACTTCTGGACCTCGATGACCTTCTCGGGGGTCATGTCGAGTTCCTTGGCCAGCTCCTCCGGGGTGGGCTCGCGGCCCAGGTCCTGGAGCATCTGGCGCTGCACGCGGGCGAGCTTGTTGATGACCTCGACCATGTGCACCGGGATACGGATGGTGCGGGCCTGGTCGGCCATGGCGCGGGTGATCGCCTGCCGGATCCACCAGGTCGCGTAGGTCGAGAACTTGTAGCCCTTGGTGTAGTCGAACTTCTCGACCGCGCGGATCAGGCCCAGGTTGCCCTCCTGGATCAGGTCCAGGAACAGCATGCCGCGGCCGGTGTAGCGCTTGGCCAGCGAGACCACCAGGCGGAGGTTGGCCTCCAGCAGGTGGTTCTTGGCGCGGCGGCCGTCCTCGGCGATGATCTCCAGCTCGCGCTTGAGCTTCGGGGCGAGCTTGTCGGCCTGGCTCAGCTTGTCCTCGGCGAACAGGCCGGCCTCGATCCGCTTGGCGAGCTCGACCTCCTGCTCGGCGTTGAGCAGCGGGACCTTGCCGATCTGCTTGAGGTAGTCCTTGACCGGGTCGGCGGTGGCACCGGCCACGGCGACCTGCTGGGCCGGGGCGTCGTCCTCGTCGTCGTCCGAGAGCACGAAGCCCTGGTCGGTCTCCTCCTCGGCCTCGCCCTCCTTGCCGTCACCGGGCAGGGCCACGTCCTCGAGGAGCTCCTCCTCGCCGATCGCGTCCTCGTCGCCGGCCTTGCCCGCGGGCTTGCCGGCCGCGGCGGTCTTCTTGGCGGCGGTCTTCTTGGCCGGGGCGGCGGCCTTCTTGGCCACCGCCTTCTTCGCCGGGGCGGCCACCCGCTTGACGGCGGCGCGGGCCTCGGCGACCTCGATGGTCTCGACGACGGTGACCTCGGTGGTGGACACCGCGGCGGCCAGCACCGACGGGGCCGGGGTCGCCGCGGGGGCGATCCGCACCGGGGGCTTGGTCTGGGCGACCGGCGTGCGGGTGGTGACCGCCTTGGCCGCGGTGCGCTTGGTGGTGCTCTTGGCCGCGACGCTCTTGCGCTTGGCGCCGGCCGGCTCGGCCGCGCTCACCATGAGCTCCACCCCCTCCTCGATCAGCACCTGATTGAGGCTGCGCATGACGTTCTTCCACTTGGTGACCGGGATCTGGTCCGCCTCGAACGCGTGGCGCACGTCGTCACCGGCGATCTGCCCCTGGGCCTTGCCCCGCTCGATGAGCGCCAGCAGTGCCGCGGACTCGGCGATCTCGGGGGGAAGGGAACGGGATGTGCTGGCCGACACGAACAACCTCTCGGACGATGAGTGGACACGAACCCGCACCGGATCACCCGACTGCTCGGGTGGGTGGACCGTGACCGGGGTCTGCAGGACGGCGACAGCGTCGCGGACCAACACAGCCATCTGACTCGTGGTGGTTATTCCGGAGCTGCTTCCGCTCCGTACACATCGCTGCCGCTCCTCAAGTGTTACGCATGCCCGTCGTGGCGCCCGTCACACCACCCGTCGGCCGGTACGGGCTGCCCCGGGCGGCCTATCCGCGGGCCCTGCGGGCGGCTTCTCGGCGCTGCGGTGCTCCGGCGCTCCGGCGCTGGGGTGCTGTGGTGCTGCGGCGCTCCGGCGTTCCTGTGTGGTCCGGGCCGGTACGCCGATGGCCCCTCGGCTGCGCGCGCGTGGGCAGCGGAAGGGCCATCCGGTCGGAGCGGCGGTCGGGGTCGGACCGCTCAGTGCTCGCGCGGGGCGGGGACGGCGTGCTCGATGTCCGGGTGGACGGTGAGCAGCGCGCGGACGGCGGCCTCGGCGGCGGTGCCGTCACCGGTACCGAGGGCGTCGACCAGCCGGACGTGCAGGCTGACCGCCGAGTCGGACGGGCGCTCGCAGGTGGTGCCGGAGCCGCCGGAGACCTGGAGCGCGCCGGAGACGATCCCGGACAGGTGCTCCAGCATCCGGTTGCCGGCCATCTGCAGGGCCAGGGCGTGCAGTTCGGCGTCGGCACGGGAGTAGCTGACCAGGTCCCCCTGGCTGCCGGCGTGGCTCATGATCTCGGTCAGCTCGACCAAGCGGTGCTGGACGTCCTCCCGGCCGTGGCCGGCCGCGAGGCGGGCGGCCAGCGGCTCGATCGCCCAGCGCAGTTCGAACAGTTCGCGGCGCTGCTCGTCCCGCTGCGGGCCGAACGCGCGCCACTCGATGATGTCCGGGTCGAGCAGGTTCCAGTCGCTCACCGGGCGGACCCGGGTGCCGACGTTCGGACGGGCCGAGACCAGGCCCTTCGCCTCCAGCACCCGGAGCGACTCGCGCACCACGGTGCGGGAGACCTCGAAGCGCTGGCCGATCTCCTCCGGCACCAGCGGGCGGTCGGCGCCCAGGTCGCCGGAGACGATCATCTGGCCGAGCTGCTGGACCAACTGGCCGTGCAGGCCGCGGCCACGGCTGCTGGTGGTCTTCCGACCGGGACGGCCGAGCTCGTTCTCGGCCCCCTCCCAGCGGGGCGCGGGCGGGGTCGGGCGGTCGGCGTACGGGAAACGGTCCAACTCGGAGGCGGAGATCGACTCGGCCTGGCGAGCGGCGGTCACGGTGGGGTGCGCAAGGGTACTCACGCCCTCCTTTGTCGGCGATCGGCGAACCCGCCTTGAGCATTCTCCTGAAAAGCACACGAAAGGGTGATCGGCCGTGCCTGGATAATTGACTTCTTATCAGCAGGAAAGGTGCATATCGGTCATCCGATCCGCTTTTCTCTCGGGCGCCCTCGACCCCGCTTCCGTCTCCGCCTCCGGGCGCCGGTTCCGAATGCCGGTTCCGGATGCCGGTGGTTCTCCGCGGCCGGAGCGGCCGGAGCGACTGACATGCCGTCACCGCTCTTCCGGGGCCGCCGTTCCGGACGCGCCCGGGACCGGCGGACCTTCGGACCGCTTCAGGGAGCTTCAGAGGGCTTCAGAGGGCGCGGCGGCGGAACTGGGCCAACAGCGCGGTCAACACCAGCGCGGCGGCCGGGAGCAGCAGCGCCGCGGCCACCGTGCCGTCCAGCGCGCCGGCCGTCCGGTCCGCGCCGTCGCGGAACAGCTCCAGGCCGTACGAGAACGGCAGCAACTCCCGTACCCAGACCGGCCAGTTGAGGCCCCAGTGGTGCAGCAGCAGGCCGGCCGTCGGCTCCAGCAGGGCGGGCAGCGCACCCGTCAGCAGGACGCCCACGACGGCGCTGCGGACCACCGAGGTGAGCAGCAGGCCCGTCCAGCCGCCGGCCACCGCCAGCACCGGGAACGCCGACAGCGTGCGCCCGGCACCGCCGGCCCCGAACGGTCCGCCGGGCCGCAGCAGCCGGGACGGGTGCCACAGGTCCGCCGGATGCGGGAGGGCGAGGACCGTCGAGGCGTCCGCGCCGGCCGGCAGCGCGAACCGGACCGCGAGGGCGTTCACCGCCAGCGAGAGCACCGCCAGCACCACGGCGGCCGCGCCGACCACCAGCAGCTTCGCGGTCAGCGCGCCCAGCCGGCGGCGCAGCGCGACCCGGCCGGCGACCAGGCCCGGCCAGCGCATCTCGTGGCCGTACGCCAGCGCGCCGAGCACTGCCGCCGCCAGCGCGGTGATCGGCAGCGGCAGCCACGGCACCACCGCCGCCAACGCCCGCACCGCCCACTCCCCTTCCGCGGCGCGGCGCGCCGCGAGCACCGCCACGGCCGCGTTCAGCAGCAGCGCCGCCGCGACCACCCACCACGTGGAGCGCACTCCGCGCAGCCGACGCACCTCACTCAGCACCACCCGCACGGTCTCACTCACTCCCGTTCTCGTTGCCGCCGGCGCCGGGGCGCGCCGCGTTCCTCGGTTCCGCCGGCCCGCCGCCACCGGGCGGGGCGGCCGGGCGCAGTTCGGTGCTGTCGACCGGGCGGGCGCGGGTCGCCGTCGCCACCGGCATCGACACCAGTGTCGCCACCGGCATCTGCGGTACGGGGGCGGGGCGGGCGGGGCGGCCTGCCCCCGTGCCGACCGTGCCGACCGCGCCGCTCCCGCCGACCCGGGCGGGGGCCAGCAGTTCCGCGTCGGTGGGGTTGGCGGCCAGGTGCTCGACGTCGACCGCCCCCGGGGCCGGGACGGTCCGGCGCGCCCGGCCACCGGCGTCCGGCAGCGGCACCCGCTCGGGGGCGGCCGGGGCGCGGGTGGGCGACGGGGCGTTCACCGGCCGGGGCGACCGACCGAGCGCGGAAGCACCGCGGGGAGTTCGCCGGACCAGGTCGACAGCGGGCCCCCGACCTGACGGGGCACCAGACCGCGCAGCAGTCGCGTGCGACCCGGAGGGCGCCGGGACCGCCCGACCGGCCGGACCCGGCGACACCACCGGGTCCGAAGCAACCGCACTGCGCGGCACGGCAGTTGCCCCAACCATCGGGGGCGGGACCGCCGGAGCGCCCGGACTTGCCGAAGCCGACGGGTCCGGGGCGGGCGCGGCGGTGGCCTGTGGAGCAACCGAGCGCGAAGGGGCGGGCGTCGAAGCCGGGGCCGAGGCCGGGGCCGGGGCCGACGACACCGCCGGGTCCGGGGCGAGCGCCGCAGTGGCCCTGCGGCCCACCTGGAGGCCGCGGTGGTCGAGTGAGCGCTCCGGCTCCGGTCCGCCCAATCCGCCCGGCCCACCCGAGCTGCCCGATCCGACCGGGCGGCCTTCGGCTGCGCGCGGCGGTGCGACGTGGGCGGAGGCAGAGGCGGGGGCGGGGGCAGGAACCGGCTCGGTGTGCGGCGGCTGTCCGTCGGGGTGCTGCCGGGCCGTCCGGATCGTCACCTGACCGGAGCGGCCCGACCCGGCGGGCAGGCCGGACGGGTACCCGGCCGAACGGCGCGTCGTCCGGTCGGCCAGTTCGTGCAGCAGGATGCCGTTGCGGTAGGCGAGTTCGCCGATCTCGGTGCGGCCGATGCCGCTCACCGTGAGACCGGCTCCGCCGTCCCGCCGGACGTGCGCGCCCTGGGTCACCAGCAAGTCGGCCAGGCGGGCCATCTGCGGACCGCGGACCTGGACTTCGGGGTGCACCCTGGTCCGCCGGAACTCCGCGACCGGCTGGTCGGCGATCAGCCGACCGGTCTCCAGGGTGATCACCCGGTCGGCGAGCTCCGCGGCCTCCTCCGGGCTGCGGGTGGTCATCAGGACGGTGCCGCCCGCCACCGCGAAGGAGCGCAGGAAGCCGTGGAACCACTCCTCGCTGCGCGGGGAGAGCCCCTCGGTCGGATCGTCCAGCAGCAGGGTGGCGGGGGAACCGAGCAGTGCGGCGGCCAGTGCGAGCCGGCGGTGCATGCCCGGGGAGAAGGTTCCGATCCGATGGTCGGCGACCGCCGCGAGTCGGGTCTGCTCCAGCAGGTCGTCGGCCCGCCCGGCCGGGACGCCGACCGCACCGGCCAGCATCCGCAGGTGCGCCCCGGCCCGCATGCCCGGGTGGCCCGCCTCCGGCCGGGCGGTGGGCAGCAGCACGCCGATCTCGCGCTCGGGACGTCCGATCCGCCGGTACGTGCGCCCGTCGAAGAGGGTGACGCCCAGGCCGCGCTCCAGCTCCACCATCAGCCGCAGCGCGGTGGACTTGCCGGCCCCCTCGTCCCCCAGCAGCGCGGTGACCATCCCCGGTCGGACGTCGAACGTCAGGTCCAGTACCGCCGGGGGACTCCCCCGCCGGTACGCCTTGGTCAGTCCGGTGATCTGGATCATCGCCGCCCGTTCGCTCGCCCGCCGAAGGACCGGCGTGCCCGCCCGTCCCGAGCCTGCACAGTAGGACGCGGAAGCGGCGAAACCAGGCATTCCGGATGGGTCGTGAGCGGTATTAGCGCCGACCTCACCCGATCAGGGGACAGCGCTCCTGCGGCACTGACGCCGAACTGACGGAACGTCACCACCCTTGGGCGGCAACGCGCCTGCCGCGCCCTGCGTGTCGCACTCGCTCCGGCCCCGGCCGCCACCACCGGCGGACACCGCGCCCCGGAGGCTCCGGCACCCGCGCCGGGCCCAGGCGGTTCAGACTTCAGGCGTCAGACTTCAGGCGTCAGACTTCAGGCGTCAGGGCGCAGCATCGGCGGGTTCAGGACGGTCGCGCCGCCCGCCGTGAACAGCTGGGCGGGACGGCCGCCCTGACGGGTCGTCGTGCCGCCGGAGGGGAGCAGGAAGCCCGGGGTGCCGGTGACCTTGCGGTGGAAGTTCCGCGGGTCGAGCGCCACGCCCCAGACCGCCTCGTACACCCGGCGCAGCTCGCCGACGGTGAACTCCGGCGGGCAGAAGGCCGTGGCCAGCGAGGAGTACTCGATCTTCGACCGGGCCCGTTCCACGCCGTCGGCCAGGATCTGGCCGTGGTCGAACGCGAGCAGCACGCCGTCATTGCGCTCCTCGCCGAGCAGTTCGCGGACCGGTGCCCACCGGGCGCTGCTGGCGTCGCCGCCCGCGCGCGGCGAGGGCAGGTCGGGGGCGAGGACCAGGTGCGCGACGCTGACCACCCGCATCCGAGGGTCCCGCTGCGGGTGGCCGTAGGTGCCCAGTTGTTCCAGGTGCGCCCCGGCCGGGGTCGGTTCGGCCGCGCCCCGGCCCGGGAAGGACTGCGCCCGTAGCCCCGTCTCCTCGGCCAGTTCCCGGGAGGCCGCCTCGCCCAGCCCTTCGTCGGGCCGCACGAACCCGCCCGGCAGCGCCCAGTAGCCCTGGAACGGCGCCTCGCCGCGCTTCACCAGCAGCGCGCACAGCTCATGGTCGCGGACCGTCAGCACCACGAGGTCAACCGTGACTGCGAACGGAGGGAAGGCCGACGGGTCATAACGCGACATGGCGTCGATCTTAGTCGTCTCTCTGACGATAATCACAGACCACCGGCCCCGCCCCTTCCGTCCCCGGTGCTTCCACCTGCCCCATCAGCCCCACCGCCCCCGTCACAACGGTGCCGTGGTCGAACCCGGCCACCCTCCGGACGGCACCTCCACCCCTGCTCCTCGGTCCCGGCTCCGAGCACGCTTCCGGCCGGGCCTCAGCCGGAGGCGAGCTGCAGGAACGACGGGGCCTCCTCCACGACCGCGACACCGATCCGGCTGACCCGGACCGAGAACGGCTCGCCGGCCACGCGCAGGCCGGTCAGTTCGAGGGCCCCGAGGGGCGCGGTGCTGGCGGGGCGGGTGACCACCCGTCCGGAGGGGGCGTCCGGACGGACGCCCGCCAGCGAGAGGACCAGGTGCACCGCGGCGGCCGCGGACATCGCGGCCGGGCGGCAGGCCGCCGGGTGCGGCACCGGCGGGCAGCCGGCGACCTTCTGCTCGCCCGCGTACATCTCCGGCAGGCGGCCCTCGAAGTGCGCGGACGCCTCCAGCAGCCCTTCCAGCAGTATCTCGGCCTCGCGTTCGAAGCCCGCGTCCACCAGTCCGCTCACCGCGAGGGCGGTCTCCTGGACCCGGACCGCGCCGCTGCGGTGGCCGAGCGGGTTGAAGCGCGGCGACTTCGCGCTCAGCGTCCGCAATCCCCAGCCGCAGTCGAGCTCGGGGGTGACCAGTCGCTGGGCGAGCAGTCGGGTCTGCTCGCGGTCCAGCAGGCCCTCGTGCAGTTCTCCCTCCGCGGCGAGCCCCACGTCGAAGAGGTGCACCAGGGTGGAGGCGACGGCCGGGACCGGGCGGTCCGGGGCCAGCAGGGCGGCGGCCGGGCGGCCACCGGACAGGTCGTCGAGCCAGAACTGCTCGCGGAACCGTTCCCGCAGGTCAGCGGCCCAGTCGCGCCACCGCGCGGCACCGGGGCGGTCGAAGGCCTCCAGCAGGTCCGCCCCTTGGAGCGCGGCCCGGTGCGCCTGCGCCTGGACCTCACACCTGGCCGGACCGGGGCGTGCGGCCCGTTCCTCCGCGGACCGTCCGAAGTCGGTGACGAACCCGACCGGCCCCTCGGGCCCGTCCGCCACCGCGGCACGCAGCGCGCCGAGGGCGCGCTCCGCCGTCGGCAGCAGTTCGGCGACCTCGGCCCGGGGCATGCCCCAACGCCACGCCTCCGCCAGGACGGTGACGAACAGCAGGGTCGCCTCCGTCGCGGTGCAGCTGGTCGGCAGTTCGGGGCCGCCGTGCCGCAGCGGGCCCGGGATCACCCCGTCCATCGCCTGCGCCGCCGCCCCGCTCTCCGGGCCGGGGCCGCCCGCGGTCGGACCCGGAGCGCTCCCGGGGCCGACCGCCGTCCCGACGCCCTCTGCGGGTGACGGGCCGTCAGTCGAGGTCGCGGGGTCGGCCGGTCTGGCTGTCGCAGCCGCGGCGGCCGGTTGGGCGGTGGCTTGGGCGGTGGCGAGGTGCTGGCGGCGGGCCACCGCCCGGAGGGTGCCGACCGCGAGGCGGGTGCCCAGCGGCAGCGTCATCCGGGCGGCCCAGAGGGCGTCGGCGGCGGTGAGGCCGAAGCGCCAGGGAGCGCCGGAGGCGGTGTACAGATCGGTCGGACGGTCAGCGTCGGCGAGCAGCAGGCCGGCCATCGAGTCGAGCGCCCGGGAGACCAGGCGGGCGGCCCTGGGGTCGTCGGCCCGGACTTCGGGTTCGGACCAGGGCAGCGGGACGCCTGGGCCGCGGCCCGTCGGCGGACGACCCGTCGGCGGGACCTCCAGCTCCACCCGGAGGTCGACCGACCACCGGGAACCCGGTTGGATCTCCAAGTCCCAGCGGAGCACGCCCGCGCCGGCCAGCACCGCGTGCGGCGAGGGGCGGGCGGCGACGGTGGCGGCCCGGCCCTGGCCGACCCAGCGCAGGCCGGAGGACTGGACCTGGCCGGGCAGGTCCGGCGAGCGCCGACCGGCCGCGATGTCGGTGAGCACGCCGAGGTCGGTGCCGAGGGCGATCTCCAGGGGGAGCCGGGCCGGGCGGGCGCCCGTGTTCCGGACCGTCACCGTCTCGGCGCCGTCGGCGTGCCGGAGCCGTTCGACCGTCAGCGCCGGGTCCGGGTCGAGGTCACCCGGGACCCGGACCGAGCCGACGAAGCGGGCCGCGGCGGCGGACGTCAGGGTGCCCTGGAGCGGCAGCGGCTCGACACCGCCGATCCGCAGTTCCATCCGGGCCAGCGCTCGCACGCCGTGCCGGAAGAAGCCGTGCAGGCCGTGGCCGCGCAGCTGGCCGTCGGGGCCGGAGGAGGCCATGCCCGGCGCGTTCACGCACAGCACGTCGTGCGCCGCGGACGGCTGCGGCCGCGGCACCGCCGCCGGGGCCGGCTGCCGGGCCTGGCCGGCGGCGGGCGCACCGGCCACCTGCT
The DNA here is from genome assembly GCF_044741705.1 of Kitasatospora sp. NPDC088134. NCBI lineage: Bacteria > Bacillati > Actinomycetota > Actinomycetes > Kitasatosporales > Streptomycetaceae > Kitasatospora > Kitasatospora sp. NPDC088134. The sequence continues at coordinate 99,979 of NZ_JBIUTD010000018.1, read as the reverse complement.
CGGACCGGACGGCGGGCGCACCGAGCGGCGTGCCCGGAGCCGCTCCGGGCGGTACCGGGTGGTCGCCCCGAGGTGCGCCGACCACCCGGGCGCCGGGCGGGTAGCCGGGGGCCGGACGCACGGCCGTGCCGTGGGCCGGGGTGCCGTGGGGCGGCGTGGCGCCCGGGCCGCCGTAGGGAGCACCGGCGGCGGGCGTGCCGTAGGGCGGGGTGCTGCCGTACGGAGTGCCGTACGGGGGCGTGTTCCCCGGGGTTCCGTACGGCTGCGGGGGAACTGACGGGGGGTCGGGAACCATGTGAGCCGTACCGGCCGTTCCTGGAGTGGGGCCGGGTCCGACGGTCGTGCCGTACGGCGGCGTGGCCCGGTGGAGGGGCAGGGGATCGACGGGGCGCGGCGGCCCGGTGGGAGCCGGCGCTCCGGCGGGCACGGCGGCGCCTCCGGGGGCGGGCGGGTCGGTGGGCAGCGGCCGAGACGCTGCGTGGGGTGGCCTTGAGTCGGTCACCGGGCTCTCCTCCCCTCGACCGGTCGGCTGCTGCGGGCCTGACCGGCCGCGAGCGTGCTCGATCGCGGACTGTGCTGCTCTGCCGCCGGAACACGCGGCTCCGACGCGGGTGGAACCGGCTCGCCGGTGGTCCGCCCCGGCCGGGGCGCTGCCCGGGTCGGGACGCCGATGCCGTTCGAGCTCCGGCGGTACCGGGTCGAACGACGCGTGACCGGTGCCCGACACCGTCGACCGGGCCGTTGCGGGCCCGACGGTGCCGGTTCGGGTGGCGGCGTTCCGCAGGTTGAACGCACCACACCTGCCCCAGGTCACGCCTGGCGGGCGGGCGTCCGGTCGGACCCGGCCGCGAGCCGACGCTCCGTCGGCCGTCCGCGACCGGCACCCGGGGTGCCCGCTCCGTCGTGGGACCGCCTGGGGTTCTCCGTGGGTGGCGGACGCCCCCCGGCGGCTCCTGTCCGCGGTCAGGATACGGTGCGGGGGCGACGGCGGACGCACCGGTGACCCCGGCGGACACCGGCGCGACCAGCTTGTGATCAGCCAGTACCAAGGAGTCGCATGTCCGCCCTCGGCCGCATCCCCGGGATCGTCACCACCGACCACGTCTTCCGGGTGCCGCTGGACCACAGCGCTCCGGAGGGCGAGTCGATCGAGGTCTACGCCCGCGAGGTGGTGGCCGCCGGCCGCGAGGACGAGCAGCTTCCGTGGTTGGTGTACCTGCAGGGCGGGCCGGGCGGCAAGGCCAACCGGCCGCTGGGCCGGGACGGTTGGCTGGACCGGGCGCTCGACGACTACCGGGTGCTGCTGCTGGACCAGCGCGGCACCGGCCGCTCCACCCCCGCCACCCGGCAGACCCTGGCCCGGCGCGGCGACGCCCGCGCGCAGGCCGACTACCTCGCGCTCTTCCGCGCCGACTCGATCGTCCGGGACGCCGAGCTGATCCGACGTCAGCTGCTGGGCGAGGCGGGCCGGTGGAGCCTGTTGGGGCAGAGCTTCGGCGGCTTCTGCACCCTGGCCTACCTCTCGCTGGCCCCCGAGCACCTGCGCGAGGCGTTCGTCACCGGCGGGCTGGCCGGCCTGCGCCGATCGGCGGACGAGGTCTACCGCGCGGCCTACCCGAGGGTCGCCCGCAAGAACGCCGGGCACTACGCGCGCTTCCCCCAGGACGTGGCGGCGGTACGGCGAATCGCGGCGCATCTGCTGGACCGGCCCGCGACCCTGCCGGACGGCGGGCTGCTGACCGTCCGGGCCTTCCAGGCGCTGGGCCTGATGCTGGGCAGCGGCAGCGGCTCCTACGTGCTGCACTACCTGCTGGAGGAGGCCTGGGTGGAGGGCGTGGACGGGCCGGAGCTCTCCGACTCCTTCCTGGCCGGGGTGCAGGCGCACCTCTCCTTCGCGCAGAACCCGCTGTTCGCCGTCCTGCACGAGTCGATCTACGGGCAGCGCTCGGTCGACGCCGGGGCCACCAACTGGTCGGCGGAGCGGCTGCGCGCCGAGTTCCCCGAGTTCGACGCCGAGGCGGCCCTGGCCGAGGACCGCCCGGTGCTGTTCACCGGCGAGATGATCTACCCCTGGCTGTTCGAGACCGACCCGGCGCTGCGCCCGCTGCGCGAGACGGCGCAGCTGCTGGCCGAGCGCACCGACTGGCCCGACCTGTACGACCCGGCGCACCTGGCGGCGAACCGGGTGCCGGTGTACGCGGCGGTGTACCACGACGACATGTACGTGGACACGGCGCACTCGCTGGAGACGGCGGACGCGGTGGCCGGGACGCGGGTGTGGGTCACCAACGAGTGGGAGCACGACGGGGTTCGGGTCAGCGGCCGCGCGGTGCTGGACCGGCTGATCCGGATGGCGCGCGGCGAGGTCTAGGCACCTGCCGGGCGATCGTGGGTCGAGGATGCGCATGTCAGCCTCCGTGGGTGTGCTGGTGTCGGTGCACGCCTGGCCGTCCGGCCCGGCGGATGCGCACCCGGTGCCCGTGGGCGGTGCTGTGCCCCGGGTCTGACGGCCCGTCGGCGCGGGCGGTCGGGCTGCCGCTGTCCGGACGGCCCGCGGTACCGGAGTCGTCCCCGCACGGCTCGGGGTGTTCGGCCCCGCGGCCGCCGTCCCCGTGGTGCTCGCCGTCGCGCCGGTCGCTCCTGCGGTGCTCCTCGGCACCGGAGCCGGGTCTGTCGGACCGACCCGTCGCCGCCGCTGGGTCGGGGTCGTCGACGGTGGACGCTGCCGGTTCCGTTCCGGGCGGCACGGGACCGGGCCGGTGCGACGGGCCCGGCTCCGGTGCCGCGTTCGGTTCCGCGTCCGGGCCCGGTTCCGGTGCCGTGTCCGCCGGTTCGCGCAGCCTGGCGGTGCGCTCGCGCCGGACCACCCGGAGCAGGGCCTCCGGGTCGATGCCCGAGTTCAGGGACTCGTAGAGGAGTTGGGCCAGGGTGTAGCCCGGTTCCAGCTCCAGTGCGCGGGCCAGCACGATCCGCGCCGTGGCGGAGTCCCCGGCCAGCCAGGACGTCCAGGCCAGCAGTGTCATCGGCGGGGCGGCGAGGTGTTCGAACGGGTCGACGCAGCGGCGGACGAGGAACTTCCACAGGCGCTGGGCCGCGACCAGTTCGTCCGGTTCGGCGTACTCGGCGGCCCGGTCCCGGCCGAGCTTGTCCTGCAGGCCGACCAGGATCCGGGCGGTACGGGCGGCGTCGAGCTCGCGGGCCCCGGCCCGGAACTCGGCCGTGGCCTCGGCGAGCAGCGCTGCGGTCCGTTCGACCGCGGCACCACGGCCGCCGGGGGCGGCCAGCTCCCGGATGAACGGCGGCCCGACGTCCTCCAGGGCGCCGCGCTGCACCTCGGACATCGGTGGCCCGACCGGGGCCAGGCCGGCCACGATCGCCTTGCGGCTGCCGCGCGGGGCGAACCCGGCGAAGGTGGCCGCCGCGGCGAGCGGGCTGGGGTGGTGGGCCTCCCGGACCTGGGTGCCGTCCGGCGGACAGCAGTCGACCCCGGTGCACAGGAAGGACCACCAGCGGCCCTCGGAGACGCACAGCGCCTCCTTGACGACCACCTGCTCGGCCTGGAAGGCCTTGGTGAGCGCGGCGGCCAGGGGCCGGAGGCCGTTCAGGACGGCACGCGCGGACCCGGGGGCCCGGGCGTCGGCGGGATCTCGGCACAGGTACAGCAGGACTTGGGCGGGGCGGCGCTCGCGCTGCTCGGAGAGCTCGATCAGCAGCCGGGCGCAGTCCTCGGCGGTCCGCTCCCAGCAGCCCGGATCGTCCGGGATGTCGACGCGGATCACACCGCCCTGGTCGAGGCCGGGGCCCTGCAGGCCCACCGCGACGATGCTGTCGTCGGGGAAGAAGCCCAGCAGGTAGGGGAGCATCTCCGCCATGTCGGCGGGGCCGCGCAGCCGGACCGGGAGGCGGCCGGGGCGCGGAACGGGTGTGGTGGTGCGGTCGTCTGCGGTCATGTCGCACAGCGTGGACCCTCAGCGGGCCGGTTCGCCGAAATTTGTCCGAGCCTGTGGATAAATCGGGGGGTTCAGCATCTCCTCCCTCCAATGGCCTAATTTCCGGGGCACTGAGGCATATTTGATGGCCTATCAAATGATTTGCGCCAGGTTGTCCACAGCCCGGCATTCGCGGTCCGTCCGTGCGGCACGGTATCCATGACTCCATGCAGCAGACGCGCGAACCCCATCCGAGCACCCCCGCCGACCGCGACGCCGTCCGGGCCGCCGCGGAAGCCGTGCTGCGCGACCTCGCCGGCCCGTCCGCCACCCTGCGGGAGGACCAGTGGAAGGCCATCGAGGCACTGGTGGTCGACAGCCGCCGCGCCCTGGTGGTGCAGCGCACCGGCTGGGGCAAGTCGGCCGTCTACTTCATCTCCACGGCGCTGCTCCGCGAACGCGGCGCCGGACCCACCGTGATCGTCTCGCCGCTGCTCGCGCTGATGCGCAATCAGGTCGACTCGGCCGCCCGGGCGGGCATCCGGGCCCGGACGATCAACTCGGCCAACCCCGAGGAGTGGGCGGAGATCCAGCAGGAGGTCGCCGACGGCCGGGTCGACGTGCTGCTGGTCAGCCCGGAGCGGCTGAACAACCCGGACTTCCGGGACAACGTCCTGCCCAAGCTCGCCGCCTCCACCGGCCTGCTGGTGGTGGACGAGGCCCACTGCATCTCCGACTGGGGCCACGACTTCCGGCCCGACTACCGGCGGCTGCGCACCATGCTCGCCGACCTCTCCCCCGGCGTCCCGGTGCTGGCGACCACGGCGACCGCGAACGCCCGGGTCACGGCGGACGTCGCGGAGCAGCTCGGCACCGGCGCGGGCGAGGAGCAGGCTCTGGTGCTGCGCGGCCCGCTGGACCGCGAGAGCCTCAGCCTGGCGGTCCTCCCGCTGCCGGACCCGGCGCACCGCCTGGCCTGGCTCGCCGACCACCTGGCCGACCTCCCGGGCTCGGGCATCGTCTACACCCTCACGGTGGCGGCGGCCGAGGAGGTCACCGAGTTCCTGCGCGGACGCGGCTACCCGGTGGCCTCCTACTCGGGGCGGACGGAGGACGCGGAACGCCGGGAGGCGGAGACCGCGCTGCTGGAGAACCGGGTCAAGGCGCTGGTGGCCACCTCCGCGCTGGGGATGGGCTTCGACAAGCCGGATCTCGGCTTCGTGGTCCACCTCGGCTCCCCCAGCTCGCCGATCGCCTACTACCAGCAGGTCGGCCGGGCCGGCCGCGGGGTGGACCGGGCCGAGGTGCTCCTGCTGCCCGGCCGGGAGGACGAGGCGATCTGGCGCTACTTCGCCTCGATCGGCTTCCCCGCCGAGGAGCAGGTCCGCCGGACCCTGGACGCCCTCGCCGAAGCGGGCCGCCCGCTCTCCACCGCCGCGCTGGAGACTTCGGTCGACCTCCGCCGCACCCGGCTGGAGACCATGCTCAAGGTGCTGGACGTCGACGGCGCCGTCCGCCGGGTGCGCGGCGGCTGGGAGTCCACCGGCCTGCCGTGGCGCTACGACGCCGAGCGGTACGCGAAGGTCGCCCGGGCCCGCGAGGCCGAGCAGCAGGCGATGCGCGACTACGTCGCCACCGGGGGCTGCCGGATGGAGTTCCTGCGCAGCCAGCTCGACGATCCCGAGGCGGCCCCCTGCGGGCGGTGCGACCGCTGCACCCCGCCCCGGCACTCGGCCGAGGTCTCGAACGAGGCGCTGGACGCGGCCCGGGCCGCCCTCGGCCGCCCCGGCGTCTCGTTCGAGACCCGGCGGATGTGGCCGACCGGCATGGAGTCCCTCGGCGTCCCGCTGAAGGGCCGGATTCCCGCCGACCAGCAGGCCGAGCCGGGCCGGGCGCTGGGCCGCCTGTCCGACATCGGCTGGGGCGGCCGGCTCCGGACGCTCCTCGACGAACGCGCGCCGGACGGCCCGCTGCCGCGCGAGGTCCTGGACGCGATGGTGGGCGTGGTGGCCGACTGGGCCCGCGGCCCCGGCGGCTGGGCCGGCCCGGCGGGGCCGGACGGCAACCGGCTCGACCGGCCCGTCGGGGTGGTCGGGCTCGACTCCGCCACCCGCCCGCAACTGGTGTCCGACCTGGCCGGCGGTCTGGCCTCGATCGGCCGGATGCCCCTGCTCGGCCGGGTCGAGTACGCGACCGGGGAGCCCCCGCACGGGCCGCGCTCCAACAGCGCGCAGCGGCTGCGTTCGGTCGCCGGGGCACTGGCCCTCTCCCCCGGTCTGGCCGACGCGCTCGCCGCCGCCCCGGGGCCGGTCCTGCTGGTGGACGACCTGGTGGATTCCGGCTGGACGCTGACGGTGGCGGCCCGGCTGCTCCGCCAGGCGGGCGCCAGCGCGGTCCTGCCGCTCGTGCTGGCCGTCCGGGGGTGACGGACCCTCAGGTTCCGGGCCGCTCGGCGGGAGTCAGGCGCCCGGGCCGGAAGCCGGCTGCGCGGCACCCGGAAGATCCGTCTGGTTCACCTGAAAGTTCCATCGAACTCACCGATCGATCACCTCGCGTCAGCCGATCGGCCCTGTCGAAGAAGGGGAACATATCCGGCATAAGCGCGACTTTCGGGCCCTGCTCGTCATTTCATCATTGCCGGTCGGGCAGGTCTCACCTGAGAATTGAGGAGCATCCACAGCGCCCGGTCCGTCGGACCCGGCCTTCGGCGTACGCCCGCTCGCCCCTGGGGGCACGGGCCCGGGAAGGAGGATCGTGATCAACGGCAACGACCGAGGTCCTTCCCGGTGCGACAGCACGCGGAGCATCACCCTGCAGGAGTGGGTCGACCTCGACGTCCCGCTGCTCCGCGCACCGCGCGAGTTCGTCACCGAGCTCCACCAGCGACACCTGCCGCAGCCCGGCACCACGGTGGTCGCGGTGCTCGACCCCGAGCACCGGGTGGTGGCGTCCGCCTCCTTCGGGGCGCGTCCGCAGCTCAGCGACGGCTGGGACCACCGGAACACCCTGCTCGGCCAGCTCCGGCGGATCACCCCGCACGACCTGAAGCGCCCGGTGCCGAGCCGCACCGCCGTCCTGCTGCGCTGCCGAGAGGGCGGCCCGGGCTGGACCGAGCAGGACGGCGCCTGGATGTGGGCGCTGCGCGCCGCCGCCGAACTGCACGGGCTGCGCTACGGCTCGTACCTGACGCTCACCCCGGTCGGCTGGCGGTCCCTCGGCGACGGCCGACGCGGGCGCAACCCGCACTCGGGGTCCTGGGCCGCCGGGCCGGTCCGCACCGTCACCGAACTGCCGCCGCGCGTCCCGGCCGACGCCCGACCGACACCGGTCGCTCCGCAGACGGCCGAGCAGCCGCCGATCGCCCCGGTCACCTCGCTGAGCGCGATCCGCGCGCTGGAGAACACCCTGGAGAGCCGTCCGGCCCGCCGCGCCGCCGCCCGCTGACCACGGGCGACCGACCGCCGGCCGGCCACTGGGCGACCGCCGGCACCCGGAGGAAGCCCCGCCGAAGACGGTTCCCGCGCCGAGCACCGAACAGGGTGCGCCGAGGAGCGGGCGACGACCCGCCCCGGCCGACGGCGCGCCCGGGGCCGAAGCCGAAGCCGAGGACACACCTCGGCCCCGGTACCGACACCGGCACGCCACGGGCGCCACGGCCCGACGAACTGCGGTGACGGGACGGAACGGACCGGCCGTCAGGCGAACAGCGGGGCGACGACCTCCGTGTCGCCGCAGACCACCAGCAGTTTCGCGGCCCGCTCCAGCGCGGCGCGCGCCGCGCTGGCGATCCGGTCCGCGGCACCGCCGTTGACCACCAGCACCACCACGTCGCGGCGCAGCGGACGCGGGGCGGTGGCATCGGCGTAGAACACGTCGCCGCCGTCGGCGAACTGCGCCCAGTAGCGCTCCTCGCCGAAGCTCAGCTCGTGCTGCTGCCAGGGGTGCGCCTCGGCGACCGTCAGCACCAGCACGTCGCCGGGGCGACGGCCGGACTCCAGCAGCGCGTCGACCGCTTCGTCGGCGCGGTCCAGCGCCTCGGCCGCGGCCGCGGGCAGGAGTTGGACGGTCGGAACCGCGGGGCGCGGGCGCGGCGCGGGACCGGGCTTGGGTCGGGGTGCGGGCCGGGGACCGGGAATGGGACGGTCCGCACGGGGCGGTGCGGGGCGCGGCGGGCCAGGGCGGGGGCCCGGGACCTGAGCGGCGACGGCAGTGGATGAAGACATGCGGTGGGCAGGTGCGTCCGACGTGTGGGGCAGGGGAACGCCGGGGCCCGGGATCGTCTCGTGAATCTCCGGCTCCTCGGGGAAGACAGGCATACCCGGATTCCTATCAAATGCCGGTCGGATGCGCACGGGCACCCCACCTGTTGGGAGTGTGGCGTGCCCCGCACCCCGGTACGGCCACGGTCCGGTGACCGGGGAGTGAATGCTGACGAACCGTCAGGAATCGGGGACGGCCGCCCGGTCGACGGGAGCGATCGGGACCGTTCCGTCAGAAGCCGAGCGAGAGCTGCTCGCCGACCCCGTCCCCCTCGGGCGACGTCCGCTGCCGCTTCAGGTGGCTCCAGCGCGGCAGCGCGTCCATGTAGGACCAGGACAGCCGGTGGTGCTCGGTCGGGCCGAACTCCTCCAGCGCGGCCCGGTGGGTCGGCGACGGGTAGCCGGCGTTCTCCGCGAACCCGAACGCCGGGTGGTCCGCGCCGAGTTCGGCCATCAGCGCGTCCCGCCGGACCTTCGCCAGCACCGAGGCGGCCGCGACGCAGACGCAGGACTGGTCGCCCTTGATCACCGTGCGGACCCGCCACGGCCCGCCCAGGTAGTCGTGCTTGCCGTCCAGGATCACCGCGTCGGGCTCCACCGGCAGCGCCTCCAGCGCGCGGACGGCGGCCAGCCGCAGCGCGGCCGTCATGCCGAGCTCGTCGCACTCCTGCGGCGAGGCGGAGCCGATCGCGTGGGCGGTCACCCACTCCTCCAGCACCGGGACCAGCGCGTTCCGCCGCCGTTCGGTGAGCAGTTTGGAGTCGGTCAGCCCCTCCGGCGGGCGGCGCAGCCCGGTGACGGCGGCGCCGACCATGACGGGGCCCGCCCAGGAGCCCCGGCCGACCTCGTCCAGCCCGACCACCAGGCGGGCGCCGGCCCGGCGCAGGGAGCGCTCGACCGAGTGGGTCGGGGGGTCGTACGGCATCGACGCGGTCCTTCGCAACGGCGGGCTGGTCCGGCCGGGGCCTCGCGCGGCAGGACCTCCGACCCCGTTCAGCCTACGCCGCCGCGACGACGCCCCGGACCGCCCTGAACTGCCCCGGACGGCCGGACGCGGGAGCACTCCCCCCGCCCTCCGGCCGGCCGCCGCCTCACGGCCGGATCATCGGCAACAGGATCTGCTCCAACAGGTCGGCGCCGAAGGCCTCGTCGACCAGGCCGCCGCAGAACTTGGCGCGGTACAGCAGCATGGCGGGCAGCACGTCCGCGACCGCGGGCACCGCCGCGCCCGGCCGGACGTCGCCCCGGGCCTCGCCGCGCCGGAGGATGCCGAGAATGCCCTCGGTGGTCGGCCCGACCACCCGGTCGTGCAGGAAGCCCTTGAAGAACTCGGCGCGCTCGTGGTCGAGTTCACCCATCAGGCTGCGGACCGCCGCGCCGATCGGCGAACCCATCACCGCGACGTAGGCCGCGATGACGTACCGCAGTTCGGCCTCCGCCGAACCGAGGTCGGGGATGTCGGTGGGCGGCGGCATGGCGGCGGCCAGCGCGTCCATCACCAGGTCCGCCTTGGAGGCCCAGCGGCGGTAGAGCGCGGCCTTGCCGGTCTGGGCGGCGCCGGCCACCCCCTCCATGGTCATCCGGGCGAAACCGCCGGAGGTGAGCTGCTCCAGCGCGGCCTCGAAGATCGCCGCCTCCAGTGCCTTCCCGCGCCTGCGCTGCGGCACGCCCTCGGCCGGGCCGTCGGCCGAGCTCCGCCGGTCCAACTGATCCATCGTCATCCACCCTAAAAGACGGTTGCGTTCACTATCGGCGCCGACTATCGTCCTCGACAGTGAACGCGGTCGTTCACTATTCGCACCGTCGAGCACCTTACCGAACAACGGCCGGAACAAGGCCGGACAGCACGTGGCCAGCAGCAGTAGACAGCAGGGGGCACACCAGTGGCTATCTCCGACATGCTCAGTAAATCCGCTCCGCCCGGGCCCGGCCGCGGCCGCGGCAAGGGCGTCACGCTCGCGGTCATCGCCGCGACCCAACTCATGGTCGTCCTCGACGCGACCATCGTGAACATCGCACTCCCGCACATCCAGGACGCGCTGAAGTTCTCCACCACCGACCTGTCCTGGGTGATCAACGCCTACACGCTGACCTTCGGCGGCCTGCTGCTGCTCGGCGGACGGGCGGGGGACATCCTGGGCCGGCGCCGGGTCTTCATCACCGGTGTCCTGCTGTTCGGGCTGGCCTCGCTGCTCGGCGGTTTCGCCGCGAACAGCGGCATGCTGCTCGCGGCCCGGGCACTGCAGGGCATCGGCGGGGCGATCTGTTCACCGACGGCCTTCGCCCTGATCGCCACCAACTTCCGCGAGGGCCCGGAGCGCAACCGCGCGTTCGGCGTCTTCTCGGCGGTGGCCGGCTCCGGCGCGGCGATCGGCCTGCTGGCCGGCGGCGTGCTGACGGAGTACCTGAACTGGCGCTGGGTCTTCTTCGTGAACGTGCCGATCGCCGCCCTGATCGCCTGGGCCGCGCCGCGGTACATCAACGAGTCCGAGCGGCATGCGGGCACCTTCGACCTACCGGGCGCGCTCGCCTCCACCCTCGGCGTGGTCAGCCTGGTGTACGGGTTCATCCACGCCGCCGACCCGAAGGCCGGCTGGGGCGACGGCGTGACGATCGGGTCCTTCGCCGCCGGCGTGCTGCTGCTGGCGGCCTTCGTGGTGATCGAGCAGCGCACCGCCCAACCCATCACCCCGCTGCGGCTGTTGCGCGACCGGAACCGTACCGGCGGCCTGCTGATGATGCTCTGCCTGGCCGCGGCCATGTTCGGCATCTTCTTCTACGTGACGCTGTTCGTGCAGCGCGTCCTCGGGTACAGCGCGCTCAAGGCCGGCGTCGCCTTCCTGCCGATCAGCGCGGCCATCATCGTCGCCGCCCAGATCGCCTCCGCCTTCCAAGCCCGAATAGGCCCGAAGCCCTTCATGGCCGGCGGCGCCGTGCTGGTCACGATCGGCCTGGGCTGGCTGACGCAGACCAGCGTCGACAGCAGCTACGCCCTGGGGGTGCTCGGCCCGACGGTGACCTTCGGCCTCGGCATGGGCCTGATCTTCGTACCGGTGATGCTGATGGCGGTGGCCGGCGTACCGGCCCACGAGACGGGCGCAGCATCCGGGTTGCTCAACTCGGTGCAGCAGATCGGCGGTTCGGTGGGCCTGTCGATCCTCACCACGGTGTTCGCCAGGGCGGCGACCTCCGAAGGCGCCCACCAGCAGCCGGACTTCCTCTCGCACGCGAGCCCGGCCGAGCTGCAGTACGCCCAGCAGCATCAGAGCTTCCCGCCCGGCAGCCGGTGGGCGGACGAGGTGCTCACCCACGCCGTCTCGCACGCCTTCGTGGTCGGTGTCGCGTTCGCGGCGGTGGCCCTGCTGACGGCTCTGTTCGTGGTCAGGGCCAAGCCCGGCGACCTCCCCAGCGAGGCCCCGGCAGGCCTGGCGGTCTGACGGCGCCTCATCGGCACCGACCAGCACCATCCCCCAACCCCCTCCCTCCGTCCTACCGAAGGAGCACCCACTCACCACCGTCCGGCCGACCGATCCCCCGGTCGGCCGGACGACCGGCCCCTGTCCCCGAACCCGATCCCTACTCCGAACCCCATCGGTTGCCGTAGAGCGGGGCGACCCGGTTGCACGCCGCGCCCCGGTCGATGACCACCGGACGCTCGGCGAGGATCTCCCGGGCCCGGGATTCCGCGTAGCTGATCGCGTACCACGGCGGCGCCGGCTCGTCGTTCAGGTCCGCGGCGATCTCCTGGAGCGCGCAGGTGCGGTAGTCACCGGTCAGCCGGTCCAGGGCGGGCACCGCATCCACCGACAGGGTGCTCAGGTACCGGACGTCGAGTCGGGTGCTGCCGCCCAGCTGCCGGTCGATGTTCTGCTCGGCGATCAGGTTGTCGGTGCGCAGCAGGCCGAAAACGGCGATGGCGACGGCGGCGCTGAGCACCACGGCCCGCGGCAACCAGCGGCGGGTGGAGAGCACCGACCCGAACAGCACCAGGAGGAAGACCAGACCGAGCCAGATCTCCACGGCGGCGACGTTGACGCGCAGCCGGGTCAGACCGAAGGCGTCCATGTAGAGGCTCATCCGGACGAGGGCGGTGCCGACGACGACGAGGGTGAGCGTGCACAGCAGCCCGAGCAGCACCTTGACCAGCCGGCGGTCGCCCTCGTTGCTGCGCGGCGCCCAGTACTTGGCGAACGCGACCACCACGAGCGTGAGAACGGCGATCCAGAGCAGTTGCCAGAAGCCCTGCCGGGCGTACTCGGCGGGGGTCATCCCGGTGCGGCGCATGATCGAGCCGTAGCCGCCGACCAGTACCACCAGCTGCACCACCACGAAGGTGCCGAACAGGAGGTTCAGCACGACCAGCGGCATCGCCCACTCCAGCCGTCCGCGCTCCTTGCCGACCGGGGTGTTGACGCGGTCCCAGCGGCGCGGCGCGGCGGCGGTGTGCGCGGCACCCAGTGCGGCCACCAGACCGACGAAGAACAGCAGCGCACGGAACGGGACCTCCCCGCCGTCGACCGAGGGGACGAGGCTGTCCAGCAGGTCGGCGACGGTGGAGTCGGCTCCGGCGAACAGCGAGCCGAAGACGATCAGCAGCACCAGCGAGACGCCGACGGCCTTGGCCACCGGGGCGACCCGCCCCTTGGCCGGAAATCGATGCTTCTTCAGGGAGGCGATGCCCCAGACGAGTCCGGGCAGCAGGTGACCCCACACGCCCAGCGCGCCGAGCGCCACGCCGGGCCAGCGGCTCCCGCCGTGCAGCACCAGCGAGGCGACGCAGACCGCGGCGACCACGGCCAGCGCCTCCGCGCCACCGGCCCCGCTGACGGCGGGCACCAGGCAGAGCAGCAGCACCGCCAGTGCGAAGAGGCTGTGCCAGGGCTTGACGGTCCGTCCGGTGCCGAGCGCCGTCATCGCCGCGCCGACGGCCCCGACCAGCGTGCACAGCAGCAGGTTGGCGCCGAGGCCGTCACCGAGCACGAGCGCGGCGAGCAGTCCGGTCCCGATCGCGGTCCCGACCACTCGCAGCCGGGCGGGTGCGGCCGGGCGGGCCGTGCTGAGCCGCAGCCAGTCCGGCTCGGGCAGCGGCGTCGGCGGCCGGTACTGGTAGGGGTACGCTGCTCCGGGCCTCGCCCCAGCCGCCGCCGCGGCACCCACCCCGCCCATCGCGCCGGGCGGCAGTCCCTCGCCCCGGACGCCCGACTGCGGTACCTTGCCGAACCCGACCGCCCCCGCACCACCGGCCGGCCCCGACCCCGTACCCCGCTCCCCGGCAGACGCACCCGCTGCAGGCACACCCGCTGCGGGCGCACCCACCACAGGCTGCCCCTCGCCGGACTGCCCCTCGCCGGACTGCGGCGCCGCAGGCTTCGGCGGCTGCTGCCCCGCGGGCTTGCGCGGGGCGGTCGGCGGCGCGAACGGGTTGCCGCCCTCCGCCGGATTCGGCTGTCTGCCCGGATCGGACGACTGCGACATGAGGCCCCCTCAGAAAATGCGCGCACGACGGCTTTCGGCCAGTCGTACGACTGGTCGTTCGGGAGGACTCTAGAGCCGGAACGGCATTTCTGAACAGGTTCAAAAAGCCGCCGGGGCGACTCGGTCACAGAGTTGTGACACAAACCGCCCCGGCGGCCGGGTCCCGGAGCGGGACCGGAAGGGGTCACTGATCTGCCGTCACGGGGGCCGGGCCGGATGGCGCGGGTCCCGTGACGGTGGCTCAGTAGGTGCCGTACAGGGAGTAGACGAGGTTGTCCTTGACGGCCGTGCCGAAGCTGGCCGGGAAGGTGCCGAACGGGACGGAGGCGTTGCTGTACACGCCCGAACCGGCCGGGCCGGAACTGTAGTGCATGTTGTTGACGGTGGAGCTGATGCCGTTGGAGTTGTAGATCACCCAGTAGGTGGTGTTGGCCGCCAGGGTGTAGGTGATCGGGGCGCTGCTCCAGGCGTTGGCGCCCAGGGTGCCGACCGAGGAGGTGGCCAGCAGGGCGTCCGGCGAACCGCCGTTGTCGCTGTAGATCGCGATCTGGAACTGGTTGTTCGGCGCGGCGCTGGTCTGCCCGACGTGGACGTTGAGCGAGGTGAGCGCGATCGCCGAGGCCCCGGTGGTGACCTTGGAGCCGTTGAGGTGGTTGGAGTTGGTGTCGTCGAGCTGGGTGCCGACGGCGCTGTTGCCGATGGTCTGCGGCGGGGCGCCGGCGGTGGTGAAGGCCGAGGTGTAGGTGCCGACCTGGGTGTTGCCCGCGAGGTCCTTCACGTTGGCGACGCTCAGCGTGTAGCCGGTGCTGAGCGAGAGCGCCGCGCTCGGCGTGAAGGTGACGGTGTTGGTGGCGCCGTCCAGCGCGACCGTGCCGGCCACCGCGACGCCGCCGGTGGTGGTCTTCAGGGTGACGTTGGTGCCGTTGACGGTGCTCGCCTGGACCGGCTCGCTGAAGGAGGCCTTCACCGGGGCGGTGGCGGAGACGCCGGTGGCGCCGTTCGCCGGGACGGAGCCGGTGACGGTCGGCGCGACGGTGTCGGTGCCGTAGGTCGCGGTGTAGGAGGCGACGTTGCCGTCGAAGAAGGCGTACGAGATGCCGTGGATGGTCTCGATCCGGTAGGTGACCGGGGTGGTGCCCTGCTTGATGCCGGTCAGGGTACCGCCGGCCGAGTTGACCGGGACCATGGCGCGCAGGCCGTTGGCGCCGCCGGTGATGCTGAAGCTCAGCGTGTTGGCGCTCCAGGACAGCCCGGAGAAGGCCGAACCGTTGCGGTAGTCCAGCCAGTTGAGCAGCTGCCGGCCGGAGACCACCGGGGCGCCGTGCGCCTTCGCCGAGGCGATGACCTGGTCGGACGCGGTGGAGGCGGCGTAGTCGGTGTGGATGTTGGCGGTCAGGACGGTGTAGTAGCCCTTGGAGTTGTAGGCGTTGTCGAGCAGGGTGTTGACGGTGCCCGGCATGGACTGCCCGGACTCGTCGGTCAGCTCGGTGGTGGCCTGGTACTCGTTGATGGTGCTGCCGTCGGTGTCCGCGTACTTCATCGGGAGGGCGGTGCCGTTGAAGTAGCCGGGCCGGTCCTGCACGAAGCTGCCGGGGTAGTAGTAGTAGTCGGTGTCCAGGCGGATCCCGTTGGCCAGCTTGGTCTTGGCCTGGGTCGACCAGTCGTCCCACTCGACGCAGTGGGTGCGGGTGCTGTCCGGGTTGGGCAGCGAGGTGTACTTGGCCTTCCAGGCGCCGATCTGGGCAGCGTAGATGCTCTGCAGGTTCGCGGGGGTGCCCCACGGGGTGCAGTTGGTGGTGACGTGGACGCCGACCTCGAAGCCCTGGTCGGAGTAGGCCTTGGCCTGGGCGTCGGTCATCGGGTCTTCGGTGTAGATGTAGGACGAGGCCCGCACGCACTCCCAGTTGGCCACGTTGCAGCCGACCGGGCTCTGCGCGACGTAGCCGTCGAAGCGGCCGGTGGTGCCGCCGATGCCGTGGTCGTCACCGGTCATCACGACGACGCCCTTGACGTCCCGCGGGAAGTACCAGAACTTCGGCAGCGGCTTCTTGCCCGCGTCGATGGTGGTGATCAGGTTGGCGAGCAGGCGCTGCTGCTCGTCGGCGATCGGGATCTGCGCCTTGTCCAGGTTGTTCCAGTTCAGCTGGCCGCCGGTGCCGAAGAACATCTCGCTGGCTTCGATGCCGTCGACGTTGTCGCGCTGCTGGCCGCCCCAGGCGATGTTGCCCTGGCGGGTCTGGATCACGGACTTGGCGAGGTCGAAGGTGAACGCGGCGGCCTGGCCGGAGCCGACGGTGCGCAGCGTGACGGCCGGGTTGGTGGTGGCTACGGCGACGTCGCTGTACAGGGTGGCGACGGCGGTGGCGCCGTTCAGGGTGTACTTGTCGGCGGTGCCGTGGAAGCCCATGGTATCGGAGGTGAGGCCGGTACCGGGCGCCGCGGTGGTGTCGATCTTGAGGTAGGAGTCGGCCAGCGTGTCGGGCGTACTGGTGAGGCCGAGCAGGCCGGCCAGTTGCTTGTCGGGGCGCATCGCGACCAGGCGGCCGCCGCCGTTGACCCAGGTGGTGAACAGGGTGGTCTGGGCCGCCGTCAGGGTGTTCTCGGCGAGCAGCGCGACGTCGTAGGAGTTCAGCATGGTCGCGGTGACGGCGCTGATGTCCACGGTCTTGTAGTAGTTCAGGCCCTCGGCCTTGAGGATCTCGGCGTAGTAAGTGGTGTACGGGTTGGCCGAGTTGGTGATCAGCAGGATCGGGCCCTCGTTGCCCGGGCCGCTGCCGGGCGTGCCGCCGCCGCTGCCGCTCTGGGTGTAGGTGGCGTAGATGGAGTAGTTCAGGTTGCCGGTGGAGACGGCGCCGAAGCTGCTCGGCCAGGTGCCGAAGGCGGTGCCGCCGGTGGAGTAGCCGCTCTGGCCGCCGGTCGAGTAGTTCAGGTTGTTGACCGCGGCGGAGACGCCGTTGGAGTTGTACGCCAGCCAGTACGGCGTGTTCGGCGCGAGCGTCGCGGCGACCGGCAGGGTGTTCCAGGCGTGCGCGGTCAGCGTACCGGAGGCGGAGTTGCCGAGCAGCGCGCCCGGCTTGCCGGCCACGTCGCTGTAGACGGCGACCTGGTACTGGTCGTTGGGCGTGGAGCCGACGGCGCCCACGTAGACGCTCACGCTGGTGACGGTGCCGCCGCTGGCCCCCGTCACGAAGCGCGAGGTGTTGATGTAGTTGGAGTCACCGGAGTCGGTGGCGCTGCCCACCGTGTTGTTGCCGAGGACTGCGGTGGCCGCGTGCGCCGCGGGTGCCACCATCAGTCCCACGGACGTGACCAGGGCCACGAGCAGCCCGGCGATGCGTTTTCTGATCCTCACGCCAACCCCCCAAGGTCGGATGACCGGATGAACGGCAGAAGTGCCGCCCTCCGTCCTACCGGCTCCGACCCCGGCGCGTCCGCAGAACCCTCACATCACAACCATGAGTTCCGGCCAACTCGAACGCGAACGCTCCGCATCCGACCTGTTTGTCCGGACACGTTCAAAGATCCGGAGGCCCGTGCGTTCAACCCTTGACGCCAAGGCCCCGCCCCTAACGCCCCGTCAGCCCTTCACCGAGCCCGCCAGCAGCCCGCGGACGAAGTACCGCTGCAGCGCGAAGAACACCACCAGCGGGACGACCATCGAGATGAAGGCACCCGCGCTGAGCAGTTCCCAGCGGCTGCCGTTGGAGCCGGACAGCTGGGCCAGCCGGGAGGTGATCGGCGCGACGGTCGGCTTGCCGCCGGCGAAGGTGAGCGCGACCAGCAGGTCGTTCCACACCCACAGGAACTGGAAGATGGCGAACGAGGCCAGCGCCGGGGCGCTGAGCGGCAGCACGATCGAGCGGAAGATCTTGAAGTGCGAGGCCCCGTCCACCACCGCCGCCTCCATCAGGTCGCGCGGCAGCTGGGCGATGAAGTTGTGCAGCAGGAAGATCGCCAGCGGCAGCGCGAACATGGTGTGGGTCAGCCAGACCGGCAGGTAGCTGTCCTGCAGGTTCAGCGCCGGGACCACCGTCACCGAGCCGAGGTGCGCGCCGCTGGAGAACAGCCGCAGCAGCGGGATCAGCGACATCTGCAGCGGCACCACCTGCAGGGCGAAGACCAGGAAGAACAGCGTGTCGCTGCCCCTGAACCGCACCCAGGCCAGCACGTACGCCGCCATCGCGGCCAGCACCAGCGGGAAGACCGTGGCCGGGACGGCGATCGCTGCCGAGTTCACCAGGTACGGCATCAGGCCGCCGGAGGTGCCGAAGGTGTTGTCGAACAGCACCGCCCGGTAGTTCTCCAGCCCGAGGTCGGGATGGACGAACGCCTCCCACCAGCCGGTGGAGGCCACGTCCCCCTTCGGCCGCAGCGAGGTGACCAGCAGGCCGACGGTCGGGACGGTCCACAGCACCGTGACGGCCACCACCAGGGCGCTGGCCAGCGGGGAGCTGAACGCCCGGCGGACGGCCTTGGCCGGCGGCAGCTCGGAACGGGCCGCCCGGCCGGAAACGGTACCGGCGCCGGATTCCACACCGGAGCCCGCGCCGGCACCGGAGTCCGCGCCGGGAGTCTTGTCGAGGGCGCTCATCGGGTCGCACGCTCCTTGCGCAGCAGGGCGATGTTGTAGACCACCAGGGGGGCCACCGCGAGGAAGAGGATCACCGCGAGGGCGCTGCCGCGACCGGTGTTGTACTGCTCGAAGCTCTGCGAGTACATCTCGTTGGCGAGCACCTGGGTGCCGAAGTTGCCGCCGGTCATGGTGCGGACGATGTCGAAGGCCTTCAGCGTGATGATCATGATGGTGGTGAGCACCACGACCAGCGTGGTGCGGATCATCGGCACGGTGACGTGCCGGAACAGCCGCACCCCGGAGGCGCCGTCCAGCCGGGCGGCCTCGGTGATCTCGTCCGGGATGGCCTTGATCGCGGCGGACAGCACCACCATGGCGAAGCCGGTCTGCACCCAGACCATCGCGGCCATCAGCAGGAAGTTGTTCAGCGGCTGGGACAGGATCCAGTTCGGCGGGTCGTCCCAGCCGAGGGTGACCGCGAGCTGGCTGAGCAGGCCGACCTGGTTCTGCCCGGGGCCGCGCGACTCGTACACCAGCTTGAAGATCAGCGAGGCGGCCACCAGCGAGACCGCCATCGGCATGAAGATCAGCGACTTGTAGACGGCCTGGCCGCGCATCCGGTCCACCAGCAGGGCCAGCAGCAGGCCGAGCCCGGTGGCCGCCAGCGGGGCCACCACCAGCCACAACAGGGTGTTCAGCAGCACGCTGTGGATCTGCGAACTAGTCGCCGCCCAGCCGTAGTTGCGGCCGCCGACGAAGGCGGCCCCGTCCGCGTCCAGGAAGCTCAGCCAGACGGTGCGCAGCAGCGGCACCACCAGGCCGGTGAGCAGCATCAGGACGGCGGGGCCGAGCATCAGCACGATGGCGAGCGGCCGGGAGAAGCGGCCGGTGGCCCGGCCGGCTGCGTAGAACACGACCAGCAGCAGGCCGAGGAAGCCCAGGACGGCGCCGGCGGTGTTGCCGAACTTGATCGCCGCGTCCTGCCACAGCGAGTCGGCGAGCTGCAGCGCCGACCCGGCGGGCCGGGGATCGGTGGGCATGCGGGGTCCTTCCACGGGGCGACGGCGAAGGGCGGACGACGGATGGCGGGCGACGGGCGACGGAAGAAGGCGGACGACCAGGAGCGGACGGCCGGAGGCGGACGGCGAAGGGCAGCGCGGGCGGACGGCCCGCGCTGCCCGGTGGCGACCAGGACGGCCGCGGTGGCGGTTACGGCCAGGCCGCGTCGATGTCGCCGGCGGTCTTCTGGATCGACTGACCCTCGGCGAACCAGGCGGTCAGCGCCTTCCACTCGGCGCCGGAGCCGACGGCGGCGGGCATCAGGTCGGAGGCGTCGAACCGGAAGGTGGCCGCGGGGTCGGTGAGCGAGGCGGCGGACAGCTTGTCGATCGGGTCGGTGTACAGGCTCTTGTCCACGCCCTGGTTGGCGGAGACCCAGCCGGGCGAGACCTTGACCCGGCTGCTCGCCCACTCGGAGCTGGACAGGTAGTTCTGCACGGCCTGCACCTCGGGCCGGTCGGAGAACGCGCCGAGGAACTCGCCGCCGCCCTCGACCGGGCTGGTGACCTGCGGGTTCACCGCGGGCAGCGGGAAGGCGAAGACGTCGCCGTCCGGCCCGATGCTCGTACCCTTGGGCCACTGCGCGCGGTAGAAGGACGCCTGCTGGAGCATCGCGCACTTGTTGCTGAGGATCGGGGTGCCGGCGTCCTGGAAGGTGGTGGTGGCGATCGACTTGATGTCGCCGAAGCCGCCGTTGACCCAGGCCGGGTTCTGCATCCAGTCGGCGACGGTCTTCATCGCGGTGGTGATCTTCTCGTCGGAGAACTTCACCTTGTGACCGACCCACTGGTCGTAGACGTCGCCGCCGTAGGAGCCGAGCACGACCTCCTCCAGCCAGTCGGTGGCGGGCCAGCCGGTGGCGGTGCCGGAGCCGATGCCGCCGCACCAGGGCTTGGGGCCGCCGGCCTTGGCGATCCTGTCGCTGAGCGCCATCAGGTCGGCCCAGGTCTTCGGGACCTCGTACCCGGCGGCCTTGAACGCCTTGGGCGAGTACCAGACCAGCGACTTCATGTTGGCGCTCATCGGCGCGGCGTAGAACGTCCCGTTGACCGAGCCGTAGGTCTTCCAGACCGGCGACCACTTGTTCTCGTTGTCGACGGTCTGCTGCGGCGGCTTGACCACCTTGCCGGTCTTCACCATCTGGGCCAGCAGGCCGGGCTGCGGGATGATCGCCAGGTCGGGGGCGTTGCCGCCGGCCACCCGGACCGGGAGCTGGGACTCGAAGTCGTTGGAGCCCTCGTAGACGATCTTGATGCCGGTGCAGGAGCTGAAGTCGGCCCAGGACTTCTCCAGCGAGTCCGACTCCGGCGAGAGGATCGACGCGTACATCGACACCTTGGTGCCGGAATGGCCCGCGTACGCCTGGTACTTGGCGCAGTCACCGGTCAGCGCGGCGGCCGATCCGCCACCCCCGCCGCCGGAGGAGGAACTGTTCGAGCAGGCGGCTGTCAACGCCAGTGCCAGAACGGCCGGCACGGCGAGCAGCCGGCGGCGTCCAGTGGTCACGGGGGTGGTCAATGCGATCCTCCTTGCCAGGGCATGGACATGCCAGCCATAGGGCGGAACAACACTGCGCGGTACCGGAGATGTGGATCTGTACCCAGCGATCGCTGGCTCAAAGACGTTAACCCACCGGTACCCCCACGCCAAGGAGCGCGTTCGACCTTCATCGGGCAGCACCCCAGTTGTGACCGGGCCGTGCTAAGAGGCCCGCGGCAGACCGCCCACCAACGCTGCCTCCAGGGCCCGTTCGAGCTCCACCAGGTCGACGCCCTCGGCCCGCAGCAGCCGGACGCCCGTCCCGCCGCCCTCCCGGAGCACCCCGAGCAGCAGGTGGCCGGCCTCGATCCGGCGGGCCTTCAGGCCGGTGGCCGCGCGCAGCGCGAGCGCCATCGCCCCGCGACCGTGCGCGGTGAACCGGGGCCCGCCCCGGCGCGGGCGGCGTCCGGGCACCGGCCCGTCCAGCGCCCCCGGGCCGAAGGAGGCCTCGACGGCCGCGCGGACGGCGTCCAGGTCGATGCCGATCGAGGCCAGCGCAGCGCCGTCCCGCTCCGCCCCGGAGCCGCCCCGCAGCCGGAGCACGGCCCGCCGACCGGCCTCCGGGTCGAGGCCGAACCGGCCCAGCACCAGGGCGGCCGGGTCCTGCGGCTGGGCCAGCATGCCGAGCAGCAGGTGCTCGGTGCCCAGGTGGTCGTGCCCCATCCGACGGGCCTCGGCGGCCGCGTCGGTGACGGCCCGTCGGGCGGCCTCGGCGAATCGTTCGAACATCTCAGTCCCCTCCCCGTTCGGTGGTGCGCCGGGCGTACTTCTTGTGCACGGCCTGCCGGGTGACGCCCAGGCAGACTGCGATCTCGTGCCAGGACCAGCCCTTGCCGCGGGCGTTGCCGACCTGGAGTTCCTCCAGCCGGTCGGCCAGGTCGCGCAGCGCCCGGACGGCGCGCAGGCCGGTGGCCGGGTCGCCGCTGCTCGCGTCGGCCGCGAGCTGTCTCGTCTCGCTCATGCTGTCAACATAGGTTGACAGCAGCCGTCGCGTCAACCCTGGTTGACGCGACGGTGCGGGGGCCGGTCCGCGAACCGCTCCGCCAGAAACTCCTCGAAGGTGATCCGACCCGCCGGAAGGCCCGCCCCGTGCCCCGCTCCATGCCCCGCCCCGTGGCCCGGCACCAGGTTCCCGCCCGCCCGCAGCGCCTTCGCCGCACCGCCCGGCACCGGCGCCCGCAGCACCGGCCGCCGCCGGCCCCGGGCCCGCAGGAACTCCGCCGCCAGCGCCTCCACCGGCCGCACCTGCGGCCCGCCGAAGTCCGCCGCCCGCCCGGCCGGAGGGCCCTCCGCGAGGTCGGCGAGCCGCCCCGCCACGTCCCGTACGTCCACCGGCTGGAAGGCGACCCCGCGCGGCACCACCAGCACCGGCGCCTTCGACAGGCCGTCCAGCAGCCGCAGCACCAGGTCGTGGAACTGGGTGGCCCGCAGCACCGTCCACCCCAGCCCGGACTCCGCCACCAGCCGCTCGCACTGCGCCTTCGCCCGGTAGTAACCGAGCGGCACCTCGTCCACCCCGACGATCGACACGTACAGCAGGTGCTCCGTCCCGGCCGCACGGGCCGCCTCCACCAGCCGGCGGGTGGCGTCCACGTCGCGCTTCCCGTGGGTGGTCGCGCAGTGCACCACCGCCCGGGCCCCGGCCAGCGCGGCGTCCAGCCCGCGCCCCGTGAGCAGGTCCCCGACCGCCCAGCCGTGCTCACCCGGGGTGTGCGCCCGCCGGCTCAGCACCCGCACCGGGCACCCCCGCGACAGCAGCCGGCGCACCACCACCCGCCCCAGCGTCCCCGTCCCGCCGGTCACGAGTATCGGCCGCGTCTCCTCGCCCCAGTGCTCCGCCACTCCCCCAGCCTGCCCCGCGCCCCCGCCCCCGGCAGCCCGACCCGGGCACCCGGGGGAACGGGGCGGCTACCCGGGCAGCGGCCAGGTCTCCCCGATCCGCTCGGCGTAGTTCCAGGTGCCGCCGCAGATCTCGGCCCCGAGGGTCGGGTCCCCGACGGTGAAGCGGTCCGCGAAGCCGGCGGCCAGCACGGCCGGGTCGCCCTCGGGCACCACCAACCCGACCTGGAGCTGCACCTCGCACGGCCGGCCGTCGACGTACTGCCCGGCGGGCCGGTGGTGGAAGACCACCGTGACCAGGTCCGGCTCGGACGGCGCGGTACTGATGAAGTCGATCCCGCACCGACGGTCGGCCAACGCCCCCGCCCGCCACCCGAGTTCGACCTCCAGCAGCCGGGCGACGCTCCGCGCGGGCCAGTGCTCGACCCCCTCCCCTGCCCGCTCGACCTCCGCCAGGTACGTCCCGGCGTCGAACCGGTACCCGGGCAGCTCCGGGGCCGGGGTGACGGGATTGCGCCACCCGTCCCAGTGCACGGTGTCGCCCTCCCGGCGGATCGTCACGTACAGCGCGCCGCAGCAGTCCTCGCTGCACCCGAGGATCTGCAGGCGGACCTCCCGGGGCCCGGGGCCCGGCAGCAGGGGGCTGTACGGGCCGAGCAGGAAGGTCGGATGCGGGCCCGACAGTGAAGCGAAGTAGTGCCCGTCGAACCCGGTGGTCAGCAGATCCCGCCCGTCGACCAGGAACCGGAGCTCCGGCCGCCCCCGCACCGGGCGCTCCCCGACCCGCAGCTCCAACCGGTTCCTCGGTGTCTCATCCACCGGGGCATTGTGCCCCGCGCCCATGGCGGTGCCCACCGGTTTTCCGGCCCGCGCGCTTCGGGGCGGAGGCTCCTTGTCGACGGGACCCGACCGGCCGGATGATCGACCCATGTCCATGGACCGAGGCACTTTCGACCGCGTTCCCGTGCGCGCGCTGTTTCCCCGGCTGTCCGCTGCCGCCGTCGAATCGCTGGAGCACTCGGCCCGCACCGTTGACGCGGCTCGGCCCCGGGGCGCCGCAGCGGTGTGGGAGTGGGCACCGGAGCACGCGGTCTTCACGGGTCCGCAGTCCCGGACCTGGGTGATCCTCCTGCTGGACGTCGTCCGGCCGGCCGGGGTGAGCGACTGGCTGGAGTTCCTGCTCCAGGTGGGCTGGACGGACCAGGGCCGGCACGAGGTGACCGCTTCGGTGAACGTGGGCTGCTGGTGCGAGACCGATCACGGCACCCACGACGTGGACGCCCTCGGGTTCGCCGTCGACGACGACGTCCCGCTGGCCCGGGCTTTCGAAGCGTGCGCCGAGCGCATGGCGGGATGGCTGGCCGAGCCCCGGGACGCGGACTTCTGGCGCGCCCGGGAGGGTCTGCCGCCCCGCCGCCCCTGAGGGCCCGGACAAGCACACGGCGCGGGGCGCCGACCGGAATTCCGGTCGGCGCCCCGCGGGGTGGCGGTGCGTCAGCTGCAGCCGCTGGTGGAGCCGCAGCCCTCGCAGAGGTAGCAGCTGCCGGCGCGGCGCATCTTGGTGCCGCAGGAGAAGCAGAGCGGGGCGTCGGCGTTCAGGCCGAGGCGGATCTCGGCGAGTTCCGTGGAGTTGTGGGCGGCGGCGGCCGGGGCCTTGGGCGGCTGGACCAGGGGGAGCGCGGTGTGCGGCTTCTCCGGGGCGAGCGGGGCGGACTGGGCCAGCGACTCGATGTCGACGTCCTCCTCGATCGGCTCGTAGGAGCCGGTCTCCAGGTGCCGGGTGCGCTCCTCGACGGAGTGGATGCCCAGCGCGGAGCGGGTCTCGAAGGGCAGGAAGTCGAGGGCCAGGCGGCGGAAGATGTAGTCGACGATCGACTGCGCCATCCGCACGTCCGGGTCGTCGGTCAGACCGGCCGGCTCGAAGCGCATGTTGGTGAACTTGGCGACGTACGTCTCCAGCGGGACGCCGTACTGCAGGCCGACCGAGACGGCGATGGAGAAGGCGTCCATCATGCCCGCGAGGGTCGAGCCCTGCTTGGACATCTTCAGGAAGACCTCGCCGAGGCCGTCGTCCGGGTAGGAGTTGGCGGTCATGTAGCCCTCGGCGCCGCCCACCGTGAAGGAGGTGGTGATGCCGGGGCGGCCCTTGGGCAGGCGCTTGCGGGTCGGCCGGTACTCGACCACCTTCTCCACCGCGGGGGCCGGGGCGGGGGCCGAAGTGGCCGCCGGGGTCTTGGTCTTGGCCGAGAGCGGCTGGCCGACCTTGCAGTTGTCGCGGTAGATCGCCAGCGCCTTGACGCCGAGCTTCCACGCCTCGAAGTAGATCTCCTCGACGTCCTCGACGGTGGCGTTCTCCGGCATGTTGACGGTCTTGGAGATGGCGCCGGAGATCCACGGCTGGATCGCGGCCATCATCCGGACGTGGCCCATCGGAGAGATCGACCGCTCGCCCATCGCGCAGTCGAACACCTCGTAGTGGGCGGTCTTCAGCCCGGGCGCGTCGATGACGTTCCCGTGCTCGGCGATGTGCGCGACGATCGCCTCGACCTGCTCGTCCTGGTAGCCGAGGCGCTTCAGGGCGCGCGGCACGGTGCCGTTGACGATCTGCATCGAGCCGCCGCCGACCAGCTTCTTGAACTTGACCAGGGCCAGGTCGGGTTCGACGCCGGTGGTGTCGCAGTCCATCATCAGGCCGATGGTGCCGGTCGGGGCGAGCACGGACGCCTGCGCGTTGCGGAAGCCGTTGCGCTCGCCGAGCCGGACCACGTCGGCCCAGGTGTCGTTGGCGACCGCCCACACCGGGGCGTCCAGGTCGTCCAGCGGGGCGACCGCGGCCGAGGCGTCGGCGTGCTGCTGCATGACCCGCTTGTGCGGGGCCGCGTTGCGGGCGTAGCCGTCGTACGGGCCGACCACGGCGGCGAGTTCGGCGGAGCGGCGGTAGGCGGTGCCGGTCATCAGCGAGCTGATCGCGCCGGCCAGCGCGCGGCCGCCCGCGGAGTCGTAGGCGTGGCCGGTGGCCATCAGCAGGGCGCCGAGGTTGGCGTAGCCGATGCCGAGCTGGCGGTAGGCGCGGGTGGTCTCGGCGATCTTCTCGGTCGGGAAGTCGGCGAAGCAGATCGAGATGTCCATCGCGGTGATGACCAGCTCGACGACCTTGGCGAAGCGCTCGGCGTCGAAGCTGTCGTCGTCGCGGAGGAACTTCATCAGGTTCAGCGAGGCCAGGTTGCAGCTGGAGTTGTCCAGGTGCATGTACTCGGAGCACGGGTTGGAGGCGTTGATCCGGCCGGACTCGGGGCAGGTGTGCCAGTGGTTGATCACCGAGTCGTACTGGATGCCCGGGTCGGCGCAGGCCCACGCGGCCTCGGCCATCTTGCGGAACAGGCCCTTGGCGTCGACGGTCTCGATGACCTCGCCGGTCATCCGGCCGCGCAGGCCGAAGGTGGTGCCGTTCTCCACCGCGGTCATGAACTCGTCGTTCACGCGGACCGAGTTGTTGGCGTTCTGGTACTGGACGGAGGTGATGTCGTCGCCGCCCAGGTCCATGTCGAACCCGGCGTCGCGCAGCGCGCGGATCTTCTCCTCCTCCTTCACCTTGGTCTCGATGAAGGCCTCGACGTCCGGGTGGTCGACGTCCAGCACGACCATCTTGGCGGCCCGGCGGGTCGCGCCGCCGGACTTGATGGTGCCGGCCGAGGCGTCGGCGCCGCGCATGAAAGAGACCGGGCCGGAGGCGTTGCCGCCGGAGGAGAGCAGTTCCTTGGAGGAGCGGATCCGGGACAGGTTCAGGCCCGCGCCCGAACCGCCCTTGAAGATCATGCCCTCTTCCTTGTACCAGTCGAGGATCGAGTCCATCGAGTCGTCGACGGACAGGATGAAGCAGGCCGAGACCTGCTGCGGCTGCGGGGTGCCGACGTTGAACCAGACCGGCGAGTTGAAGCTGAACACCTGGTGGAGGAGGGCGTGGGTCAGCTCGTGCTCGAAGATCTCGGCGTCGTCCGGGGTGGCGAAGTAGCCGTGCTTCTCGCCGGCGGCGCGGTACGTCAGCACCACCCGGTCGATGATCTGCTTCAGGCTCCACTCGCGCTGCGGGGTGCCGACCGCGCCGCGGAAGTACTTGCTGGTGACGATGTTGACCGCGTTGACCGACCAGAAGTCGGGGAACTCGACGCCGCGCTGCTCGAAGTTGATCGAGCCGTCCCGCCAGTTGGTCATCACGACGTCGCGGCGCTCCCAGGTGACCGCGTCGTACGGGTGGACCCCAGGGGTGGTGTGGATGCGCTCCAGCCGCAGTCCGGCCTTGGGGCCCTTGGCTCCCTTGGCAGCCTTGTCCGACTTCGACCCTCGTGCGGACCCGCTCGTGGTGTCTGTCACTGCTCCTGCTCCTCCTCCTGGGCAAACGCCCGAAGTGCCCGGAAAAGTCCGGACACGACTGGTTCGTTCCGTCCGCGCGCGGGCAGGGGCGAACCCCGCCACGGCACACGGGCACTACTCGGGTGAATCACGCAAAAACGCAAGAAACGCACAACGCAAGAAATGCAAGAAACGTACGACATGCAAAAAGAGCGCCGGCGAGCGCCCGAAATCCGCCGCTAGGGCACGGGCACCGGCTCGGGGGCCGCCGGACGGCCGGAGCGGAGCTCCGCGATCGCCGCCTCGAAGTCCTCCAGGTTGTCGAAGGCGCGGTAGACCGAGGCGAACCGCAGGTACGCCACCACGTCCAGGTCCTTCAGGGGGCCGAGTATGGCCAGTCCGACGTCGTGCGTCGAGAGTTCGGCGCTGCCGCTGGCCCGGACGCACTCCTCGACCCGCTGGCCGAGCTGGGCCAGCGCGTCCTCGGTGACGGGGCGGCCCTGGCAGGCCTTGCGGACGCCGGAGATGACCTTCTCCCGGGAGAAGGGCTCGGTGACGCCGCTGCGCTTGATCACCATCAGGGTCGCGGTCTCGACGGTGGTGAACCGCCGACCGCAGTCGGGGCACTGCCGGCGGCGGCGGATCGAGCTCCCGTCGTCGCTGGCCCGGCTGTCCACGACCCGGCTGTCCTGATGCCGGCAGAAGGGGCAGTGCACCTGGAACTCCCTCCCTGCAACCCGACGGCGAACGACTCGCACCACTCTACCCGAACACAACACCTGTGCCCGATCGAGGAGACTAGCCACTAGATCTAGTGGCTGGCATGGCGCCACGCCGGAGGGACCCGGTGATTCCGGGGACAGCGCGCGGGGTGGCGCCATAGACTGTTCGAGTCGAACACGCAATCGACTTACACCCGGAGGCTTGATCAAGTCAGCCGACCTCGAATAAGTTCACTCGAACGTGTGTTTGGCGCAACCTTTCGATAGGGGGGCCAGTTGAGCTGGGCAGTTGGAGCACCAGCCGACGAGAGGGTCGCCGCGATGTCCACCCCCAGCGCCACCAGCGTCATGCACACCGTCGAAGCCAAGACCGCCATCCCGGTGCAGGAGCGTTCCGCGCGCACCACCGACCAGGAGAGCCTGGATCCGACCATGAGCCGTAGCCAGCCGATCGAGGAAGCCCCGCTCGGTGCGTCCACCCCCGTCGTGCGCTCCCTCCCCGGCCGCCCCCCCGGCATCCGCACCGACGAGGCCGGCCTGACGGAGCGTCAGCGCCGCGTCATCGAGGTGATCCGGGACTCCGTCCAGCGCCGCGGCTACCCGCCGTCCATGCGGGAGATCGGGCAGGCCGTCGGCCTCTCCTCCACCTCCTCGGTGGCGCACCAGCTGATGGCGCTGGAGCGCAAGGGCTTCCTCCGCCGCGACCCGCACCGCCCCCGGGCGTACGAGGTGCGCGGGGTCGAGGTGGCCCGCCCGGTCGCGGCGGAGACCTCCGGCCGGCCGTCCACCTCCTACGTGCCGCTGGTCGGCCGGATCGCGGCCGGCGGCCCGATCCTGGCCGAGCAGACGGTGGAGGACGTGTTCCCGCTGCCCCGCCAACTCGTCGGCGAGGGCGAGCTGTTCGCGCTCACCGTCAAGGGCGACTCGATGATCGAGGCCGCGATCTGCGACGGCGACTGGGTGACGGTCCGCCGCCAGCCCGTCGCCGAGAACGGCGACATCGTCGCGGCGATGATCGACGGCGAGGCCACGGTGAAGCGCCTCAAGCGCGAGGACGGCAAGATCTGGCTGATGCCGCACAACGCGGCGTACGAGCCGATCCCGGGCGACAACGCGACCATCCTCGGCAAGGTGGTGGCGGTCCTCCGCCGCCTCTGAACACGCCCGGACGCATGCGAGAGGGCCCGCACCCCCGAGGGGGTGCGGGCCCTCCGCCGTCTCACGAAGCAGCCGTTTCCCGAAGCAGCCGTTTCCCGAAGCAGCCGCCGCTCAGCGCTGCTTGACCGGCGGGGCCGCGGCGTCGATCGCGGCGAGCGAGCGGCGGACCTGGTTGCGGTCGGTGGTGTACCAGAAGTCCGGCATCGAGGCGCGGAAGAAGCTGCCGTAGCGGGCGGTGGCCAGCCGGGGGTCGAGGACGGCGACGACGCCCTTGTCCTCGGCGGCCCGGACCAGCCGGCCCGCGCCCTGCGCCATCAGCAGCGCGGCGTGCGTCGCGGCGACCGCCATGAAGCCGTTGCCGCCGTGCGCCTCGACGTCCTTCTGCCGGGCGCTCATCAGCGGGTCGTCGGGGCGCGGGAACGGGATCCGGTCCATCACGACCAGCTGGCAGGCCGAGCCGGGCACGTCGACGCCCTGCCAGAGCGACAGGGTGCCGAACAGGCAGGTGGCGGCGTCGGCGGCGAATGCCTTGATCAGTTCGCCGAGGGTGTCCTCGCCCTGGAGCAGGATCGGCACGTCCAGCCTGGTCCGGAGCTCCTCGGCGGCGGCCTGGGCGGCCCGCATCGAGGAGAACAGGCCGAGGGTGCGGCCGCCGGCCGCGCCGATCAGCTCGGTGAGCTCGTCCAGCATCTCGGGGCGGTCGGGCTCCCGGCCGGGCGGCGGCAGGTGCTTGGCGACGTAGAGGATGCCCTGCTTGGGGTAGGTGAACGGGGAGCCGACGTCCAGCCCGCGCCAGTACGGCGGGGCGTCCTCGCCGGTCTCGACGGCCGGGCCGTCGGGGGTGCGGGTGTCGGGGAGCCGACTCTCCGCGGGCAGGCCGAGCGAGCCGGCCACGCCGTTGAAGTCGCCGCCGAGCTTGAGGGTGGCGGAGGTCAGGACGACCGAGCGGTCCCGGTAGAGGTTCTCCCGGAGCAGGCCGGAGACCGAGAGCGGGGCGACCCGCAGCGAGGCGGTGCCGGGGCCGAAGCGGTCCGAGCGCTCGACCCAGACCACGTCGTACTCGGAGTCCTCCAGCAGGCGTTCGGCGGTCTCGTGCAGGGTCTCGGCGGAGGCCATCGCCTGCTTGCGGACGGCGTCCTCGTCGCTGAGGCCCTTGTCCCGGGTCTCGCCGAGCGAGGTGATCACCAGGCGGCTGGCGTCCCGGATCGCGGCCACCGCGTAGCCGAGGTACTCGGGCAGCTCGTCGAGCTGGCCGGGCTGGGCGGTCTCCATCAGGCCGTGGTAGTTCTCGGCGGCGGCCTGCAGCGCGTCCACCGCCTTCTCGTTGGCGAGCTTGGCGGCCCGCTTCACGGCCCGGTTGACGGCGCCGACGGTGAGCTCGGCGGTGGCCGCGCCGGTGACCCGGTTCACCAGCTCGTGCGCCTCGTCGATGATCAGCAGGCCGTGCTCGGGGAGGACGGGGGCGCCCTCGATCGCGTCGATCGCCAGCATGGCGTGGTTGGTCACCACCACGTCGGCCAGCTTGGCGCGCTCCCGGGCCTGCTCGGCGAAGCACTCCTGGCCGTAGGCGCAGCGGGTGGCGCCCAGGCACTCGTTGGAGGTGACGGAGAGCTGGGCCCAGGCCTTGTCGGAGACGCCGGGGCTGAGGTCGTCGCGGTCGCCGGTCTCGGTCTCCTCGGCCCAGTCGCGCAGCCGCAGCACGTCCTTGCCGAGCTTGCCGGTGGGGCCGCCGAGCGCCTCGACCGGGTCGAACAGGCCCTCGCCCTCGTCGCTCGGGGTGCCCTCGTTGGCCCGGTGCAGGCACAGGTAGTTGGAGCGGCCCTTGAGCATGGCGAACAGCGGGCGGCGGCGCAGCACCGGGTGCAGGGCCTCGACGGTGCGCGGCAGGTCGCGCTCGACCAGCTGGCGCTGGAGGGCGAGGGTGGCGGTGGCGATCACCACCCGGTCGCCGTGGGCGAGGGCGGGCACCAGGTAGGCGAGGGACTTGCCGGTGCCGGTGCCGGCCTGGACGAGCAGGTGCTCGCCCTCGTCGACGGCGGCGGCGACGGCCTCGGCCATCCGGACCTGCCCGGGGCGCTCCACGCCGCCGACGGACTCGACGGCGGCGTGCAGCAGCTCGGGGATGCGGGAGGCGGGGACCGGCGCGGGGGCTTCGGCCGTCTCCGGGCCGCCGGGCAGGGGTTCGGTGTCGTTCGTCATGACGACCCCCAGCCTACGGGGCGGGAGTGACAATCCGGTCCCGCTGGACGGGGAGGTGGGCGGTGCTGTGCAGCGGGTTGTCGACCCGGCCGTGCACGGCGGCGTGCGGGCGGTCCGGGCGGTCCCGGTAGCCGTCGAGCAGCAGCCGGTTGCGGTTCAGGCAGAGCCGGTCGATCCGCGGCGTGAAAAGGTCGAACAGCCGGTGGCGGTCGGCGAGTTCGGGGAAGCGGCGCTGGCAGTCCAGGATCACTTCCCGCAGCAGTTCCCAGAACTCGTGCTCGGGCAGGCCGAGTTGGTCCTCCAGCAGCGGGGCGAGGTAGCGGTGGACGCCGATGAACAGGCCGGAGTGCAGGAACTGGCAGAGGTAGTCGGGGTCCTCCCGGTTGAGCACCCCGGCGATCTCGGCGGGCAGGCCGTCGAGTTCGGGCAGCGGCCGGTCGCTGAGGTTGACGTCGTCGACGAAGTCCTTGACGGCGAGCCGGACCGGG
This sequence comes from Kitasatospora sp. NPDC088134, assembly GCF_044741705.1. NCBI lineage: Bacteria > Bacillati > Actinomycetota > Actinomycetes > Kitasatosporales > Streptomycetaceae > Kitasatospora > Kitasatospora sp. NPDC088134. The sequence goes on along the minus strand of NZ_JBIUTD010000018.1, from coordinate 68,389 downwards.
ACGTCGTTCGCGTCGAAGACCACGATGGCGTTCTCGCCGTGCGGGGAGAACACCAGGCCGTAGCGGTAGAGGAAGTGCAGCAGCGGCGGCAGCATGCCGGTGAACAGCCGGCGCACCCACTCCCGGGGCTCCAGGCCGGAGCGGGCGACGAGTTCGGCGGCCAGGGCGCGGCCGTCGGAGCCGGTCTGCAGCAGCGCGGCGAGGGTGCGGCCCCGCTCCCCCGGTTCGAGGTAGCGGCCGAGGGGTTCGCGCCAGATCGCGCCGAGCAGTTCCTTGTACTGGTAGGGCGCGTCCGGCAGGTCGCGGTAGAGCGGGTGCTCGACGGTGACGGAGGCGATCTCGCCGAGCAGGATGACCCGGCACTCGTCGCGCAGGTAGGGGTCCCGGTCGCGCAGGCCGTGGATCCAGGCGGTGACGGCGGGGGCGGCGAGCGCGCGCTCGGTGGGCAGGCCGCGCCAGACCAGGGTGTTGAGGATGGCGAGCGGCAGTTTGACGGTGCAGCGCTCGGGGCGGGAGACGTTGAAGAAGGAGCGGATCGACTGCTGGGGCAGCCGTAGGTCGCCGTCGCTGGGCAGCGGGACGATCCGGCCGTCGGCGATCCACGGCGCGAACAGGCCGACCACGGTCTCGTCCCACTGCCAGGGGTGTACCGGCAGCAGGTGGAACTCGTCGGCGCGGTCGCCGAGCTGGCGGCGGAAGGCGGGGTCGAGCTCGGTGTCGTAGATGGCCGGGTCGCCGCGGAACTCGGCCAGGCTCTTGTGCACGGCGAGCCAGGGCAGGGTGCGCGGGAGCCGGGCCTCGGGGCTCCAGCCGGCCGCGTCGGTGGCGGAGAAGCCGAGTCGGCCCTTGTTGGCGACGATCCACGGGTGGCCGGTCTGCCGGCCCTCCAGGGCGGTGTGGTCGAGGTCGGCGAGGGCGGCGGCGGGCAGCGCGGTGGCGTGCAGGTGGGCGTCGGCGATCAGGGTGGCGGTGAGTTCGCGGACCAGGTGGCCGGTGGTGTCGCCGCTCAGGCCGAGGACGTGCCGGGCCTGCTGGAGGAAGCGCAGCGGGTCGGTGCCGCCCTCGATCGAGTCCGGGTCGACCCGCCAGCTGCCGTAGGCGCCCCGCCGGGCGGTGAACCGGTAGTCGGCGTCCGGGAGTTCGACCAGGTAGTGGTCGCCGGCCGGGCGCGGGTGGAGCAGTTCCTCGTAGGCGAACTCGCCGAGCAGTTTGGCGAGCATGGCGCGTCCGGCGGCCTGCCAGTGCTCGGGGGTGAGCTGGGGTGGCAGGTGGAGGGCGGGGTCAGCGGCTGGCTGCGGCACGCTCGTTTCCTTCCAGGGGTCGCGGGAGCACCGGGTCGACGGCTGCTGCGGCGGGTGGGAGAAAGCTGGTCCAGGCGGTGCGGTGGGGCAGCGGGTGCAGGGTCTTGCCCGCGACGGCGTTGAGGATCACGGCGGCGCGGTGGGCACCGAGTCCGAGGTCCGGGGTGCCGACTCCGTGAGTGTGCAGCTCCGCGTTCTGGACGTACAGACCGCCGGTGAGTTCCGGCCGGGTGGCGACCCGGTGGTCGAGGTCGACCCGGTAGCGGCCGCGGTCGTCCCAGTCGATCAGGTCGGCGATCGGGTCGAGCGCGGCGGGGCGGACCGCCCGGTAGCCGGTGGCGAGCACCACGGCGTCGGTGCGGACCGAGTGGCGGCGGCCGGAGTCGCCGTGCCGGCAGTGCAGTTCGAGGCCGTCGCCGGGGCCCCGGCCGGCCGCGGTGACGGCGGTGCCGGGGAGGATCTCGACGGGTTCGGCGTCGATCGGGCGGCCGACGGTGCGCTCGTACAGGTGGTCGTGGATCTCGGCCAGGGTCTCGGCGCTGGCGGCCTTGTGCAGCTGCCACTGGGCGGGCACGAGGGCGTCCCGGGCCTGCTCGGGCAGGCCGTGGAAGTACCGGGTGTAGTCGGGGGTGAACTGCTCCAGTCCGAGCTTGGAGTACTCCATCGGGGCGATCGCCCTGGTCCGGGTGAGCCAGCGCAGCCGGGTGCCGTCGCCGGCCCGGCGGCGCAGCAGGTCGAGGAAGACCTCGGCGCCGGACTGGCCGGAGCCGACCACGGTGATGTCCCGTGCGCCGTCCAGTGCTTGACGGCTGATCAGGTAGTCGGCGGAGTGCAGCACGGCGGGGTGGTCCGCCAGCGGGGCGAAGGCCTCGGGGCGGACGGGTTCGGTACCGGTGCCGAGGACCAGGTTGCGGGCGTGCTGGACGGCGCCGGCCGCGTGCACCCGGTAGAGCCGCCGGCCGGCGTCCCAGTGGACGGCGGTGACGGGGCTGTCGAAGCGGCAGTTGGGGAGCCGTTCGGCGGCCCACCGGCAGTAGTGGTCGTACTCGCGGCGGGGCAGTTGGAAGCGTTCGGCGAAGTAGAACGGGAACAGCCGCTGCCGGTCGCGCAGGTAGTTGAGGAAGGACCACGGGTTGGTGGGGTCGACCAGGGTGACCAGGTCGGCGAGGAACGGGACCTGCATCCGGGCGCCGTCCACGAGCATGCCGGGGTGCCAGCGGAACTCGGGCCTGGCGTCCAGGAACAGCGCGCTGATCGTCTCGACCCGGTCGGCGAGCGCGGCCAGCGAGAGGTTGAACGGGCCGATGCCGACGCCGATCAGGTCGTACGGCTCGGGCGGTCGGCCCGTCGGGTCGTCGTGGGCAGTCATGGGGTCCTGTGGGTCCTAGGCGTCCGCGCGCCGGCGGATCATCAGGGCGGCGCGCTTGTCGGGCAGGTCGAGGTCGGTGGTGCGGGTGAACCCGGCGCGGGCGAACGCCCGGATCGACGGGGTGTTGCGGACGTCGGGTTCGGCGAGCACCCGGGTGCAGCGGGGTTCGTCCCGCAGCAGCCGGGTGGCGAGGGCGTCGAGGAGCCGGGCGGCCAGGCCCCGGCCGCGGGCCCCGGGGGCGAGCAGCAGGTGCAGGCCGAGGTCGTGCGGGCGGGCCGGGTAGTGCGCGGCCAGCGGGTCGAAGTCGGCCCGGTAGAGCTCGAAGTAGCCGGTGGGTTCGCCCGCCAGCAGGGCGAGCAGGGGGAGGCTGCGGCCGTCGCCGTCGAGCTGGGCCGCGAGGTGCGCGGCGGTGGTCCCCGGCGGTCCGGCCAGCCCCCACCAGCGGTCGGTGCCGGGGTCGTTCATCCAGCCGGTGAGCAGGTCGAGGTCCGCGGGCGGGGCCACGGGGCGCAGGACGAGTTCACCGGCGGGGGTGGCGATCGGGCCGGGCGCGGTCAGCACGCCCGGGCCACCGGGTTGTCGATCTCGACGTACACCGACTGGGTCTCGACCGGGCCGACCAGTTCGTCCAGGCCGTGCAGCCGGGTCAGCAGGTTGGCCTTGCAGCGCAGGGTGGGGGCGTCCAGCAGGTGGGCGGGCAGCGCGGAGCCGGTGGCGGTGGCGGCGGGGCCGGCCAGGAAGCGGCGCAGCGCGGCCAGCAGCAGCTGCTCGTCGGCGAGGCCCTGGGAGCCGAGGGCGCCGATCAGGCCGAGCACGTGGTTGATGCCGAGGTAGTAGGCGAAGCGCTCGTCGGCGACCGGGTCGGGGACGAAGGTGTCGCTGTGCGCGCCGAGGCCGGGCAGCAGGGCGTGCAGGCGGTCGGCGTGCGAGGCGCGGAAGTAGTAGCCCTGGTTGTCGCGGTAGCGGCCGCCGGTGGGCCAGCCCTGCGCGTCCAGCAGGACCAGGCTGTTCTGCTGGTGGGCCTCCAGGGCGATGCCGGCCCGGCCGTCCAGCCAGAGGATCGGCAGCACGACGGCGTCCAGGTAGCGGAGGAACCACTCGGTGGCGACGGTCGGGCCGGGGCGGCCGGTGCGGGCGGCCAACTCGACGATGAGGTCGGCGAGTTGCGAGGCGAGTCGCGATTCGTTCCGGCCGACGGGCCGTTCGGCGACCAGGCCGGCCACGCAGAGCGCCCGGTCGGCGGGCCCGAACGGGAGCTGCCGCAGCACGGTGTCCAGGCCGTTGGGGTCGGCGAGCGCGGGGTGGTCGACGCCGATCCAGGCCGGGTCTCGGAGGATGTCGAAGCCGGGGTGGGCGGCCCGCCAGCGCGCGCCGAGGCCGGCCTCCAGCAGCCGGTGCACCTCGACGCCCCGGTGCAGCTCCTTGCGGAGGTTCTCCCGGCGGGAGTTGGTGATCCGCAGGCCGAGCGAGAGCTTGAGCATCCACGGGGTGCCGGGGCGGCAGACCGTCCGCACCGAGCTGGTCGGGTGCCAGGGCTCGCCGTGCTGGCCGAGGTCGGTGAGCAGGCCCTGTTCCAGCAGCTCGGCCGCGGCCGGGCGGAGCGCCAGCTCGCGGGCCTGCCAGGGGTGCAGCGGCAGCGCGGCGGTGCCGCCGGGCAGCGCGCCGCCGTACAGCTCGGCGGTGAGCTGCTCGGCGGGGGTGCCGGTGGCGGAGTCGGCGGCCAGCAGCGAGCGGTCGACCGCCCACCAGTGCAGCCGGAACGAGCCGTGCAGCTCTGGGGAGTACGCGGCGGACTGGGCGGGGCCGAGGCCGTCGCGGCTCTTCGGGGTGGGGTGCAGCGGGTGGCCGAGCAGCAGCGCCTGCTCGGCGCGCAGGAACGGGTCGGCGGGGGCGGCGGGGAGCGCCCGGCGGTGGGCGAGGATCTCCGCGGTGCGGCCCACCGAGTCCGCCACCCGGGCGGTCAGGTCGGCGAGTTGGCCGGGTTCGGGGCGGCCGGTGGCGCCCGCGACCAGGGCGGCCACGGTGACGGCGTCGACGGGGTGCTCGGCGCTGCCGGTGGAGACCGCGGCCGGGCCGAACCGGTGCCAGCCGCAGGCCGACCAGTGCCGCACCGGTGCGGAGAGCTCGGCGGCCCCGCCGAGCACCGGGATGCGCAGCAGGTCGCCGTCCGGGCGGGCGGCCGCGGTCTCCCGGGCCCAGCAGCGCAACAGGCTCTCGGTGGCGGCGTGTTCGGCGGCGACGGCCGGGTCCGGGTCGAGCAGCGGGTCCGGGTCGGGGTGCCCGGCCGCCGGCCGGACGGCCGGGGGAACGCCGGTGAGGGTGGTGGCCAAATCCGCTCCTTGAGCCGCGCGATTGCCTACAGGTAAGGGTTACCTATCTCCGGAGCCCGGGCACAAGATCGGCTCACTCGATCCGGTGAGTTTCGAGCGATCACTCACCCATCGGTGTGACGGCGCGGCATTCTGACGGACCGTCATCGTCACGGTTCGGCGACCGCCCGACGGCGGAACCGCACCGGCCGCCCGCCCGGTCCGCCCCGGATGGGAGACTGTCCCCCGGGGAGAAGTCCGTTCACGGGGGGATCGATGACTGGGGCACGGGGGGTGGTGGCCGCGCTGACCGCGGCCGCCGTACTGGTCGGCGGGGCGACCGCCTGCACCTCGGGGGGCGGCGGCGGGGGGCCGCGCGGCCTGGCCGAGCTGCGGAACTGGGGGTTCGCCGACTGGGACGCCTGGGCGGAGCGGCACGCCTTCCGCAACCCGCCGGCGCCGGACGCCTGGAGCGCCGACCGGATGGACCAGGCGCCGCCGCGGCAGCCCGAACCGGCGGCGGCGGGCCCGGAGACCACGCTCCCGTCCGCGTCGCCGTCCACGGCCCCGTCACCGTCCGCCCCGCCGTCGGCAGCCGTACCGGCCGTGCAGGCCGAACCGGTGCCGCGCCCGTACACCAGCTACCCGGCGTCCGGGAAGGTCTTCATGACCGCGCCGAACGGGGGCACCGGGCAGTGCTCGGCCACCGTGGTCGCCGACCCGGCCCACCCGGGCCGGAGCGACCTGGTGTGGACGGCCGCGCACTGCGTGCACGAGGGCAAGGGCGGCGACTGGTACAAGAACCTGGTGTTCGTCCCGGCCTACAACAGCTCCGGCGCGGCCAGCAACCGGCAGAAGGCCACGGTGGCGCAGGTCGCCCCGCTCGGCCAGTGGTGGGCGGACCAGGTGGTCACCTCGCCGCTGTGGACGGTCGAGGGCGGCCGGGGCGGGGACGCCGCCAACCAGTACGACTTCGCCGTGATCCGGGTGCACGGCCCGGCGGGCGAGACCCGCTCGCTGGAGGAGGTGATCGGCACCGCCGTGCCGGTCTGGTTCGACGCCCCGCGCGAGCAGCTCGCCGTCCAGGCCTGGGGGTACCCGGCGGTCGCCCCGTTCGACGGGCAGGAGTTGGAGCGCTGCGACTCCGGCCGCCCCGGCTCGCGCAGCTTCGACCCGGCCCGGCCCGCGATGCTGGTGATCGGCTGCACCATGACCGGCGGCGCCTCCGGCGGCGGCTGGTTCGCGGACGGCCCGGACGGCCGGCAGCGGCTGGTCAGCAACACCTCGCTCGGCACCCAGGCGCACGCCGCGCTGAACGGCCCCTACCTGGAGGGCGTGGCCCGCCAGGCGCTCGACTACATCGCGCGGAAGTGACCGGCCGCCGGGGCCACCCGCTCCGCCACCGAACACACAGACAGCGAACGCACAGACACCGATCGACCGACACCGACTGACACCGACCGACCAGCACCGAACGCACGGGGGAACGCCCATGTCCGCACCGCACCACCGCCCGCCGCACCGGGCCAGGACCGCCGCCGCGGCCGCCCTGGTGACCGTCCTCGCCCTGACCACCGCCGCCTGCCAGGGCCAGAGCCCGCACCCGGTGCCGCCCGCGGGGTCCTCGCTGCCGCCGGTCGAGCTGAGCGACATCCAGGACTTCATCGCCAAGGTGCCGTCCTGGAAGGCCGACGACTGGTCCAAGTGGGCCGCCAAGAACGGCTTCACGCCGGAGGACATCGAGGCCGTCCGGAACTTCTGGGACCACAAGAAGGTCGACGACGCCAAGGGCATCGACACGCCCACCGCCGACACCTCGAAGGTCCGCACGCCCACCGCGAAGGAGGTGGTGTTCCCGAGCCTGATCCGGGCCCGTCCGCAGGCCCACCCGTACGACCCGGGCACCGCCGTGGTCGGGAAGATGCTGGTGGAGACCGACGAGGGCCTCGGCCACTGCTCCGGCACCGTGGTCTCCGACCCGAGCAACCCCGGCAAGAGCAACCTGGTGTGGACGGCCGCGCACTGCGTGCACGGCGGCAAGGACGGCAAGCCGTTCCGGAACCTGGCCTTCATCCCGGCCTACAACCGCTCGGGGGCGCTCAGCAACGGCAGGAAGCAGACCGCGCCCGACGCCGACCGGGCGCCGCTGGGGATCTGGGTCTCCAACAACTTCTACGTGATGCCGCAGTGGACCAAGGAGGGCCTGCACTACGGGAACCCGGCCAGCCAGTTCGACTTCGCGGTGGTCCGGGTCGTCCCGCCGAAGGGCTCGACCCGCTCGCTGGAGGAGACCGTCGGCGGCTCGGTCCCGGTCTGGTTCGGCGCCCAGCCGGAGGACATCGCCTCGCCCTCCGCGTACGGCTACCCCGCGGCCACCCCGTTCGACGGCGTCGAGCTGGAGCACTGCGACTCCGCGCCCAAGCCGACCCCGTTCGTCTTCGACCGCTCGCGCCCGCCGATGCTCTCGATCGGCTGCAACATGACCGGCGGCTCCTCCGGCGGCGGCTGGTTCACCCGCAAGGACGGGAAGATCGTGCTGTTCTCCAACACCTCGATCGGCAACGACATCTGGCTGGCCGGCCCCAACCTGGGCCCGGACGCCAAGCGGATGTTCGACGCCTTCCAGCAGACCCGGTAGGGCCGGGAACGGCGGAGCGGGGGCGCCGGGACGACCCCGGTGCCCCCGCTCCTCGTTGCGGCACTCGCGCGACCTACGCGGCGACAGCCGTGCAGCTCTCCAGCTCGGCGGCCAGCGTGGCCGCGACCTTGGCGTGCAGCAGGGTGCCCTCCGCGGTGTGCTCGGTGGAGATCAGCTCGCCCTCCGCGTGCACCCGGGAGACCAGGTCGCCGCGGGTGTACGGGACCAGGACCTTGACCTCCACCGAGGGGCGGGGCAGTTCCCGGTCGATCAGTTCGAGCAGTTCCTCGATGCCCTGGCCGCTGCGGGCCGACACCACGATGGCGTGCGGCTCGCGGCGCAGCAGGCGCTGCAGGACCGCCGGGTCCGCCGCGTCGGCCTTGTTGATCACCACGATCTCCGGCACGTTCTGCGCGTCGACCGAGACGATGACCTCGCGGACCGCGGCCAGCTGGGTCTCCGGCTCGGGGTGCGAGCCGTCCACCACGTGCAGGATCAGGTCGGCGTCGCCGACCTCCTCCATGGTGGAGCGGAACGCCTCGACCAGGTGGTGCGGCAGGTGCCGGACGAAGCCGACCGTGTCGGCCAGGGTGTAGACCCGGCCGCTCGGGGTCTGCGCGCGGCGGACCGTCGGGTCCAGGGTGGCGAACAGGGCGTTCTCCACCAGGACGCCGGCCCCGGTGAGCCGGTTGAGCAGCGAGGACTTGCCGGCGTTGGTGTAGCCGGCGATGGCCACCGAGGGCACCTGGTGGCGACGCCGCTCCTGCCGCTTGGTGTCGCGGCCCTTCTTCATCTCGGCGATCTCCCGGCGGAGCTTCGCCATCTTCTCGCGGATCCGGCGCCGGTCGGTCTCGATCTTGGTCTCACCGGGACCGCGGGTGGCCATGCCGCCGCCCGAGGAGCCGGAGCCACCGCCACCCATCTGCCGGGACAGCGACTGACCCCAGCCGCGCAGGCGGGGCAGCATGTACTGCATCTGCGCGAGCGAGACCTGCGCCTTGCCCTCCCGGGACTTGGCGTGCTGGGCGAAGATGTCCAGGATCAGGGCGGTGCGGTCGACCACCTTGACCTTGACCACGTCCTCCAGGTGGATCAGCTGGCCGGGCGTCAGCTCACCGTCGCAGACCACGGTGTCGGCGCCGGTGGAGGCGACGATGTCGCGCAGCTCCTGGGCCTTGCCGGAGCCGATGTAGGTGGCCGCGTCGGGCTTGTCGCGGCGCTGGATCACCCCGTCCAGGACCTCGGAGCCGGCCGTCTCGGCGAGGGCGGCGAGCTCGGCCATCGAGTTCTCCGCCTCCTCGAGCGTGCCGTCCGTCCACACGCCGACGAGGACCACGCGCTCCAGGCGGAGCTGGCGGTACTCGACCTCGGTGACGTCCTGGAGTTCGGTGGAGAGGCCGTGCACGCGCCGCAGGGCGGCGCGCTCGGAGCGGTCGTACTGCGCTCCGTCGTAGTCGTTGCCGAGGCCCTCGTCGATCGCCGCGAGGTCCTCGTCCATCAGGGCTTCCGCCTTGAGGTCGGCGAGCCGGTTGGCGGACTCGCTCGATCGGGTGCGGCTGTCGAACGTGGAGGTCATTGCGTCCTTAGATTGATCCGGTGGTGCTCTCGGTCAACACGGCGGAGCCGCCGTGAATTCCCCACGATGGTTGCACGTCCGCTGTGCCCGAGTCATCCCTTTTACCAGCCGCCGCCCCGGCCGCCGCCACCGGGTCCGCCGTCCGGTCCGGTACCGGTTCGTCCGCCGGTTCAGCCACTCGTTCGTCCACCCGTTCGTCCACCGGTTCGTCCGCCCGGCCGGGGCCCTCCTCGGGGCCGCTCGGCCGGTAGACGTCGTACACGCCGGAGACCCGGAGCATGGCCCGCATCACGGCGGGCAGCGCGGCGGCGTCGGGCAGTTCCAGGGTGTAGCTGTGCCGGACCCGCAGCTGGCGGGGCGGTTCGACCTCGGCGGAGAAGATCGAGACGTCCTCGCCGGAGATCGCCGCGGTCAGGTCGGCGAGCAGCCGGGGGCGGTTCAGCGCCTCGGCGTGCAGGGTGACCCGGTAGCCCCACTGCGGGACGCCGCCGGGCAGCCAGCGCACCCCGACCGGGCGGCGGCCGCCGCGCAGCATCCGGGTGCCGGTGGGGCAGCCGGTGCGGTGCACGGCGACCACGTTGCCGCGGAGCAGGATGCCGGTCGCCTCGTCCGGCGGCACGGGGGTGCAGCAGCGGGCCAGCCGGACGGCGGCGCCGGGCAGCTCGGGGATCTCGGCGGGTGCGGCGGCGGGCGGCGCGGGGGGTGCGGCGGGGGCCGGGGCCTCGACGGCGGGGGGCCGCTCGGGGAGTTCGGCGGGGGCGGGGCGGGCGGCCAGCCGGCGCTCCACGGCGAGCCGGGCGCCGGGGGTGCGGACGTACTCCAGCCATTCCGGGTCGGGGCCGCTGTCCTCGCCCTCGGGGGCGGTGAGGAGGCCGAACACATCGCCGTCGCGGAGTTCGGTGGAGAGCGCGGCGAGCCGGCCGTTGACCCGGGCGCCGATACATCGGTGCCCGGTCTCCTCGCCGATCAGGTAGGCGGCGTCCAGGCAGGTCGAGCCGGCCGGCAGGTGCAGGGTGGTGCCGTCCTCGGTGACGGCGGTGATCTCCCGGTCGTCGCGCAGGTCGGCGGTGAGGGCGGACCAGAAGGCGTCCGGGTCGGGGGTGTCCTGCTGCCACTCCAGCAGCCGGGACAGCCAGCCGGGGCGGGCCGGGTCGGTGCGGTCCTCGGTCTCCTCGGCGGCGTTCCGCCCGTCCCGCGGGTCGCCGAGCGCGACCACGCCGGTCTCGGCGACCTCGTGCATCCGCCGGGTGCGGACCAGCACCTCGACCACCTCGCCGCCGGGCAGCGCGACCGCGGTGTGCAGGGACTGGTACAGGTTGAACTTGGGGGCGGCGACGAAGTCCTTGAACTCGCCGGGCAGCGGCGTCCAGCAGGTGTGCAGCTCGCCGAGGACGGCGTAGCAGTCGGCGTTCTCCTCGACCACCACCAGCAGTCGGCCGAAGTCGCCGGGGCGCAGTCCGGCGCCGTCCGGGCCGGTGCCGCGCTTGAGCATCACCCGGTGCAGCGAGACCAGGTGCCGGGGCCGGACGGTGACGGCGGCGGCGATGCCGGCCTCGCCGAGCTGGCGGCCGAGCTCGGCGGCGAACGGGGTCAGCGCGCCGTCCGTCCAGCCGGCCGCGACCGCGCCGGTGCGCGCGTACTCCTCGGGGTGCAGGGTGGCGAAGACGATGTCCTCCAGCTCGGCCTTGACCACCTGGATGCCGAGCCGTTCGGCGAGCGGGATCAGCACGTCCTTGGTGACCTTGGCGATCCGGACCTGGCTGGCCGGCTTCATGTGCCGGATGGTGCGCATGTTGTGCAGCCGGTCGGCGAGCTTGATCACCATGACCCGGATGTCGTCGCCGGTGGCGACCAGCATCTTGCGGAAGGTCTCGGGCTCGGCGGCGGCGCCGAAGTCGACCTTCTCCAACTTGGTGACGCCGTCCACCAGGTAGGCGATCTCGGGGCCGAACACCTCGGCGACCTGATCGAGCGTCACCTCGGTGTCCTCGACGGTGTCGTGCAGCAGCGAGGCGACCAGCGTGGTGGTGTCCGCGCCGAGCTGGGCGAGGATCATCGTGACGGCCAGCGGGTGGGTGATGTAGGGCTCGCCGCTCTTCCTGGTCTGCCCGCGGTGGCTCTCCTCGGCGACCCGGTACGCCCTGGTCAGCAGGGGGACGTCGGCCTGCGGGTGGTGCACCCGGTGGGCCTGGACGATGGGCTCGATGGCGTCGGGGACGGGCGTCCGCCCGGTGGCGAGCAGCGCGGCCCGGCCGGCCCGGCCGAGGGCCGCGCGACTGAACCGGCCCGCCTGCTGCTTGGACGGCGAGCCCGCCAACTCGGAGCGGATGGTCATCTGCACCTCCGGCAGCAACACCGGAGCGACGGCCGACCCGGTGGTCCATGCTACCGAGCAGACCACGTTGCGCGAGCCCCCGCTTCCCCTCTGTCACCCGGATCACTCGAACGGGCGGATTAGCCGAACGCCCGGCTGGGAAGCGGGGGCTGACGCCCCGTCGGTCCGGCCGGGGCCGCGCCGCAGGTCAGAGCAGCACGCCCGCGGCGACGATCACCGCGGGGCCGGTCATCTCGATCCGGCCGTCCGGGAACTCCTCGATCACCAGTCGCCCGCCGGGGACGTCCACCAGGTAGCCGACGGGCCGTCCGGTGACCGCCGGGTCGGCGCCGTCGCGCCGGATCGCCGCCACCGCGACGGCGCAGGCGCCGGTGCCGCAGGACAGCGTCTCGCCGGAGCCGCGCTCGTGCACCCGCATGGCGACGTGCCGCTCGCCCCGGTCCACCACGAACTCCACGTTCACGCCCTGCGGGTAGGCGGTGGCGGGGGCGGTGACCGGGGCCTCGTGCAGGGTGCCGGCGTGCGCCAGGTCCTCGACGAAGGCGACGGCGTGCGGGTTGCCCATGTTGACGTTCAGCGCGGGCCAGCTGCGGCCGTCCACCGTGACGGTGATGCCGTCCGGGCCGGGCAGCACGGCGCGGCCCATGTCGACGGTGACCTCGCCCGGAGTGCCGTCCGGGGCGTCCTCGGCGACCCGGACCCGCTTCACGCCGCCGCGGGTGGCCACCGCCCACTCGCCCGGCTTCGCGTGCCCGGCGTGCACCAGGTAGCGGGCGAACACCCGCACGCCGTTGCCGCACATCTCGGCGATCGAGCCGTCCGCGTTGCGGTAGTCCATGAACCACTCGGCCTGCTCGGCCATCCCGGCCGCGGCGGGCTCGGCCACCGAGCGGACCACCCGCAGCACGCCGTCCGCGCCGATCCCGGCCCGCCGGTCGCACAGGGCGGCGACCGTCTCCGCCGACAGCTCCAGCCGCCCGTCCGGGTCGGGGACGATCACGAAGTCGTTCTGGGTGCCGTGCCCCTTGAGGAAGGCCGTTCCGCTGATTCCGCTGCGCTCGCTCACACCGCCGATGGTAACGGCCGCGCGGGCCGGACCCCGGGGGCGTCCACCGGCGGTCCGCCGACGGTCGACCGGCGGTCGGCGGGCGATCGGCCGGAGGGTCAGCCGCGCAGGTGGACGACCCGCCAGGCGGCGAGCGCGCAGGCCAGCACGACCAGCAGGGTGTAGACCACGATGGCCTTCCAGCCGGCCCGTTCCTTGCTGCCGCGGTGCGGCACGCCCGGCCACTTGTAGCCGGCCTTGCGGGCGGCCATCGCGCCCCAGCCGACCGAGGCGGCGGTGATCAGCAGGCCGAGCATCCCGATCATCGCGGTCGCGCCCTCGCTGCCGAAGGCGAGCGGGAAGGCGAACATCAGCGAGCCGAACATCAGCGTCGCGGCGATCGGCAGGATCTGCCACCAGCGCAGTCGGCGCCGGGGCCGGATGTCCCGCTCGTGCACCACGCCCGGCACCGCGGCCAGGTCGTCGATCGCGGGCAGCGCCACCGCGTACGAGGTGGTCGGCACGACCAGCTCCGGCAGGGTCTCGGACCCGTCGGACATGTCGGCGAACCGCTCGTCGGTTTCGGGGCCGGTACCCGTGGACACGCGGCCTCCCCTGATGGCTCGGCACGAGCTCCGGGGCTCGCGGGCGGTGAGGCCGGCCCGCGTGCCGGGCCTCGGTGGTACCGATGATGGCACGGGCCGCCACCCCGACAGGGCGTACCGCGGGGTGATCGGGTGATCCGATGCCATGACGTGACCCCGCCGTGACCGCCGGTGCGTTCTGCACCTGCGTCTGCACCGGCAGACGCCCGGGCGGATGGCCGGATCGGGTCGCCGGGCAGCCGGAAACCGCCGGTCAGGCCGGTCCGGCCGGGGATTCCGGTCGGTGGATCAGTTCCATTGCGCGGCCCAGGAGTTCGACCGGATCGGCGCCCTCCGGCCGCTCCAGCCAGTGCACCCGGGCGTCCCGGCGGAACCAGGACTCCTGCCGCCGGGCGAACCGCCGGGTGGCCCGCACCGTCTCCGCCTTCGCCTCCTGCTCGGTGCACTCCCCCGCGAAGAACGCCAGCACCTGCTGGTAGCCCAGCGCCCGGCTCGCGGTCAGCCCCTCGCGCAGCCCGGCCTTCTCCAGCTCCCGGACCTCGTCGAGCAGCCCGGCCTCCCACATCCGGTCCACCCGCAGCTCGATCCGCCGGTCCAGCTCGGGCCGCGGCACCTGGACGCCGATCTGCACCGCCGGGTACACCGCCCGCCCGCTCGGCAGGCTGGCCGTGAACGGGCGTCCGGTGATCTCGACGACCTCCAGCGCCCGGACCACCCGCCGCCCGTTGCTGGGCAGGATCGCCTCCGCCGCCGCCGGGTCCAGCTCCGCGAGCCGCCGGTGCAGCACGCCGGGGCCGACCCGCTCCAGCTCCTCCTCCAGCCGGGCCCGCACCTGCGGGTCGGTGCCGGGGAACTCCAGCTCGTCGATCGCCGCCCGCACGTACAGGCCGGACCCGCCGACCAGCACCGGCGGCCGCCCGGCCGCCAGCTGCCGGTCCAGCTCGGCCCGGGCGAGGCGCTGGTACTCGGCCACCGAGGCGGTCTCGGTCACCTCCCAGACGTCCAGCAGGTGGTGCGGGACGCCGCCGCGCTCCTCGGGCGCCAGCTTGGCGGTGCCGATGTCCATGCCCTTGTAGAGCTGCATCGAGTCGGTGTTCACCACCTCCCCGCCGAGCTCGCGGGCGATCGCCACCGCCAGGTCGGACTTTCCGGCGGCGGTCGAACCGACGACCGAGACCACCCGGGGCGGGCTGACAGGAGAGGGGGGAACAGGACTGCTCACCCCCCCAGTCTCGCAAAACCCGGGCACCTCCCGTGTGGCGCCCTCGTTGTCCGGGGAGGATCGGCTGTGTCCGATGACGATTCGACCGTGAATGACCAGAGATGTGAGGAACGCACTCCATGGGCCTGATGGACAACCTCAAGCACAAGGCCGAGGAACTCAAGGACAAGGCGGGCGAGTTGGCCGACAAGCACAACGACAAGATCGACACCATGGTCGACAAGGCGGGCGAGGCCATCGACAAGGCGACCAAGCACAAGTACAGCGACCAGATCGGCAAGGGCGCCTCGGCCGCCAAGAGCGCGGCGGACTCGCTCGCCGCCAACAAGCCCAAGAACGACTGAGACCGGTCGGCCCCGGGGCCCTCAGCCCCAGGAGGCGACCAGGTAGCCGACGCCGTACGGGGCGTCGTCGTGGCGCAGCGCACCACCGAGCGCGGTGCCCTCGGCGGCGCCCGCCAGCACCTGCCAGGGGGCCCGGCCCTCCGCCATCAGCTCGGCGGACAGCTCCGGGTCCAGCGCGGCCAGCGCCGGCGCGTCCGCCGCGCCCAGCGCCCGGGCCACCTCCCGGTCGTACCCCTCGGCCCGCTCGTCCAGGTACCCGGGGGCCTTCACCGAGCGCCGGGCGCTGCCGTCGCCGAGCACCAGCAGGCCGACCCGGTCGGCGAGTTCGGCCAGGCCGCGGCCGAGGCCGAGCAGCCGCTCGGTCGCGGTGTCCGGCTTCACGGCGACGGCGTGGGTCGGCACTTGGACGCCCGCCTCCTCCAGCAGCCACGCCCCGACCGTCAGCGCGGGCGACAGCTCCGGCCCGTCGACGCCGCCGAGCGGCAGCCGCACCGCCTTCGCCACCCCGTAGCGGTGGAACGACCCGGCCCCGCCCTCGGTCCACACCCCGGCCCGCTCGCCCGTCCCGACCACCACCACCAGGTCGACCCCGGCCAGCTCCCGGACCGCCGCCAGGCACGCCTCCCGCAGCCCCGCCGCCTCCCCGGCGGCCCCGGCCGCGACCTCGGGCACGAGCAACGGCGGACACGGGCACACGGCGGCGGCAGCAAGCATGACGATCACTCTACGCGGGGCGCAGCGGGCAGTGGCGCGAAACCGGGGGCGCGGGGAACTGCGCGTCCCGGCGAGCACGCACCGCAAGATCGCTTCGCCGGACGGGAGTTGCCCTGTCCCGCGATCTTCCCGGTCCGCTCCTCCGCTGCGCGCAGTTCCCCGCCCCCCTGGCTTCGCGTCCGCAGGTCCGCCGAGCGGCCTCAGCAGCCGCAGGCGTCCCCGCTGGGGGCGGTCGGCTGCTGCGGGGCGCCGATCGTCGGCAGGCCGAGCATGACGCCGGCGGGCTTCGCGGCCGGCGCGGCCTGCCGCTTCTCCCAGGCGTCGCCCGCGCGGGTCCGGCGGACCCCCAGCACCGGGCCCTCCGCGAGCAGGTGGTGCGGGGCGGCGTACGTGATCTCCACCGTCACCATGTCGCCGGGCCGGACCCCGCCCTCCGGACGGCTGAAGTGCACCAGCCGGTTGTCGGGGGCGCGGCCGGAGAGCCGGTCGGTGCGGTCGTCCTTCTTGCCCTCGCCCTCGGCGACCAGGATCTCCAGCTTCCGCCCGACCTGCTTCTTGTTCTCCTCCCAGGAGATCTCCTCCTGGAGGGCGATCAGCCGGTCGTAGCGCTCCTGCACCACGGCCTTCGGGACCTGGTCCGCCATCTCGGCGGCCGGCGTCCCGGGGCGCTTGGAGTACTGGAAGGTGAAGGCGTTGGCGAAGCGCGCCTCGCGGACCACGTGCAGGGTCTGCTCGAAGTCCTCGTCGGTCTCGCCGGGGAAGCCGACGATGATGTCGGTGGAGATCGCGGCGTCCGGCATCGCGGCCCGGACCTTCTCGATGATGCCGAGGAAGCGTTCCTGCCGGTAGGAGCGCCGCATGGCGCGCAGCACGGTGTCGGAGCCGGACTGCAGCGGCATGTGCAGCTGGTGCATCACGTTGGGCGTCTCGGCCATCGCGGCGATCACGTCGTCGGTGAAGTCCTTGGGGTGCGGCGAGGTGAAGCGGACCCGCTCCAGGCCCTCGACCTGGCCGCAGGCGCGCAGCAGCTTGCCGAACGCCTCCCGGTCGCCGAGGTCGGAGCCGTAGGCGTTGACGTTCTGCCCGAGCAGGGTGACCTCGACGACGCCCTCGGCGACCAGCGCCTCGACCTCGGCGAGGACGTCGCCGGGGCGGCGGTCCTCCTCCTTGCCGCGCAGCGCGGGGACGATGCAGAAGGTGCAGGTGTTGTTGCAGCCGACCGAGATGGCGACCCAGGCCGCGTACGCGGACTCCCGCCGGGTGGGCAGGGTGGAGGGGAAGGTCTCCAGCGAGTCGAGGATCTCGACCTGGGCCTTCCGCTCGATCGCGGCGCGCTCCAGCAGGGCGGGCAGGTGGCCGATGTTGTGGGTGCCGAAGACCACGTCGACCCAGGGGGCCTTGCGGACGATGGTCTCGCGGTCCTTCTGGGCCAGGCAGCCGCCGACGGCGATCTGCATGCCGCGGTTGGCCTGCTTGGCGGGGGCGAGCCGGCCGAGGTTGCCGTACAGCTTGTTGTCGGCGTTCTCGCGGACCGCGCAGGTGTTGAACACCATCAGGTCGGGGTCGCCGTCGCCGGCGGCCTTGGTGTACCCGGCCTCCTCCAGCAGCCCGGACAGGCGCTCGGAGTCGTGGACGTTCATCTGGCAGCCGTACGTGACGACCTTGTAAGTTCGCAAGCTCTCCTCCATACCCACAGGGCACAAGGGTACGGGCAGCGGGGCGGGCCTCCCGCCGGGCGGTGGGGGCTGGCACTATCGCTGTCATGGCTGCTTCGAGCGTTCCACCCCGTCCCGGTGCCGCGCTGCGCGCGGTGCTGCGCGGGCGGCTGTTCCGGGTGGCGGCGGTGCTGCTGCTGGTGGTGGCGGGTGCGGGCGGCTGGTGGGCGTCCTCGGCGCGCTCGGCGGCGGGCCCGCGCGGGGAGGCGGCGTTCGCCACGGGGGTGCAGCGCGGGGTGTACGACCGCTACGGCGGGCTGCTGAAGGAGTACATCGGCTCGCACCTGCCGGGGGTGAAGGTCCGGCTGGACAACTCCGAGGGCTCGGTGGACAACCTGGAGCGCCTGGTGGCGGGCCGGGACGACTTCGCCATCGCCACGGCGGACGCGGTGGCGAGCTTCCAGAGCCCGGGCAAGCCGCAGCTGCGGGCGATCGCCCGGCTGTACGACGACTACATGCAGCTGGTGGTGCCGGCCGACTCGCCGGTGCACAAGGTGTCCGACCTGCGCGGCCTGCGGGTGGGGGTGGGGCAGCCGAAGTCGGGCGTGAACCTGGTGACCCGGCGGCTGCTGGAGGCGGCGGGCCTGAACCCGGACCGGGACGTCCGGTCGGCGATGCTCGGGGTCGGGCAGGCCGCGGACGAGCTGCGGGCGAAGCAGTTGGACGCGTTCTTCTGGTCCGGCGGCCTGCCGACGGCGGCGCTCTCCGACCTCTCGGAGCAGACCCCGATCCGGATCGTCCCGATGGGCGACCTGTCGGACCCACTGCACCAGCTGTCCGGCGACGGGGTGGACGCGTACCGGGCGGCGACCATCCCGGCGGACGCCTACCCGCGGGTGGAGCCGGAGCGGACGGCGGTGCCGACGGTGGCGGTGCCGAACCTGCTGGTGACCCGGGCGGACGTGGACCCGGGCCTGGTGGAGGCGCTGACCCGGGTGGTGATCGACAGCCGGGACGACATCGGCCGCAAGGTGCACGCCGCGCAGCTGGTGGACCTGCGGACGGCGGTGTACACCGACCCGCTGCCGCTGCACGAGGGCGCGAAGCGCTACTACCTGTCCGTCAAGCCGTAGGCGAGCGGTCCGGTCGGTTCCGTCGGCCGCCCCGGCGCCGCGGCACGGTGAGCCGCACCGTCAGCCCATGCGGTTCGGCCGGTTCGAAGCCGAGCTCGCCGCCGCCGGCCAGCAGCAGGGTGCGGGCGATGGACAGGCCGAGGCCGGAGCCGTCGACGTTCTGGTGCCGGGAGGAGCGCCAGAAGCGGTCGCCGACCCGGGCCAGCTCCTCCTCGGTGAGGCCGGGCCCGGCGTCGGTGACGGTGGCGGTGACGTTCTCCTTGGCGATCAGCAGGCCGACCTGGACGGCGCTGTCGGCGGGGGTGAACTTGATGGCGTTGTCGAGGACGGCGTCCAGCGCGCTGCCGAAGCCGATCGGGTCGGCCCAGGCGTGCGCCATCGGCGGGCCCTGCCAGCGGAGCGCGATGCCGCGCTGGTCGGCGAGCGGCCGCCAGGCGTCGACCCGGGCCCGGACCAGTTCGGCCAGGTCGACGGGTTCGGGCTCGGGCCGGGAGCCCTCGGCGGTGGCCAGGCCGAGCAGGTCGTCCAGGACCCGGGCCAGCCGGGCGCCCTCCTCGCGGACGGCGGCGATCTCCTCCTCGTGGCCCTCGGGCAGGGCCAGGCCGATCAGCTCGACCCGCAGCAGCAGCGCGGCGAGCGGGTTGCGCAGTTGGTGCGAGGCGTCCGCGACGAAGGCCCGCTGCTGGTCGATGGCGATCACCACGTGGTCCGCCATGTCGTTGAACGAGCGGGCCAGCCGCCGCAGTTCGGGCGGCCCGCCGCTGGGGGCGACCCGGGCGTCCATCCGCCCGGTGGCGATGTCGTGGGTGGCCCGGTCGAGGGTGCGGACGGGCCGCAGCACCCAGCCGGTGAGGCGGACGGCGAGCAGGATGGCGACGATCATGGCGAGCGCCTCGCCGCCGGCCAGCAGCAGCCAGCGGTGCAGGATGCGGGAGCGCAGGCCGCCGGTGGGCGACTCGGTGAGCACCACGGCGACCACGTCGCCGTCCCGGACCACGGGCAGCGCGACGGCGAGGGTGCGGTCCGGGGTCCACGGCCAGACCTGCGGCGGGTTGTGGCTGCGGCGGCCGGCCAGCGCCTCCTGGTAGGCCTGCCGGCCGGGGCCGTCCTCGGGGGGCCGCCAGTCGGCGGGGGCGACGGCGACGGCGCTGCCGTCGCGCTCGAAGACGCCGATCCGGGTGCCGTACAGCTGGTGGTAGCGGGCGGCCTCGCTGGTGAGGGCGTGCAGCCGGCCGTTGTCGCCGGGGCCGGGCTGCGGGTCGCCCTTGACCGCGCTGGCGCTGGGGCGGCCCTGGGTGGGCAGGTCCTGGGCGAAGCGGGCGGCGTCGTCGATCCGGTCGACGACGACCTTGGACTGCTCGGAGGCGGCCGTCAGGTACGCCAGCGGGACGCCGAGGGCCGCGAGCACGCAGGCCATCAGGGCGATCAGGATGCCGAGCAGGCGGTTGCGCACGTGCCGCTCAGCGCTCCGGGCCGTCGGCGTGGGAGGCACCGGAAGCGTCGGGGGCACCGGGGGCTCCGGGGGCGTCGGGGCCGGCGGGCTGGTCGGGTATCAGCCGGTAGCCGACGCCGCGGACCGCCTCGACCAGGCCGGGCAGCCCGAGCTTGGTGCGCAGCGAGCCGATGTGCACCTCCAGGGTGCGGCCGTTGCCCTCCCAGCCGGAGCGCCAGACCTCGCTGAAGATCTGCTCGCGGCGGTAGACCACGCCGGGGCTCTGGGCGAGCAGCGCCAGCAGGTCGAACTCCTTGCGGGTGAGCGGCACGTCGCGGCCCTCGACCGAGACCCGGCGGCGCTCGCGGTCGATCTCGACGCCGCGGGAGGCCAGCGGACCGGCCGGGGCGGGGCCGGTCTCCTCGACCGCGCGGTCGATGCCGCGGCGGGCCACCGCGTGGATGCGGGCGAGGAGTTCGCCCATGTCGTAGGGCTTGACCACGTAGTCGTCGGCGCCCAGGTTGAGGCCGTGGATGCGGGAGCGGATGTCGGCCCGCGCGGTCACCATGATCACCGGGACCCGGCTGCCGGCCCGGATGCGGCTGCACACCTCGAAGCCGTCCCGGTCGGGCAGGCCGAGGTCGAGCAGCACCACCCGGTAGGGGTCGCTGCCGTCCGGGACGAGCGCGTCCAGCGCCTCGTGGCCGCTGCGGGCGTGCCGGACCTGGAAGCCGTGGCGGCCGAGCACCGCGACCAGGGCGGCCGCGACGCGGTCGTCGTCCTCGACCAGGAGCAGGCGCATCGGGTTCCCTTCCTGTCGGTGGCGGTGGTGAGCGGGTGGTGAACGGCGGTGGGGGTTCGGGGACGGGCGGACGGCGGCGGGTGCCGGCCGTCCCGGCGCCGCCCCGTGCGGGACGCGGGCCATCCTGGCATCCATGCCCATCCGGCGTCACCCGGTCAACCACCTGGCCCGGTCCGTTACGGAGCCGGTATCCGGGCCGGGTCCGCGATCCCCCGACTACCCGGCGTAGCCGAACCGTGATCCTCAAGTTCAGCTCAGATCGGCTGACGGGCCGTCGTGTACCTGTCTAAAGTCGCCCCGTCCGGGGGCCGCGGGCTCCGCCGGCTCCGGCCCCCGGACATCAGACGGACCATCACCGATGCTGCGGCCCCCACGAGTTGGCCCGGGTTCGGAGGACGAGGGAGCGAGCCGCGATGACCGAGAACAGCGCCGACCTGCGGAAGCCGGAGTCGGGCAGCGCCGTCCCGCTGGTGTCCCTGCGCGGGGTGAACAAGCACTTCGGCGCGCTGCACGTGCTGCAGGACATCGACCTGGACATCGCGCAGGGCGAGGTCGTGGTGCTGATCGGCCCGTCCGGCTCCGGCAAGTCCACGCTGTGCCGCACCATCAACCGGCTGGAGACCATCGACTCCGGCAGCATCGAGGTGGACGGCAGGCCGCTGCCGGCCGAGGGCCGCGAGCTGGCCCGGCTGCGCGCCCAGGTGGGCATGGTGTTCCAGTCCTTCAACCTGTTCGCGCACAAGACGGTGCTGGAGAACGTGGTGCTGGCGCAGGTCAAGGTCGGCCGGGTGCCGAAGGCCGAGGCCGAGCGGGAGGCCCGCGAGCTGCTGGACCGGGTCGGGGTGGGCGCGCAGGCCGACAAGTACCCGTCCCAGCTGTCCGGCGGCCAGCAGCAGCGGGTGGCGATCGCCCGCGCGCTGGCGATGAAGCCCAAGGTGATGCTGTTCGACGAGCCGACCTCGGCCCTCGACCCGGAGATGGTCAACGAGGTGCTGGAGGTGATGCGCTCGCTCGCCGGCCGCGGCATGACGATGGTCGTGGTCACCCACGAGATGGGCTTCGCCCGCTCCGCCGCGAACCGGGTGCTGTTCATGGCCGACGGCCGGATCGTCGAGGAGAACACCCCCGAGGCGTTCTTCACCGCCCCGCGCAGCGACCGCGCCAAGGACTTCCTCTCGAAGATCCTGCACCACTGAGTCCGACCTTGATCTAGCGTCAGTTCGAATTTGCCCGGAGCCAGACGTTGGCCCCTACCGAGGAGTGAACGACCGCATGAAGGCCCGTCGTACCGTAGCCGCCGCCCTGTCCGTGCTCGCCCTGACCGCGGTCGCCGCCTGCGGCAAGGACGGCTCCCCCAGCGGGTCGACCGACAACAAGTCGGCCGCCGCCGCGCAGCTGCCCACCTACAAGGTGAACTCCGCCGCCAAGCTGGACGGTTCGGCCGCCTGGACCGCCGCCAAGGCCAAGGGCAAGCTGACCATCGGCGCCAAGTCGGACCAGCCGTTCCTCGGCTTCGAGGACGTGCAGACCGGCAAGCGCAACGGCTTCGACATCGAGATCGCCAAGATGATCGCCGCCGACCTGGGCTTCGACCCGGAGACCCAGATCGAGTGGAAGACCATCAACTCCAGCGCCCGCGAGACCTCGCTCTCCGGCGGCCAGGTCGACCTCTACGTCGGCACCTACTCGATCAACGACAACCGCAAGAAGCTGAT
The DNA here is from genome assembly GCF_044741705.1 of Kitasatospora sp. NPDC088134. Lineage (NCBI taxonomy): Bacteria > Bacillati > Actinomycetota > Actinomycetes > Kitasatosporales > Streptomycetaceae > Kitasatospora > Kitasatospora sp. NPDC088134. The sequence goes on along the minus strand of NZ_JBIUTD010000018.1, from coordinate 46,194 downwards.
CTCCTTCGGCGGCCCGTACTACATCGCCGGCCAGTCGCTGCTGGTGAACAAGGACAACACCGACATCACCGGCCCCGAGTCCACCAAGGACAAGTCGGTCTGCACGGTGACCGGTTCGACCTCGATCACCAACATCGAGAAGTACGGCGCCAAGGTCACCAAGTTCGAGAGCTACTCGCTCTGCGTGGAGAAGCTGCTCACCAAGGAGGTCGACGCGGTCACCACCGACGACGCGATCCTCAAGGGCTACGCCGCCAAGAACAAGGGCCAGCTCAAGGTCGTCGGCCAGACCTTCTCGACCGAGCGCTACGGCGTCGGCGTGAAGCTCGGCGACTCCGCGCTGCAGAAGGCCGTCAACGACGCGCTGAAGGCGCACGAGGACAACGGCGACTGGAAGAAGGCCTACGACGCCACCCTCGGCCTGTCCGGCTCCGCGGCGCCCAGCATCCCGGCCCTGGACCCGATCGCCGCCGGCTGACGCCGCCGCCGCACCGACACCGAGAGACGAGAGGAGGGCCGCCGGCATGGGCCTGCTGTTCGAGGACGGCAATTTCCACCTGTTCGCCCAGGGATTCCTGAGCACGGTCGAACTGAGCGCGCTCAGCGCCCTGTTCGCCCTGCTGCTGGGCATCGTGCTGGCGGCCTTCCGGGTCTCCCCGGTCCCGGTGCTGCGCGCCTTCGGCACCGGCTGGGTGACGGTGTTCCGCAACACCCCGCTCACCCTGCTGTTCTTCGCGGCGACCTTCGTGCTGCCGCGGCTGGACGTCCACATCAGCAGCTTCACGGCCGCGGTGGCCGCGCTCAGCGCCTACACCGGCAGCTTCGTCTGCGAGGTGCTGCGCTCCGGCATCAACACGGTGCCGCTGGGCCAGGCCGAGGCCGCCCGCTCGCTGGGCATGAACTTCGGCCAGACCCTCGGCCTGGTGGTGCTCCCGCAGGCGGCCCGCGCGGTGATCGCCCCGATGGGGTCGGTGTTCATCGCGCTGCCCCGCAACTCGGCCATCGCCGGCGCGTTCAACGTGTCCGAGCTGTTCAGCGTCCAGAAGACCCTGACCGAGAAGGGCTACGACATCTTCGCCATCTTCTTCTGGCTGGCCCTCGCCTACCTGGTGATCAGCTTCGCGGTCGGCGCGGTCTTCGGCACCCTCGAGCGCCGTGCGGCGGTGGCCCGATGAGCACCCGCACCGCCTCCGCCTCCGTCCTGTACGACGTCCCCGGCCCGCGGGCCCGGGCCCGCTACCGGGTGCTCGGCGTGCTCGGCCTGCTCGGCACGGCCGGCCTGTTCTGGTGGATCGTCAGCACCCTCTCCGACCAGGGCCAGTTCGACGGGGACCTGTGGGACCCGTTCCAGTACACCGCCGTCCAGCAGCGCGTGGTCGACGGCGTCCTCGCCACCCTGAAGGTCTTCGGCCTGGCCGCGGTCGGCTCGCTGGTGCTCGGCGCGCTGCTCGCCGTCGGACAGCTCTCCGACCACCGGGCGGTCCGGCTGGTCTGCACCCCGGTGGTGCAGTTCTTCCGGGCCCTGCCGCTGGTCATCATGATCTTCGCGCTCTGGCAGGCGCTGTTCACCGCCCAGCCGATGTGGGGCCTGGTGGTCGGCCTGACGCTGTACAACGGCGCCGTGCAGGCCGAGGTGATCCGCTCCGGCATCAACGCCGTCCCGCGCGGCCAGGCCGAGGCCGCCTACGCGCTCGGCCTGCGCAAGACCCAGGTGATGAGCCTGGTGCTGATCCCGCAGGCGGTCCGCTCGATGCTGCCGACGATCATCGGCCAGCTGGTGGTCACGCTCAAGGACACCTCGCTCGGCTACATCATCACCTACCCCGAGCTGCTGTACGCGGGCAAGCTGATCGCCACCAACTCGGACGGGTACCCGTACATCCCGGTGCTCATCGTGATCACCCCGATCTACATCGCGCTCTGCCTGGCCCTCACCGGCCTGGCCCACCGGATCGAGTCGCGCGGCCGGCGCGGCGCGAACCGGCGCGGCACAGCCGCTGCTTGACGGACACCCAGGTGATCTGTTGCATTGCTGTTCGTGACACCACCTGGGACCTCTCACCCGGCATATGACGCCCCGGCGGCCGCCGCCGCCCGCCCGAAGGCCCCGACATGGCTCCGGTGATCATCGTCGGGGCGGGGCCGGTCGGCCTCGCCCTGGCGCTCGCGCTGGCCCGCAACGAAGTCCCCAGCCTGGTCCTGGACGAGGGCTCCGGCCTCTGCCCCGAGAGCCCCCGCACCGTCGTGCTCGGCGGCGACACCACCGCCTTCCTCGGCCGGATCGGCTACACCCGGGCCGCCTCCGACGCCGCCCGCTGGGACGCCTTCAGCATCTGGCGCCGCCGCACCGAGGTGCTGCGCCTGCCGCTGGACGCCGAACCCGTCCTGCACCTCGCCCAGCACCGCCTCCAGCGCGGCCTGCTCGACGCCGTCGCCGCCGCCCCGCTGATCCGGCTCACCCCCCGGCACCGGGTGGTCGAACTCACCCAGGACCGGGACGGCGTGACGGTCCGCACCGACTCCCGCGCCGGCGAGGCCCAGTGGCACGGCAGCCACCTGGTCGGCTGCGACGGGGCCCGCTCCACCGTCCGCCGGCTGCTCAAGGTCCGCTTCCCCGGCCGACCGGCCGTCGACCGGCACGCCGTCGCCACCGTCCGGGTCGACCTGCCGTTCCCCGGCGAGGCCCGGCTGCACCGCGAACCCCCGTGGCGCGGCGACCGCGAGGCCTCCGCCCGCCCGCTCCCGGACGGCCTGTGGCGGCTCGACTGGCGGCTGCCCCCCGGCCGCCCCCAGCCCACCGAGCCGGTCGACCCGCACGCCACCTGGCCCGGCATCGTCACCGGCGACACCCTGCTCACCCGGGTCACCTCCGCGCTCACCGGCTGGTGCGGCGAACTGCCCCCGCACCAGCTGCTCGCCGCCGCCGACCACACCTACCAGCAGCGGCTGGCCGCCCGCTTCCGCACCGGCCGCTGCTTCCTGGCCGGCGACGCCGCCCACCTGCACGGCGCGCTCGGCATGCAGAACCTCGCCGACGGCCTGCGCGACGCCGACAACCTGGCCTGGCGGCTCGCCCTGGCCTGGCACCTGCCGCCCGACTCCGCCGCCGCCGACAGCGCCCTGCTCGACGGCTACCAGGCCGAGCGGCGCGGCGCGGTCGGCGCCCGGCTGCGCGCCGTCGACCAGACCATGCCGCTGCTGCGCCCGCTGCGCGGCTGGGCCGAGACCCGGCGCTCGCTGTTCTCCGGCTCCTTCCGCAAGAACGCCCCGCTGCTCGCCGACGGGCAGCTCGGCACCGGCCGCTTCGGCGGCGCCCCTGCCTACCCCGCCGCCCCGTCCGGCGCCCGGGTCCCCGAGCAGCGCGGCGGCGGGCGCGGCACCGCGCTGACCGAGCAGCTCCCCGCGACCGCCCCCGGCGTGCTGGTCCCCGACCTCCCGGTGGTCACCGCCGGCGGGGCCGCCGACACCCTGCGGGCCCGGCTCGGCGGCGCGTTCCTGCTGGTCCTGGTCGCGCCGGGGACGGGCGTCTGGTCCGCCGAGCACTGGCTCGGCGCCGGCCTGATGCCCCGCCTGGCCGAACTCGCCGCCGCCCTCCCCGTCCCCACCGAGGTCCTGGTCGCCGACGCCTACCCGGGCGCCGCCCCGCACACCGTCCTGCTGATCCGCCCCGACGGCCACCTGCTCGGCACCACCCCGGGCCCCGACGCCGAGACACTCACCGCCCTCACCGCCCCGCTCATCCCGAAGCCGGGCCTGGAACAGCAGGACGCCAAGGGCTGACGGAGCCGGTGCCGGCTAGCGTGCGACCTCCGTCGCCCGCGACTCCCGCACCACCGTGATCCGGATCTGCCCCGGGTAGGTCAGCTCCTCGCGGACCTGCCGGGCGACGTCCTTGGCGATCTCCTGGGCGCGCAGGTCGTCGACGGCGTCGGGCCGGACCATCACCCGGACCTCGCGGCCGGCCTGCATCGCGTAGACCTTGGTGACGCCGTCGTGCGCGCCGGCGATCTCCTCCAGCCGCTCCAGCCGGCGGACGTACGCCTCGACCGACTCCTTGCGCGCGCCCGGCCGCCCGGCCGAGCAGGCGTCGGCGGCCTGGGTCAGCACAGCCTCCACCGTCTTCGGCTCGACCTCGCCGTGGTGCGCCTCTATCGCGTGCACGACCTCCGCCGACTCGCCGTGCCGCCGGGCGAACTCGGCGCCGATCGCGGCGTGGCTGCCCGGCACCCGGTGGCTGAGCGCCTTGCCGATGTCGTGCAGCAGCGCGGCCCGCCGCACCGGCTCCGGGTCGACGCCGAGCTCCGCCGCCATCATCCCGGCCAGGTGCGCGGACTCCACCAGGTGCCCGAGCACGTTCTGCCCGTACGACGTCCGGTAGCGCAGGGTGCCGAGGGTGCGGACGAGTTCGGGCGACATCTCGCCGCTCGCGCCGATCCCGACCGTGAGCAGCGCGTCCTCGCCGGCCCGGACGCACAGCCGCTCGACCTCGGCGCGGCTGCGCTCGTGCGCCTCCTCGATCCGGACCGGGTGGATGCGGCCGTCGACCAGCAGCGCCTCCAGGGTGAGGCGGGCGCTCTCCCGCCGGACCGGGTCGAAGCAGGACAGCTGGACCAGCCCCGGGGTGTCGTCGACGATCAGGTTGACGCCGGTGACGGCCTCGAAGGCACGGATGTTGCGGCCCTCCCGGCCGATCACCCGGCCCTTCATGTCCTCGCTGGGCAGCCGCAGGGTGGTGACCACCGTCTCGGCGGTCTGCTCGGCGGCCAACCGCTGGATCGACGCGGCGATGATCTCGCGGGCCCGGCCCTCGCCCTCGACGACGGCCCGCCGCTCGATCTCCCGGACGGTCAGCGCGGCCTCCCGCCGGGCCTCCGCCTCGGCGCCCCGGACGACCTCCTCGCGGGCCTGCTCGGCCGTCAGCCCGGCGGTGCGTTCCAGGACCAGCAGGCTCTCCGCCGTCCGTTCGGCGAGTTCGCCGCGGACCCGCTCGGCCTCGACGGCCCGGACGGCGAGTTCGTCCTCGTGCAGGTGGAGGCGGTGCAGCTCGGCGGTGAGCCGCTCCTCGCGGCGGTCGAGCTCGGCCCGGCGCTGACGAAGCATCATGAAACCGGCGGCCAGCACCAGGACGAGGGCGCCGATCAGCACCCCGGCCGCCAGCAGCAGGGAGGAACCCGTTCCGGTGCCCTGAGCGATCCCCATGTGGCCACTCCTCGTCACTGCGCACGCTGCCGCTGAGGTGACCTCCGCGATCGTTCTGCCACTGACAGTGAGGCTAGGTGGAGGTTACGAAACGGTCAAGATGCGATCGAGAATTGGCCCCGGCGATCTGATCATCAGTCATCACATAGCATCCGAACCGGTTCAGTCCTCGCACTCCTCCCCCGCTTCCTCCGCGTCCAAAGCCTCCCGGACCACCCGGAACGCCAACCCCTCCGGGTAGCCGCGCCGGGCCAGCACCCCGACCAGCCGACGGGTCCGGACGTCCCGTTCCAGGCCCGCGGTGGACCGCAGCTTCCGCGCCACCAGCGCTCGGGCCGCCTCCGACTCGTCGTCCGCGTCCACCTGCAGCAGCGCCCGCTCGGCGGTCTCCCCGCCGATGCCCTTGGTCCGCAACTCCTGCGCCAGCGCCCGCCGGGACAGCCCGCGCACCGCGTGCCGGGACTCCACCCACGCCTCGGCGAAGGCCGCGTCGTCGATCAGCCCGACCTCCTCCAGCCGGTCCAGCACCTGCCCGGCGACCTCCTCCGGGATCTCCTTGCGGCGCAGCGCGTCGGCCAACTGCTTGCGGGACTTGGCGGCCCCCGTCAGCAACCGCAGGCAGATGTCCCGGGCCCGGTCCGCCGGGTCGCCCTCCGGCTCGGCCTTCCGGGCCCCGCGCCGCCGCGGCGCGTCCGCCCCGTCCGACTCCGCCGCCCCCCGGCGCCGCCGCGCGGGCCGCTCCCCCTCGGCGTCCCGCCGGACCCGCGCCCGCGGCTCGGCCTCGGGCACCGCGACGGGCAACTCCCCCAGCGCGCTGCGCCGCCGCCGGTGCCCGCCCGCCAACGCGGAGGCCCGCACCAGCCCGGGCACCTCCCCGATGCCCACCGGCTCCTGCGCCCGGACATCGTCCCGCCCGGCGGGCGGCTCCCCCGCGCCGGACGGCTCTTCCCCCGCCGGCCGGGCCGAGGCACGCACCAGCCCGGGGAACTCCCCGTCCCCGAGCGGCTGTTCCTCCCCCGGCAGGTCGTCCGTCCGCCGCCGACGGCGCGGCGTCCGCTCCCCCGACCCGGTGCCGGACGCCCGCGGGGGCCGGTGCGCGACGGCGGCGAACCAGTCGGGCGGGCCGGTCTCGCCGTGCCGCCCGTCCTCGTCGCCGTCGGCCCATACGCCCGCACCGGGCCCGTCCTCGGACGGGCCCGGTGCCGGGTCTTCGCTGGTGCGACGGTGCGTCAACGGATCAACCCTTGGCGGCGGCCGTCTCCTTGGCCGCTGCGGCGGCCGTCTTCTTGGCGGTGGCCTTCGCCGGGGCGGCCGCGGCCGGGATCTCCACGGCGGGGGCGGCGTCGCCCTCGGCCTCGGGCGGCTTCGGGCCGATGCCCAGCTTGCCCTTGATCTTGGCCTCGATCTCGTCGGCCAGCTGCGGGTTGTCCTTCAGGAAGTTGCGGGCGTTCTCCTTGCCCTGGCCGAGCTGGTCGCCCTCGTAGGTGTACCAGGCGCCGGACTTCCGGATGAAGCCGTGCTCGACGCCCATGTCGATCAGGCCGCCCTCGCGGCTGATGCCCACGCCGTAGAGGATGTCGAACTCGGCCTGCTTGAACGGCGCGGCGACCTTGTTCTTGACCACCTTGACGCGGGTGCGGTTGCCGACCGCCTCGGTGCCGTCCTTCAGGGTCTCGATGCGCCGGATGTCGAGGCGGACCGAGGCGTAGAACTTCAGCGCGCGACCACCGGTAGTGGTCTCGGGCGAGCCGAACATCACGCCGATCTTCTCGCGCAGCTGGTTGATGAAGATGGCGGTGGTGTTCGACTGGTTCAGCGCACCGGCGATCTTGCGCAGCGCCTGGCTCATCAGGCGGGCCTGCAGACCGACGTGCGAGTCGCCCATCTCGCCCTCGATCTCGGCGCGCGGCACCAGCGCGGCCACCGAGTCGATGATCACCAGGTCGATCGCGCCGGAGCGGATCAGCATGTCGGTGATCTCCAGCGCCTGCTCACCGGTGTCCGGCTGGCTGACCAGCAGGGCGTCGGTGTCCACGCCGAGCTTCTTGGCGTACTCGGGGTCGAGCGCGTGCTCGGCGTCCACGAACGCGACCGTGCCGCCGGCCCGCTGGGCGTTGGCCGCCAGGTGCAGGGTCAGCGTGGTCTTGCCGGAGGACTCCGGGCCGTAGATCTCGACCACCCGGCCGCGCGGGATGCCGCCCACGCCCAGCGCCACGTCCAGCGCGGTGGACCCGGTGGAGATCACCTCGACCGGCTCGTTCGCCTTCTCGCCCAGCCGCATCACCGAGCCCTTGCCGAACTGCCGCTCGATCTGGGCGAGTGCGGCCTCCAGGGCCTTCTCGCGATCCGTACCTGCCATGGCTTCCACCCTCGGGTTCTGTCCGTTGCGCTTCATCGTCATCGACGCTAGCGCGTCCCACCGACAATCGGCCCCGGACGGGGTCGGCCTGTGGAAAAGTCCGCGCCGAAGAGTACAAAGAACACACGTTCGATTCCAGTGTCGCACTTCAACGGCGTCGCACCGGACGGGTCGGTCCCGGGCCGTAGGGTGGCGGCGACCACCATCGGAACGCACGCACGGGGGCCCCATGACCATTCACCGTCCCGGACTGCCGGAGGACCTGCCGCCGGCCGAGGTGCTGTGGGGCCGCTGGGCCCTGCTGGCCGCGCTGGAGGCGACCACCGAGGCGGAGCAGGACCCGCCGCGCCACCGGACCGGCCGGTGGCTCGACGACGCGGGCCTGCACTGGGACGACTGCGGCTGCACCTGGTGGGTGCTGTCCCGGTGCGGCCCGGGCCGCTTCGTGCTCTACGGCGAGGACGAGGCGAGCGAGGTCAAGTGGCACGAGCCGAAGATCGACATGCTGGCGGGCGCCCCCGCCTGGCTGCCGTACCCGGAGATCGAGCACCGGCTCGAAGGCCTGGAGGTCGGCTGCGTCTACTGGTACGAGAACGGCGCCTGGGCCCGGGCCCCGTACCCGGACGGCCTCGCCGACGACGGCCTGGACTGCGGCGTGAGCTGCTTCACCGAACGCGCCGAGGTGCTGGGCGAGTTGGCCGACCGCCTGGTCGACACCGCCGACGCGGCCGACGCGGACCTGCTGCTGGCCGACGCGGAGGCGCACCGGCTGGACCCGGGCCGCCTGCCGGGCCTGCTGGCCCCGACCGACCTCGACGACGAGCCCCTGGACCTGCCCGCCGTGCTCCGGGCGCTGGCCCGCGCGGGCCTGACGGCGCGACCGGCCACCACCGACGCCTCCTGACACCCGCCGGGCCCGCCCGGAGCAAAGGGGACGGCCCCGCCGCCCGGTGGGAGGCGGGGCCGTCGGGCACGGGGGCTACTCGGTGAACATCGTCTGGGTGTTCTCGGGCAGTTCCTTGCCGTCGTTGTCGAAGAACTTCCAGGACAGCGCCTTCACCCCGGGGCGCTCCGCCACCACCACGCGGCGGGTCGGCGAGTCGCCGACCGTCACCGCCTGCGGCTCGGTCACGGTGCCGTCGGCCCAGGTCACCACCGTCTTGGCGACGTCAGGCCCGAGGGACAGCACGGCGAGGCGCAGCGGCAGCGGCCCGGGCGTCCCGCTCTTGTTGCTGGGGCCCATGACGCCGCCGCCGAAGACCTTCGCCATCCGCGGGTCGAAGCCGGCGCGGGCCGGGGTGCTGCCCTCGGTGTCGTACTTCTGCCGGACCCCGTCCAGGGTGGCGTAGACGTTGACCACGTCGTCCTTGGGCTGCCAGTACTGCTGGACGTAGGCCGGGGTCGGCTTCGGCAGCGACGGATCGACGGCGCTGCGCTCCTGCCAGAGCGCGACCGCCTGGTCGTAGGCCCGGTCCTGCGGGGCCAGCGGCCACAGGGCTTCCCAGAGCTTCCACTCCTTGCCGTCGACGGTGCCCTGGCCGATCACCACCCGGACCGGCTGGAGGGGGTCCTTGGCGACCGGCGCGACGCTGCCGGCGCCCGCGTCGACCAGCGAGAGCGGCGCGCTCGCCTGCACCGGGTGCGCCGCCGGCCGGCCGTCGAGCCCGGCGGCGACGCCGCCGCCCAGGACCACCGCGGAGGCCAGCGCCACCGCGCCGATCGCGCTCCGGCGCCGCTGCCGCATCCGCCGGCCGCCGGCCATGATGGACTCCATCGGCACCGACCCGATCCGCACCTCGGACGCCGCCCCGGCCAGCTCCTGCCCGATCCACTGCCCGCCGTTGTCCGCCATCGTGTTCTCCCCCTCGGTCACACCGCACCTCCGATACGGATCATGTCCTTCGATTCCCTCAACCCCGGGGTCTCCCGGAGCTTGGCTATGCCCTTGGCCGCGTGACTGCGCACCGCACCGGTGGAGCACCCCATGGCCGCCGCCGCCTGACTGTCGCTCAGGTCCTCCCAGTGCCTGAGCACCACGGCCTGGCGCTGCCGGGCGGGCAGCGCGGCGAGCGCCGCCATCAGCACCCGGCGCTGGTCCGAGCGGGCGTACCCGTCCTCGGCCCCGGCCGCGTCGGGCACCGCCTCCACCAGCACCTCCGGCGGCCGACGGCGCCAGCGGCGGGCCTGCTGGTTGACCATGATCCGCCGCACGTAGCTGTGCGGGTCGTCGGCCCGGCGGACCTTCGACCAGGCCGCGCAGGTCCGCTCGGCGGCGGACTGGGCGAGGTCCTCCGCGGCGTGCTGGTCGCCGGTCAGCAGGTACGCCGTCCGCAGCATCCAGGGCCAGGCCCCGACGATGAACGTCCGGAACTCGTCGTCCGGACCGCCCCTCATGTCACTCATGAACACCTCCTCACCCCTCCAGAGCCCACCGAGGGGGTGAACCGCTTACTCGTCCCCCCGACGGATTTCCGGCCGCTCCCCGCCGTCCGGCCCCTGACCCGTCCCGTTCCCGCCGTTCCCGCCGCTCCCGCCGCTCCCCGTCGTGCCCCCGTCGTCCGGACCGTTCCCGCCCGAGACCATCCGGCGCAGCCGCCGGACGGCCCGCCGCCGGCGCTCCCGGCGCTCCCGCTGCTGCTCGCCCCGGTCGATCCGGGGGTCGTCCTCGACCTCGTAGCGGCGGACGTAGGTGCCGACGAAGCCCTGCAGGGTCGCGGCGACCGGGATGGCGATCAGCGCGCCGACGGCGCCGAGCAGGGCGGCCCCGGCGATCACCGAGCCGAACGCGACGGCGGGGTGCACGTCGACGGTCCGCGCGGTGATCCGGGGGTGCAGCAGGTAGTTCTCGATCTGCTGGTAGACGATCACGAAGACCAGCACCCACACCGCCTCCACCGGACGGTCGGTCAGCCCGACCAGCACCGGCAGCGCCCCGGCCAGGTAGGTGCCGATGGTGGGCACGAACTGCGACATGACGCCGACCCAGACGGCCAGCGCCGCCGCGTACGGCAGGCCGATGGCGGCGAAGAACGCCCAGTGCCCGAGGGTGGAGACCAGGGCGAGCAGCGCCCGGGAGTACAGGTAGCCGCCGGTCTTGGCGAGCGCGATCTCCCAGGCCCGCAGCACCTCGCCCTGCTTGGCGGGCGGCAGCAGCGAGCAGACGGTGCGCCGGACCCTGGGTCCCTCGGCGGTGAAGTAGAAGGTGAACAGGCCGACGGTGAACGCCTGGAACAGGCCGCCGACGACGGTGCCGGTGACGCCCCAGACGTTGTCGGCGGCCTGCTGGGCGTACTTCTCGATGGTGCCGGAGTCCTTGAGCACCTGGTGCTGGAGCTGGTCGAGCGACAGGTCGGTGTGGAAGGTGCCGTTGATCCAGGTGATCAGGTCCTGGAGCAGTTGCGGCAGCTTCCCGGCGATCTGGGTGATCTGGTCGACCAGCAGGGTGCCGAGCGCGGCGAGGAAGCCCGCCACGGCCAGGCCGAGGCCGATGAAGACCAGGAAGGTGCCGAGGCCGCGGCGGACCCCGCGGGCGGCCATCCGGTCGACCGCGGGCTCCATCGCCAGCGACAGGAAGAACGCCACCAGCAGCATCACGAACAGGTCGATCAGCTGGTGGAACGCCCAGTCGGCGAGCTGGAACAGGCCGACGCCGAGCAGCGCGAGCAGGATCGCCCGGGGCAGCCAGCGGGGCATCGCCCCGCCACCGCCCCCGGTCCGGCGGAGCATCCGGGCGGCGGCGGCCGCCGTGCGGTCGGCCCCCTCCCCGGGCGGCGGGTCCTCGGGGGTGCGGTCGTCGGGGGTCCGGTCGGGGTTCGGTTCGCTGCTGGCCACCGGGACAGTCTCACCCGGCGGGCGGTGATCACTCTCACCTCAGCAGCGGCGACACTCCCTGCGTGGCGCACACCACTCGCCAGACGTCCTTGGCCTCCCACCCGGCGTCCAGCGCCCCGCGCACGGTGCGCCCGCCGAGTTCGGCCATCAGGTGGTCCTGCGCGAAGGACTCCGCGTACGCCTCGCCGAAGTGCTCGTGCATCCGTCGCCAGAACTCGGTCAGCCTCATGCGCCCCAGTATCGGGCACCGCGCGGACGGTCCGGCGCGGGCCGTTCAGCGCGGCAGGGCGAGCACCCCGGCGCCGTAGTAGGAGCGGGCCCGGCAGCCGGACGGGGCGCTCAGGCCGCAGCCGGCGTCGGCGGCGGCGGAGAGCGCGGCGGTGATCCGCTCGGGGCCCCAGTCGGGGTGCCGGGCGGCGACCACCGCGACGGCGCCGGTGACGTGCGCGGCGGACATCGAGGTGCCGGCCAGCGCGGCGTACCGGCCGCCGGGCCAGTCGGAGACGACCGCCCCGTCGGGCCCGGCGTCGGGGTCGCCGCCGGGGGCCGCGACGGAGACCTTGCCGCGCCCGTAGTTGCTGTACACGGCGGGCAGTCCGGACCGGTCGACGGCGCTGACGGTGACCACGCCGGGCAGTTCGCCGGGCAGCCGGACGCACTCGGTGCCGAGCTGCCGGTCCTGCGGCGGGCCGGAGACCCGGTCGTTGGGGCTGCGCCGGTCGGTGCGCCCGGCGGTGAGGTCCTGCCCGTCGTTCCCGGCCGAGGCGACCACCACGGCGCCCTTGCGCCGGGCGTAGGCGACGGCCCGGCCGACGGCGGCGATCAGCGCGGCCTGGTCGGCGTCCTCGGGGCAGTTGTACTTCCACGGGTCGGCGAAGTAGCTGTCGTTGATGGCCCGGGCCCCGTGGTCGGCGGCCCAGAGCATGCCGCAGACGATGTTCTCGGCGTAGTACTGCCCGAGCGGGCCGAGCAGCCGGACGGCGGCGATCCGGACGCCGGGGGCGACGCCGGTGACGCCGTGGCCGTCCCGGGCGGCGCCGACGATCCCGGCGACGTGGGTGCCGTGGCCGCTCTCGCCGACCGAGTCGTCGGGCCGCCAGGCGCCGCTGCGGGCGTCGGGGCGGCCGTCGGCGCAGGACGCGGAGGCCGCGGGGTCGACGGCGGCCCGCAGGTCGGGGTGGGTGTCGTCGACGCCGGAGTCCAGCACCGCGACGGTGATCCCGGACAGTTGCTGGGGGGTGGGCAGGTCGTCGGCGGGGTCGCCCTGCCGGCCGGTGGCGACGGCGGGGCGCAGCAGCGCGTTCCGCCCGGCGGGGCGCTCGACGGCGCCGATCATGGCGAGGTTCCAGTCGGCGTGCTCGCCGGGGTCGGGCACGGTGGCGGTGGCGTCGTCGCCGCCCTCCCGGACGTCCTGCCCGGGCGAGGCGGTCTGCCCGGGCGCGGCGTCGAGCGCGGGCGTGGCCGCGGGGCGCCCGGGGCCGGTGCCGGTGAACGCGGCGCCGGCCAGCGGCCGGGGCGGGGAGGGCACGGGGACGGTGCGGGTGGCGCCGACGGCGGCTATCCCGGCCCGTCCGCGCAGGGCGGCGCCGAACCCGGGCCCGGCGTAGGCGAGCACCGCGCCGATCTGCGGGTACTCCTGGACGACCCGGCCGCCGTGCGCCCGGGCCTGGTCGGCGGCGTGCTCGGCGCCCCGGGCGTCGGCGCGCTCGTCGAGCACCAGGTAGCTGAGGTAGGTGTCACCCGTGCCGGTGACGTAGGGGACGGCGCCGCCGATCAGCAGGCCGGTGAGCAGCATCGCGCCGAGGGCCCGGACGCTGCGGCGCCGGCGGGCTCCGGGGGTGCTGCCGGGGGCCTGGCTCACCTGCTCCATCGCACGGTCTCCGCTCGTCAGGCAGGGCGGGACTCCGGGAGGTCCGAGTCCGATTCCTCACCATATGAGCGGCTTGTCCGATCTGCTGCCCGGGACTGCGGCAGACGGTGGCGGCGGGTGACCGCCGCCGACCGCCCGTGGGCTGTCAGGGTGTCGGGGCACCATGGGCTCATGGCCACCTCTGTCCCCGACGCACCCGACGACGTGCCCGACGCCTCCGAAGCGCCCGGTGCCCCGAACCCGCTGGACGGCTTCGCGCCGGCCACCCGGGCCTGGTTCACCGGGGCGTTCGCCGCCCCCACCGCGGCGCAGGCCGGGGCCTGGTCGGCGATCGGCCTGGGGACGGACGTGCTGGTGGTCGCCCCGACCGGCTCCGGCAAGACGCTGGCCGCCTTCCTGTCCGCGCTGGACCGGCTCGCCGCCGAGCCGCCGCCGGCCGAGCCGAAGCGGCGCTGCCGGGTCCTCTACGTCTCCCCGCTGAAGGCCCTGGCGGTGGACGTCGAGCGCAACCTGCGCGCCCCGCTGGCCGGCCTGCGGCAGGCGAGCGTCCGGCTCGGCCTGCCGGAGCCGGACGTCCGGGTCGGCATCCGCTCCGGCGACACCCCGGCCGCGGACCGCCGGAAGTTCGCCACCCACCCGCCGGACATCCTGATCACCACGCCGGAGTCGCTGTTCCTGCTGCTCACCTCGGCCGCCCGGGAGGCGCTGCGCGGCGTCGACACGGTGATCCTGGACGAGGTGCACGCGGTGGCCGGGACCAAGCGCGGCGCGCACCTGGCGCTCAGCCTGGAGCGGCTGGACGGGCTGCTGGACCGCCCGGCCCGCCGGATCGGCCTGTCCGCGACCGTCCGCCCGGTCGAGGAGGTGGCCCGCTACCTGAGCCCGCAGCGCGGCGCGGCGATCGTCCGGCCCGGCGGCGACAAGCGCTTCGACCTGTCCGTGGTGGTCCCCGTGCCGGACCTCGCCGACCTGCCCGCCGCCCCGGCCGAGGAGGACGACCCGCGGCGGCAGAGCTCGATCTGGCCGCACGTGGAGGAGCGGATCGTCGACCTGGTGCAGGCGCACCGCTCGACCATCGTGTTCGCCAACTCCCGCCGGCTGGCCGAGCGGCTGTGCAACCGGCTGAACGAGATCGCCCACGAGCGGGCCACCGGCGCCCCGCCGCCCGGGGCGCACGCCCCCGCCGAGCTGATGGGCGGTTCCGGCGCGGCCGCGGGCGCGCCGCCGGTGCTGGCCCGGGCCCACCACGGCTCGGTCTCCAAGGAGCAACGGGCGCTGGTGGAGGAGGAGTTGAAGGCCGGCCGGCTGCCCGCCGTGGTGGCCACCTCCAGCCTGGAGCTGGGCATCGACATGGGCGCCGTCGACCTGGTGGTGCAGGTCGAGTCGCCGCCCTCGGTCGCCTCCGGCCTGCAACGGGTCGGCCGGGCCGGGCACCAGGTCGGCGCGGTCTCCCGCGGCGTGTTCTTCCCCAAGTACCGGGGCGACCTGGTGCAGTCCGCCGTGGTCACCGAGCGGATGCGCGACGGCCGGATCGAGGCGCTGCGGATCCCCCGCAACCCGCTGGACGTGCTGGCCCAGCAGCTGGTCGCGATCACCGCCCTGGACACCTGGGACGTGGACGAGCTGCTCGCGCTGTGCCGCCGGGCCGCCCCGTTCGCCACCCTGCCGCGGTCCGCCTTCGACGGCGTCCTCGACATGCTGGCCGGCCGCTACCCGTCCGACGCCTTCGCCGAGCTGCGCCCCCGCCTGGTCTGGGACCGGGTCGCGGGCACCGTCACCGGCCGCCCCGGCGCCCAGCGCCTCGCCGTCACCTCCGGCGGCACCATCCCCGACCGCGGCCTGTTCGGCGTCTTCATCGCCGGGGCCGACCCGAAGAAGGGCGGCGGCCGGGTCGGGGAGCTCGACGAGGAGATGGTCTACGAGTCCCGGGTCGGCGACGTGTTCACCCTGGGCACCACCTCCTGGCGGATCGAGGACATCACCCACGACAAGGTGCTGGTCACCCCCGCCCCGGGCGTCCCGGGCCGGCTGCCGTTCTGGAAGGGCGACACCCTCGGCCGCCCGCTCGAACTCGGCCGCGCGGTGGGCGCGTTCGTCCGCGAGCTGGGCGCCCTGGAGCCCGGACCGGCCACCGAGCGGCTGCGCGCGGCGGGCCTGGACGACTGGGCGGCCGGCAACCTGCTCTCCTACCTGGCCGAGCAGCGCACGGCCTGCGGCCACCTGCCCGACGACCGCACCATCGTGGTCGAGCGCTTCCGCGACGAGCTGGGCGACTGGCGGATCGTCGTGCACTCCCCCTTCGGCGCCCAGGTGCACGCCCCGTGGGCGCTGGCGATCGGCGCCCGGCTGCGCGAGAAGCACGGCCTGGACCCGCAGGTGATGCACGCCGACGACGGCATCGTGCTGCGCCTGCCGGACGCCGACCTGCTGGCCGACTTCCCGTCCGGCCCCGCCGCCCCGCCCGCCGACGAGGCCCCGGTCGGCGCGGACGCCGCGCTCTTCGACGCCGCCGAGATCGAGCAGCTGGTCACCGACCAGGTCGGCGGCTCCGCCCTGTTCGCGGCCCGGTTCCGCGAGTGCGCCGGCCGCGCCCTGCTGCTGCCCCGCCGCAGCCCCGGCAGGCGCACCCCGCTCTGGCAGCAGCGCCAGCGCGCCTCCCAACTCCTGGAGGTGGCGGCCGAGTACGGCTCCTTCCCGATCGTGCTGGAGGCCGTCCGCGAGTGCCTGCAGGACGTCTTCGACGTGCCCGGCCTGGTCGAGCTGATGGGCGACCTGGAGTCCCGCGCCGTCCGCCTGGTCGAGGTCACCACCCCGGAGCCGTCCCCGTTCGCCCGCTCGCTGCTGTTCGGCTACGTCGCCCAGTTCCTGTACGAGGGCGACTCCCCGATCGCCGAGCGGCGGGCCGCCGCCCTGTCCCTGGACTCCCGGCTGCTGTCCGAACTGCTCGGCCAGGCCGAGCTGCGCGAACTCCTCGACCCGCAGGTCCTCGCCGACCTGGAGGCCGAGCTCCAGCGGCTCACCCCCGAGCGCCGGATCAAGGACGCCGAGGGCGTCGCCGACGCGCTGCGCCTGCTCGGCCCGCTGTCCGATGCCGAACTCGCCGCCCGCGGCGCGCACCCGTCCTGGGCCCCGGAGCTGGAGGCCGCCCGCCGCGTCATCCAGGTCCGGATCGGCGGCGAGCTGCGCCGGTCCGCGATCGAGGACGCCGGGCGCCTGCGCGACGCCCTCGGCACCCCGCTGCCGGTCGGCGTCCCCGAGGCGTTCACCGAGCCGGTCAAGGACCCGCTGGGCGACCTGCTGGCCCGGTACGCCCGCACCCACGGCCCGTTCACCGCCCAGGACGCCGCCGACCGCTTCGGCCTCGGCACCGCCGTCGTCACCGGCACCCTGGACCGCCTCACCGCCGCCGGCCGCCTGGTCCGCGGCGAGTTCCGGCCCGACACGACCGCGACCGCCCCCGAGTGGTGCGACGCCGAGGTGCTGCGCCGCCTGCGCCGCCGCTCGCTGGCCGCGCTCCGGCACGAGGTGGAGGCCGTCCCGCCGAAGGCGCTGGCCGCCTTCCTCCCGCAGTGGCAGCACCTGGCCGGGCACCGGCTGCGCGGCGCCGACGGCCTGTACCGGGTCGTCGAACAGCTCCAGGGCACCGCGCTGCCCGCCTCCGCCCTGGAGAAGCTCGTCCTGCCGGCCCGGCTCGCCGACTACTCCCCCGGCCTGCTGGACGAGCTGATGGCGGCCGGCGAGATCGGCTGGTCCGGGGCGGGCGCGCTGCCCGGCAAGGACGGCTGGATCGGCCTGCACCTGCCGGAGAACGCCCACCTGCTGCGGCCCGAACCGCTGCCGCTCACCCCGGGCCCGGTGCACACCGCCCTGCTGGAGGCGCTCACCGGCGGCTACGGCGCGTTCTTCCGCCAGCTCGCCGAGCGCGTCCCCGACACCCCGGACGCCGAGATCGCCGACGCGCTCTGGGACCTGGTCTGGGCCGGGTACGTCACCAACGACACCCTGGCCCCGCTGCGCAACCTGCTCGGCTCCGGCCGCACCGCGGGCGCCACCGCGCACCGGGCGCCGCGCGCCACCCCGCGCGGCCGCTACGGGGGCGCGGGCCGCGGCCTGTCCCGCCCCGCCGCCCGGAGCGGCCCGCCGACCGCGGCCGGCCGCTGGTCGCTGCTGCCCTCCTTCGGCGGCGACCCGACCGTCCTGGCCGCCGCCCGGGCGCAGGCGCTGCTGGACCGGCACGGTCTGCTGACCCGCGGCGCGGTGGCCGCCGAGCGGGTCCCCGGCGGCTTCGCGGGCGTCTACCGGGTGCTGTCCGCGTTCGAGGAGCGCGGGAAGGCCCGCCGCGGCTACTTCGTCGAGGGCCTGGGCGGCGCCCAGTTCGCCATGGACGGCGCCGCGGACCGGCTGCGCTCGGTCGGCTCCCGGCTGGAGCGGGGCGACGGCGACTGGTCCGCGGCCCCCGCGGACGCCCCGCGGGCGCTGGTGCTGGCCGCCGCCGACCCCGCCAACGCGTACGGCGCGGCCCTGGGCTGGCCGGAGCCGCCCGAGGGCACCGCGGCCGCCCACCGGCCGGCCCGGAAGGCGGGCGCCCTGGTCGCCCTGGTCGACGGCGAGCTGGTGCTGTACCTGGAGCGCGGCGGCCGCTCGCTGCTGACCTGGCCGACCGCCGAGGGCCGGCTGGCGGCCGCCCTCGCCGCGCTGGCCGGGCCGCTCACCGTCGAACGCGTCAACGGCCACGCCGCCCTCACCAGCCCCCTCGGCCCCGCGCTGGAATCGGCCGGATTCCACCCCACCCCGAAGGGCTACCGGCTGCGCTGACCCCGGGGCCGTCACCCGTCCGTGGGAGCGTGCTCCAGCACGGGCGCATCCGGCGGCCGGAGCCCGTCGTCGGCAGCGGCGCGGCGGCGGCGCCGGCGGGCCGTGGCGTGCACCGGGATCAGCCCGATGCCCCACCAGCCGGCCGCGAGCATGCCGAGGGCGGCACCGCCGTGGATCGCGGTGCCGCCCGTCAGCAGCAGTATCAAGCCCAGACCGACCAGTGCCGTCGCAGCAAGCAGCACGGTACGCCGCGTACTCCGCATCGTGGCCCTCCTTCGCCCGGCGCCCCGCGGTGGCGGGGCGTTCGAGGTCCGGTCAGGCCGCCACCACGTCCATCGCCGCCGTCTTGGACGACATGGAACCGGACCGGTCGACGCCGGGGGCCGGCAGCGGAACCGGTTCGAGCACCGGCCTCAGCAGATCACCCTCCGAGAGGGTGGCCATCGCCGCAAGTTCGGCGAGCGACAGTTCGTCGCTGACCTCCCGCATGACCTCCGACATCCGGACGTCCAGTGCGTCGCAGATGGCGGAGAGCAGCTCGGAGGACGCCTCCTTCTGACCCCGCTCGACCTCGGAGAGGTACCCGAGCGAAACCCTGGCAGCTGCCGACACCTCGCGGAGTGTGCGGCCCTGGCGCTGGCGCTGCCGACGCAGCACATCGCCAAGCAGGCGACGGAGCAGAATCATCGGTGCCTCCCTCCTCGGACTGCGGATCGAGATGTCACGACCCCACCGTACCGCCTTGCCAGCATCCCGTGCGGGGACCGGGGTCGTGTTCACTCTGGGCTGCAAGGCGTCCCCTCCCCTGTTCTTCCCCGTCGGGGCCGTCGAACCACCCGTGACGGGCAGATGTCCGGCTCCGGACGCACGGTCGACGCGCGACCGACGGATCTGCCGTCCGACCGGTTCGGTCGGAGCATCCGGTGTAACACGATCTCCGGCCCGGTGCGGCGGGTTCCCGGGTTTTCCCCCGCCACTCCCGCCGCGCGGGACGGGGCTCAGCCGCCGTCCGCCAGCCGCCGGAGCAGCAGCTCCAGCGCGGCGTCCACCGACCCCTGCCGGATCGTGTCACGCCCACCCGACAACCGGAGCGGGAGCGTCTGTGTTCCCGCGGGCCCGGCGACGGCGAGGTGCACGGTGCCGACGGGCTGCCCGTCCTGCGGGTCGGGGCCGGCCACGCCGGTGGTGGCGAGCGCCCAGTCCGCGCCGAGCAGCCGGCGCACGCCCTCGGCCATCTGCCGGGCCACCTCGGGGTGGACGGCGCCGTGCTCGGCCAGCAGCGCCGGGTCGACGCCCAGCACGGTGGCCTTCAGCTCGGTGGCGTACGCGGTGACCGAGCCGCGGAACACCGCGGAGGCGCCGGGGACGGCGACCAGCGCGGCGGCCAGCAGGCCGCCGGTCAGCGACTCGGCGACGGCCAGCGTGGCGCCCTCGGCCCGCAGCGCGGCCAGCGCCCGGGCGGCCGGGCCCGCCGCGACCCTGCCGGTCCCGCCGGTCCCGTCGGCCCCGTCGGTCTCAGTCACCGCGGCGCTCCCGGGCGATGCCCTCCCGGCGCAGCCGCAGCGCCTGCACCAGGTAGTCCAGGCCGGTGCCGACGGTCAGGACGACGGCGACCGCCATCATCACGGCCCGGCCGGTGGCCAGCGGCCCGGTGAGCACCAGGACGTACATGCCGACCGCGATGCCCTGGGTGAGCGTCTTGATCTTGCCGCCCCGGCTGGCCGGGATGACGGCGTAGCGGATCACCCAGAACCGCAGCAGGGTGATGCCGAGCTCGCGGGCCAGGATCACCGCGGTGACCCACCAGGGCAGGTCGCCGAGGACCGACAGGCCGATCAGGCCGGTGCCCATGATCGCCTTGTCGGCGATCGGGTCGGCGATCCGGCCGAAGTCGGTGATCAGGCCCATGCTGCGGGCCAGCGCGCCGTCGAAGACGTCGGTGATCATCGCCACGGCGAAGGCCGCCCAGGCGAAGGCCCGCCACTTCGGGTCGTGGCCGCCGTCGGCGAACAGCAGCGCGGCGAACACCGGCACCAGCAGCAGCCGGAACATGGTCAGCACGTTGGCGATGTTCCACAGGCCGGGCGGCGGCACGGCGGCCGGGGTCGGCCGGGTCGCGGCCGGGGCTCCCGGCCCCTTGGTCATACGTCGGCTCCGGGCTGCTCCGCGACCGGGACGGCCTCGGCCACCAGGTCGACGCCCTCGGTGCCGACCACGGTGGCGCGGTAGAACCGGCCGACCACCGCGTCCTCGACGCCGAGCAGGGTGGTCAGGCCGTCGGTCTCGGGCGCCTGGTGGGCGGCCCGGCCCTCCACCACGCCGTCCTCGACCGATTCGACCAGCACGGTGACCTCGCTGCCGATCCGCTGCTCGGCGCGCTGCGCGGTGAGCTCCTCGGCGAGCTTGGAGAGCCGGGCGACCCGGTCGTTGACGACGTCCTGGTCGAGCTTGCCGTCGTAGCCGGCCGCCTCGGTGCCGTCCTCGTCGGAGTAGCCGAACACGCCGATGGCGTCCAGGCCGGCGTGCGTGACGAACCGTTCCAGCTCGGCGTAGTCCTGCTCGGTCTCGCCGGGGAAGCCGACGATGAAGTTGGACCGGGCGCCGGCCTCGGGGGCCTTGGCCCGGATCGACTCCAGCAGGCCGAGGAACTGCTCGGTGGAGCCGAAGCGGCGCATCCGGCGCAGCACGGCGGGCGCGGAGTGCTGGAAGGACAGGTCGAAGTAGGGCACGACCCGGTCGGTCCCGGTCATCACGTCGATCAGGCCGGGGCGCATCTCGGCGGGCTGCAGGTAGCTGACCCGGACCCGCTCGATGCCGTCGACGGCGGCGATCTCGGTGAGCAGGGTCTCCAGCAGGCGGATGTCGCCGAGGTCCTTGCCGTAGGAGGTGTTGTTCTCGGAGACCAGGACAACCTCGCGCACGCCCTGGCCGGCCAGCCAGACCGCCTCGTTCAGGACGTCGGAGGGGCGGCGGGAGATGAAGGAGCCGCGGAAGGCGGGGATGGCGCAGAACGAACACCGGCGGTCGCAGCCGGAGGCGAGCTTGATCGAGGCGACGGGGGCGTCGTCGAGGCGCCTGCGCAGGGTGCGCGGACCGGAGGCGGGGGCGAGGCCCGCGGGCAGGTCCTCGGGGGCGCCGTGGCCGGGGAGGGCGACCTCGGCGGCGGCGGCCTGCCGCTCGACCGGGGTGAGCGGCAGCAGCTTGCGGCGGTCGCGCGGGGTGTGGGCCTCGACGTGGCCGCCGGAGAGGATGGTGTTCAGGCGGGTGGAGATGTCGGCGTAGTCGTCGAAGCCGAGGACGCCGTCCGCCTCGGGCAGGGCGTCGGCGAGCTCCTTGCCGTAGCGCTCGGCCATGCAGCCGACCGCGACCACGGCCTGGGTGCGGCCGTGGCCCTTGAGGTCGTTGGCCTCCAGCAGGGCGTCGACGGAGTCCTTCTTGGCGGCCTCGACGAACCCGCAGGTATTGACGACGGCGACGTCGGCCTCGCTGGCGTCGTCGACCAGCCGCCAGCCGTCGGCCTCCAGTCGCCCGGCGAGTTCCTCGGAGTCGACCTCGTTGCGGGCGCATCCGAGCGTGACCAGGGCGACAGTGCGGGGTTCAGGCATGACGCCAAGATTAACGCGCGCCCCCCGGTGGAGTTCCCCCCGGAGGGCGCGTGCCGGTGTTCGGCGGGCCGGATCAGCCGGCCTGCGGGTCGCCGGGGGTGTACGTGAGGTGCACGACCTGGCCGTCCTTGCCGGCCGGGCCGAGGTCCTTGCCGTTCACGAACAGGTGGACGGAGCCGGCGTTGCCGATCACCAGGGTGATCTTCTTCGGGTCGGTGAAGGTCTGGTCCTGGCCGACTTCGAGGTTGTTGGAGAACAGCGACTTGCCGTCGCCGTCCTTGGCGGTGACCCAGCTCTTGTCCGGGCCGGCCACCAGCTTGACGGTGACCTTGTCGGCGGGGGCGGCGGCGATCGCGGCGGGGCTGGCCTCGGGGGCCGGCGGCTGCGCGGCGGGGGCGGTGACCGGGGCGGAGGCGCCGCTGGGCAGCGGGGCGCTGGCCGCGCCGGGCCGGTCGGCGGCCGGGGCGGAGGCGCCGAACAGGTTGTAGCCGATCAGCGCGACCACGGCGGTGATCGCCAGCACCATCGCGGTCGTCCAGTTCGGGCGGCGGTGGTCGCGGACCTTGATCGGGCCGGCGTCGAGCAGCTGGCTGGCGCGCGGCGCGGCACCGCCGTACTCGGCGTCGTAGCGGGCGACCAGCGCCTCGCCGTCCAGGCCGACCTCGCGGGCGAGCAGCCGCAGGTGGCCGCGGGCGTAGAAGGCGCCGCCGCAGCGTTCGAAGTCGTCGCACTCGACGGCGTGCACGATCGGCACCCGGATGCGGGTGCGGGTGCTGACCTGGTCGACCGTCAGGCCGGCTTCCAGGCGGGCCCTGGCGAGCAGCCGCCCGATGCTCGGCCCGTCGACGGCACGGCTCGGTTCCGCGGGGCTCTGCGGGGTGGCGGAGCCGGGCGCGGCGGAGTCGGGGGCGGAGCGGCGGGGGGACTTGCCGATGGTCACTGGGCACGCCTTTCGAGCGGAGGCCACCTGCTGAAGCACCAGTCTAGGGGTGCTGCCGGAACGTTTCTCAACCGGAGGGGGCCCGAACGTGCCACCCGCCGGGCCTGGAGTTGACGGGTGGTCAGATCGTTTTTCGGCCAACGGGCCGACCGCCCCCCGTCTACCCTCGGAGGGTGAGGAGCACACCGTCCAGTTCGTCCGGTTTGACCAGCACGTCGCGGGCCTTGGAGCCCTCGCTGGGGCCGACGATGCCGCGCGACTCCATCAGGTCCATCAGCCGGCCGGCCTTGGCGAAGCCGACCCGGAGCTTGCGCTGGAGCATCGAGGTCGACCCGAACTGGGTGGTGACGACCAGTTCGGCGGCCTGGATCAGCAGGTCGAGGTCGTCGCCGATCTCCTCGTCGATCTCCTTCTTGGGGCCGCCGCCGACCACCACGTCGTCCCGGTAGCGGGCCGTCAGCTGGTCCTTGCAGTGCTGGACGATCTTGGCGATCTCCGCCTCGGTGACGAAGGCGCCCTGCATCCGGACCGGCTTGGAGGCGCCCATCGGCAGGAACAGGGCGTCGCCCTTGCCGATCAGCTTCTCCGCGCCGGGCTGGTCCAGGATGACCCGGGAGTCGGCCATCGCCGAGGTGGCGAAGGCCAGCCGGGACGGCACGTTGGCCTTGATCAGGCCGGTGACCACGTCCACCGAGGGGCGCTGGGTGGCCAGCACCAGGTGGATGCCGGCGGCCCGGGCGAGCTGGGTGATCCGGACCACCGAGTCCTCGACGTCGCGCGGGGCGACCATCATCAGGTCGGCCAGCTCGTCGACGATCACCAGCAGGTACGGGTAGGGCGTCAGCTCGCGCTCGCTGCCCAGCGGCGGCTGCACGGTGCCGGCCCGGACGGCGGCGTTGAAGTCGTCGACGTGCCGGAAGCCGAAGGCCGCCAGGTCGTCGTAGCGCATGTCCATCTCGCGGACCACCCACTGGAGGGCCTCGGCGGCCTTCTTCGGGTTGGTGATGATCGGCGTGATCAGGTGCGGGATGCCCTCGTAGGCGGTCAGCTCGACCCGCTTGGGGTCGACCAGCACCATCCGGACCTCGTCGGGGGTGGCGCGCACCAGCACCGAGGTGATCAGGCAGTTGATGCAGGAGGACTTGCCCGCGCCGGTGGCGCCGGCCACCAGCACGTGCGGCATCTTCGCCAGGTTGGCCATCACGGTGTGGCCCTCGACGTCCTTGCCCATGCCGACCACCATCGGGTGGCTGTCCTCGGCGGCGCTGCGCGAGCGCAGCAGGTCGCCGAGGGTGACCATCTCCCGGTCGAGGTTGGGGATCTCCACGCCGACCGCGGACTTGCCGGGGATCGGCGAGATGATCCGCACGTCGGGGGTGGCGACCGCGTAGGCGATGTTCTTCGCCAGCGCGGTGATCCGCTCGACCTTGACGGCGGGGCCGAGCTCGACCTCGTAGCGGGTGACCGTCGGGCCGCGGGTGAAGCCGGTGACCCGGGCGTCGACCTTGAACTCGCCGAACACGCCGGTGAGCTGGGCCACCACGTCGTCGTTGAGCTTGGAGCGGGCCTTGGCGGGGGCGCCGCGCTCCAGCAGGTCGAGCGGCGGCAGCGCGTAGCTGATGTCGCCGGAGAGCTGGAGCTGTTCCATCCGGGCCGGGGCCTCGCCGTGGCCGTCGGGGGCCTCGGCGGCGCGGGCGGCCGGGACCTCGGGGCTCCACGGCTCCTCGGGCGGGGCGGTGTTGTCCTTGACCTGGCCGAGCATGCTGGCCACTGCGGGCGAACCGGGCACCCCGTACAGCAGGGCGCCGTCGAGGTCGGCGGCGACGCCCGCGGCGATGTCCCTGGTCCGGTACGGGTCCTTCTCCAGCGAGAGCGGCTCGGACTCCGCCTCCTCGGGCGTCTCGTCCTTGCGGCGGCGGCGCCGGCGGCGGGCGGACAGCTCGTCGCCCTCGATGGTGATCGGCAGCGCGTCCGGGTCGGCGTCCTCGGGCGGGGCGGTGGACCAGGCGCGCTCGCCGGAGGCGGACTCGCCGTCGTACTCCTCCGCCTCGCCGGGCAGCGGCTCGACCACGCCGAGCCGGACGCCGAGCAGCCGCAGCCGCTCCGGAATCCGGTTGACGGGCGTGGCGGTGACCACCAGCAGGCCGAAGAAGGCGACCAGCAGCAGCAGCGGGACGGCCAGCGGCGGCCCGGCGGCGGCCATCATCGGGGTGGACGCGGCCCAGCCGAGCAGGCCGCCGGCCTGCCGGATCTTCGACGCCCCGGCGCCCATCGCGGGCGCGCCGCAGCCGATGTGGACCAGGCCGAGCACGCCGACCAGTAGGGTGCTCAGGCCGATGGCGACCCGGCCGTCGGCCTCGGGGGGCCCGGGGTGGCGCATCAGCCGGACCGCGGAGGCGCCGAGCAGGATCGGCACCAGCACGTCGAGCCGGCCGAACAGGCCGGAGACCACGTTGGTCGCGGCCTCGCCGAGCCAGCCCTGCGGGCCGAACCAGGTGCCGGCGGCGGTGACCAGGGCGAGCGCCAGCAGCAGCAGCGCGACGCCGTCCTTGCGGTGCTCGGGGTGCAGGTTGCGGGCGCCGTGGCCGAAGCCGCGGAACCCGGCGCCCACCGAGTGCGCCAGGCCCAGCCAGACGGCGCGCACGGCGCGGAAGAGTATCGGCTTGCGCGGCGGCGGGGGCGGGGCGGCGGGGGCGCTCCGCCGGGGTGCCGCCTTCTTCGCCGGGGCGGCCTTCTTCGCGGCGGGCTTGGCGGCCGCGGACTTGGGCGCGGCCTTCCGGGCCGGCGCCTTCTTGGCCGGCCCGGGCTTGGCGGTGCGTGCGGCGGCGCTTCCGGGCGATCGTGTGGCCATGGGGGGCAGCCTACCGGCGCGCCCCGGCGGCGGACGCGTGCGGGCGCACTTCGGCGGGTTGTGTCGCCGACACGCCGTCAGCGGCCACGGAACCACCCGGACGGGGGAGACTGACGGGCCGTCAGCCTCCCCCGTCCGGGCCGCGGTCGGCCCGGGTTCAGTCGGTGCCGGGACGGAGCGCGTCCAGCGCCCGCCGCAGACCGGCGAGCTTGCGCTCCAGGTGCGCGGCGGTGGCGGCGGCCCCGCTGTCGGCGCCGGCGTCGAGCTGCTTGGTGAGCGCCTCGGCCTGCTCCTCGACGGCGGCCAGCCGGGCCGAGAGCTCGCCCAGCAGCGCTCCGCCGAGCTGCGGCTCCTCCCCGCCGGCCTCCAGTTGCAGGCGCAGCAGCGCGGCCTGCTCCCTCAGCTGGGTGTTCTTCATGTAGAGGTCGACGAAGACCGAGACCTTGGCGCGCAGCACCCACGGGTCGAAGGGCTTGGAGATGTAGTCGACCGCACCGGCCGCGTAGCCGCGGAAGGTGTGGTGCGGCCCATGGTTGATCGCGGTCAGGAAGATGATCGGGATGTCCCTGGTCCGCTCCCGGCGCTTGATGTGCGCGGCGGTCTCGAAGCCGTCCATGCCGGGCATCTGGACGTCCAGCAGGATGACCGCGAAGTCGTCGGTCAGCAGCGCCTTGAGCGCCTCCTCGCCGGAGGCGGCGCGCACCAGGGTCTGGTCGAGCGCGGAGAGGATCGCCTCCAGGGCGAGCAGGTTCTCCGGACGGTCGTCGACCAGGAGGATCTTCGCCTTCTGCACCAGGACCCGCCCTCCTGCCGGTTGTTTCCCGAGGGCGGGCGCCACTGCGCCGCCCCTCACTGCCCCGGTCATGCTAGCCGTACCCCCTCGCCCGCCACAGGCCCGGCGCCGGGCGTCACCGTCCGGTCACTGTTGGCAACGAGCGGTGACCTTACCGGGTTCCCGCCCACGGGGGCCAGCCGGACCGGCCCCCGCGGGCGGCGGTCACCCGACAGGCAGGTGCTGGCGCATCACCGCCAGCAGGTGGTCGGTCTCGACCGGTTTGGTGATGTGGTCGGTGGCGCCGGCCTGCAGGCTCTTCTCCCGGTCGCCCTTCATCGCCTTGGCGGTCAGCGCGATGATCGGCAGGCCGGCGAACCGGGGCATCCGCCGGATCTGCTCGGTGGTCGCGTAGCCGTCCAGCTCCGGCATCATGATGTCCATCAGCACCAGGGCGACGTCCTCGTGCTGTTCGAGCATCTCGATGCCCTCCCGGCCGTTCTCGGCGTACAGCACGGTCAGGCCGTACTGCTCCAGCACGCTGGTGAGGGCGAACACGTTGCGGATGTCGTCGTCGACGATCAGCACCCGCTCGCCGTCGAAGCGGACCGGGGCGCCGCCGGCCCGGGCGGGCTCGCCCTGGCGCGGGAAGGGCTCCTCGGCGGGGCGGGGCAGCTCCTGCGGGCCGCGGCGGCGCTCGACGGTGGAGCGGCGGCGCTCCTCGACCAGGCCGCGGGCCTCCTGGGTCCACTGCTCGGCGGGCGTCCGGGGCGCTTCGAGGGCGCGCGGCGCGGCTCCGCGCTCCAGGGTGACCGGCTCGGGCCCCTCGGTGCGCAGCGGCAGGTACAGGGTGAAGATCGAGCCGCGGCCGAGTTCGCTCTCCACGTGGATCTCGCCGCCGAGCAGCCGGGCGATCTCCCGGCTGATCGAGAGGCCGAGGCCGGTGCCGGCGTACTTGCGGCTGGTGCCGCCGTCGGCCTGCTTGAACGCCTCGAAGATCTCCCGGAGCTTGTTGCCGGGGATGCCGATGCCGGTGTCGGCGACCGAGAAGGCGATCAGCGGCTGGTCGGGGTCGGCGACGCTGCCGGCCTCCAGCAGTTGCTCGCGCACGTGCTGCGGGATCTCCGCCCCGGCCACCGGGCGGATCATCAGCTCGACGGCGCCGCTGTCGGTGAACTTGACGGCGTTGGAGAGCAGGTTGCGCAGCACCTGCTGGAGGCGCTGCTCGTCGGTGTGCAGGGTGACCGGCAGCTCCGGGGAGACCCGGACCGCGAAGTCCAGGTTCTTCTCCACGGTGAGCGGCCGGAACGCGGCCTCCACGTAGTCGACCAGCTGGACCAGCGCGATCCGGGCCGGGCGGACGTCCATCTTGCCGGCCTCGACCTTGGACAGGTCGAGGATGTCGTTGATCAGCTGGAGCAGGTCGCTGCCCGCGCCGTGGATCGTCTCGGCGAACTCGACCTGCTTGGCGGAGAGGTTGCCCTCGTTGTTGTCGGAGAGCAGCTTGGCCAGGATCAGCAGCGAGTTGAGCGGGGTGCGCAGCTCGTGCGACATGTTGGCCAGGAACTCGCTCTTGTAGCGGGAGGCCAGCGCGAGCTGTTCGGCGCGCTCCTCCAGGATCTGCCGGGCCTCCTCGATCTCGCTGTTCTTGATCTCGATGTCGCGGTTCTGCTGGGCGAGCTGCTCGGCCTTCTCCTGGAGCTCCTCGTTGGTGCGCTCCAGCTCCTCCTGGCGGGCCTCCAACTCGGCGGAGCGCATGGAGAGTTCGGCGGTCAGGCGCTGGGACTCCAGCAGCAGGCCCTCGGTCTTGGTGTTGACCGAGATGGTGTTGACGGTGACGCCGATCTGGTCGGCGATCTGGTTGAGGAAGTCCAGCGCGACAGTGGTGAAGCTGGAGAAGGTGGCGAGTTCGATCACGCCGAGCAGCCGGCCCTCGAACAGCACCGGCATCACCACCACGTGCGCCGGGGAGGACTCGCCGAGGCCGGAGGAGATCTTCAGGTAGCCGGGCGGGGTCTCCTTCAGCACGATCGGGCGCTTCTCCACGGCGGCCTGGCCGATCAGGCCCTCGCCGAGCCGGAAGGTGGTCGGCATGGTGCGGCGGTGGTAGCCGTAGGAGCCGATCAGCCGGAGCACGATGTCGTTCTCGTCGTCGTCCTCGGTGACCAACTCGGCGGTGCGGCCGGCCGGTTGGGCGAGGAAGAAGGCGCCGTGCTGGGCGGAGACCACCGGGGTCAGCTCGCTCATGATCAGCGAGGCGACGGCGGACAGGTCGCGGCGGCCCTGCAGCAGGCCGGACATCCGGGCCAGGTTGGTCTTCAGCCAGTCCTGTTCCTTGTTGGTCCGGGTGGTCTCGCGCAGGTTGGCGATCATCTGGTTGATGTTGTCCTTGAGCTCGTCGAGCTCGCCGGACGCGTCCACGGTGATCCGGGGCGACAGGTCGCCCCGGGTGACGGCGGTGGCGACCTGGGCGATCGCGCGGACCTGCCGGGTCAGGTTGTTGGCCAGCTCGTTCACCGACTCGGTGAGGTCCTGCCAGGTGCCGGCCACGCCGGGGACGCGGGCCTGGCCGCCGAGCCGGCCGTCGGTGCCGACCTCGCGGGCGACCCGGGTCACTTCGTCGGCGAACGCGGAGAGCTGGTCGACCATGGTGTTGATGCTGGTCTTGAGCTCCAGGATCTCGCCGCGGGCGTCGACGTCGATCTTCTGCGAGAGGTCGCCGCGGGCCACCGCGGTGATCACCAGCGCGATGTTGCGCACCTGGCCGGTGAGGTTGTTGGCCATCAGGTTGACGTTCTCGGTCAGGTCCTTCCAGATCCCGGCGACGCCCGGCACGCCGGCCTGGCCGCCCAGGATGCCGTCGGTGCCGACCTCGCGCGCGACCCGGGTGACCTCGACGGCGAAGGCCGAGAGCTGGTCGACCATGGTGTTGAGGGTGTCGGCGAGCGCCGCGACCTCGCCGGCCGCGTCGATGGCGATCTTCTTCGACAGGTCGCCGCGGGCCACCGCGGAGGCCACCTCGGCGATGTTGCGGACCTGGCTGGTCAGGTTGGACGCCATCAGGTTGACGTTGTCGGTCAGGTCGCGCCAGATGCCGGAGACGCCGGAGACCCGGGCCTGGCCGCCCAGGATGCCGTCGGTGCCGACCTCGCGGGCGACCCGGGTCACCTCGTCGGCGAACGCGGACAACTGCTCGACCATGGTGTTGACGGTGGTGACGAGTTCGCGGATCTCGCCCTTGGCGTCGACGGTGATCTTCTTGGAGACGTCGCCGCGGGCCACCGCGGTGGTCACCTCGGCGATCGAACGCACCTGGCTGGTCAGGTTGTTGGCCATCAGGTTGACGCTGTTGGTGAGGTCCTTCCAGGTGCCGGACACCCCGGGCACGCTGGCCTGGCCGCCGAGGATGCCCTCGGTGCCGACGTCCCGGGCGACCCGGGTGACCTCGTCGGCGAAGGCGCCGAGCTGGTCGACCATCGTGTTGATGGTGTTCTTCAGCTCCAGGATCTCGCCCCGGGCGTCGACCTGGATCTTCTGCGACAGGTCGCCCTTGGCGACCGCGGTGGTGACCTGCGCGATGTTGCGGACCTGGCTGGTCAGGTTGTTCGCCATCGAGTTGACGTTCTCGGTCAGGTCCTTCCAGACGCCGGCCACGCCCGGCACCTGGGCCTGCCCGCCGAGGATGCCCTCGGTGCCGACCGCGCGCGCCACCCGGGTCACCTGCTCGGCGAAGCCGGACAGCTGGTCGACCATGGTGTTGATGGTGTTCTTGAGTTCGAGGATCTCGCCCCGGGCGTCGACCTCGATCTTGCGCGACAGGTCGCCCTTGGCGACCGCGGTGGTCACCTCGGCGATGTTGCGGACCTGCGCGGTCAGGTTGGCGGCCATGAAGTTCACCGAGTCGGTGAGGTCGCGCCAGGTGCCGGCCACCCCGGACACCTGGGCCTGGCCGCCGAGCCGGCCCTCGGTGCCGACGTCCCGGGCCACCGTGGTGACCTGCGCGGCGAAGGAGTTGAGCTGGTCCACCATGGTGTTGACGGTGTTCTTCAGCTCCAGCATCTCGCCGTCGACGTCGACGGTGACCTTGCGGGAGAGGTCGCCGCGGGCGACCGCGGTGGTCACCTCGGCGATGTTGCGGACCTGCGCGGTCAGCCGGCCCGCCATGGTGTTGACCGAGTCCGCGAGGTCCTTCCAGGAGCCGGACACCGAGCGCACCCGGGCCTGGCCGCCGAGCTTGCCCTCGGTGCCGACCTCGATCGCCACCCGGGTCACCTGCTCGGTGAACTCGCTGAGCTGGTCGACCAGTCCGTTCAAGGTCCGGCCGACCTTGAGGAACTCGCCGCGCAGCGGGTAGCTGGCGCCGGTGGTGTGCACCGAGCGCAGCTCCATGGTCTGGGTCAGGTCGCCCTCGGCGATCGAGCCCAGCACCCGGCCGACCTCGGCCATCGGCCGGGCCAGGTCGTCGATCAGCGCGTTGCAGTTGTCGACGGCCGCCATCCAGGCGCCCTCGCCGACGCCGGTCTCCAGCCGCTCGGAGAGCCGGCCCTCGCGGCCGACCGCCCGCCGCACCCGGGCCAGCTCACCGGTCAGGTGCTGGTTGCGCTCGGCGACCTCGTTGAACACCGCGGCGATCTCCGCCAGCAGGCCGTCGCCGGGGAAGGTCATCCGGCGGCGGAAGTTGCCGTCCCGCATCGCGGTCAGCGCGGCCAGCAGCTTGCGCAGCTCGGCGGGCTCCGCGCCGCGCCCGGGGCCCGAGCGCCGCCCGCCGGACCGCGAGGGCGGCGCCGGCCGGGCGCCGCGCGCAGCGGTCGTCGTCGTACCGGACACGTCCTTGGTCGCCGAACTCAACGGGGCCCTCCCAGGTCCTGACTTGTTCCACCGCCGCGGGAGGGCCGGCGTCCGGCCTCGCCGCTCCCGCGCCGATGCTCCGACCGTACTGCGGCGGCACCGGCACGCGGACCCCCCAGTGTGGCAGCACCGGCAGCCGGTGTCGGACCGGTTGCGGAGGGTTTTCCCGATGAGCGGGGAAAGTGGTGAAGGAAATCACTCCCTGGGGCCTGTTTCGGCGCCCCGCCCCCGCGGGGTACCAACCGGAAAGTAGGGTGGAGGGCCGCACCGGGGGACGGGCCCGTCCCCGGCCCCGGTCCGGGCGCCAGGAAGCAGACCAGAGCAGAGGAGACGTGGCCGTGGTCACCGCGAGCGCAGCCGCCACCTTCGAACCGGTCGACCGGTCGGCCGCCGCCGCCCGCGGCTTCGTCCGGGACGCGCTGCTCGGGTGGGACCTGCCCGAGGTGGTGGACGACGCCGTGGTGCTGGTCAGCGAGCTGGTCACGAACGCCGTGGTGCACGCCGGGACGGCCGCCGAGGTGGCCTGCCTGCGCGAGGAGGAGACGGTCCGGATCGAGGTCACCGACCGGCACCCGGAGCGCGGCCTGCCGTCCTTCACCAACGTGACCCCGCACTCGGACCGGTACGCCGACCCGGACGGCGAGGGCGGCCGCGGCCTGCTGATGTGCTCGGCGCTGTCCAGCAGCTGGGGCGTCGAGTACGCGGCCGGGCGGAAGACCGTCTGGTTCCGGCTCGCGCTGCCCGACCAGCGGCCCGGCACCCGGTACGCGCTGCCCAGCCTGCCCGGCGGCGAACTGCCCGCCGCGGACGGCCCGGTGCGGGTCGCCGTGGTGCAGCTCGACGACCACGGCCGGGTCCGCGGCTGGAACCCGGACGCCGAGACGCTGTTCCAGCACCCCGCCGACGCGGTCTTCGGCCGCCCCTGGGCCGAGCTCGCCGTCTGGCCGCAGACCCCCGGCCTCGGCCTCGGCGACACCCTGCGGCTGGCCCGCTGGGAGGGCTCGTACGCGGTCCGGGCCGGCGACGGCGCCGTCCGCGAGGTGTACGGCACCCACGTGCGGCTGCGCGACCGCGAGGGCGCCCCGACGGTGCTGTGCGTGCTGGTCCGGGAGGCCGACCGGGCGGTGCTGCGCACCCCGGGCGGCTCCGACGGGGCGGCCGCCGCCGCGAGCACCGCCGTCGAGCCGCTGGACCTGCTGGTCGGCCCGGTCTCCCCCGACGACCTGTCCAGCCTGCTGCAGCGGATCGTCGAGCGGGCCCGCGACCTGCTCGACGCCGACGCCTCCTACCTGCTGCTCACCAGCGAGGACGAGACCGAGTTCGAACTGCGCGCCGCCACCGGCCTGTCCGGCCCGTCCCGCCGCTTCGCCCGGCTGCCGATCGACGCCGGCGCGGGCCGCTTCGACTCGGCCCGGCTGCCCGCCGTGCACGAGGACCTGTCGGTCCGGCCGACCGGCGCCGCCCCGCTGCTGGACGGCACCCGGCTGCGCTCGCTGATCACCGTCCCGCTGAAGGTCGAGGGCCGGCTGACCGGCTCGCTCGGGGTGGCCGCGGCCGCCCCCGGCCGCTACGACAACGAGGACGCGCTGCGCCTGCAGTTCGCCGCCGACCGGATCGCGCTGGCCCTGGAGAGCGCCCGGCTGGGCGAGTTGGAGCGGCTGCGGCGCGGCTCGCTGTCCTTCCTGGTGGAGGCGTCCGACCTGCTCGCGGGCACCCTGGAGCACGGGCAGACGCTCGCCCTGATGGCGCAGATGGCGGTGCCCACGCTGGCGTCCTGGTGCGCCGTCTACACCACCGCGGACGCCGCGGCCGGCGCCGAACTCGCCTTCGTGCTGCACGAGGACGAGGACCGGATCGACCCGCTGCGCGCCCTGCTCGACAAGGCCCCCGCCCCGGAGGCGGTCCCCAGTCCGGGCGCCCGCCCGTGGACGGCGGCCGCCGAGACCGCCCGGGCGATCGGCGACCCGGTGGGCGCGGAGCTCGGCGAGACGGTCGTGCTGCCGCTGTCCGCCCGCAACCGGGTGATCGGCCTGCTGGTGCTGGGCACCCGGCCCGGCGTCCGGTTCCGCCAGGAGATCCTGGAGCTGGCCGAGGACCTGTCCCGCCGGGCCGCCCTGGCGCTCGACAACTCCCGCCTCTACTCCGAGCGCACCGCCATCTCGCAGGCCTTCCAGCGCGCCCTGCTGCCGCCGGAGCTGCCGAAGATCCCCGGCGTCGAGGTCGAGGTGTTCTACCAGGCGGCGGGCGAGGGCAACGAGGTCGGCGGCGACTTCTACGACCTGTTCCCGATCCGCGAGGGCACCTACGGCTTCGCCATCGGCGACGTCTGCGGCACCGGCCCGGAGGCCGCCTCGGTCACCGGCCTGGCCCGCAACTCGCTGCGCCTGCTGGCCCGCGAGGGCCTGACGGCCCCTCAGGTGCTGACCCGGCTGAACGCGGCGATCCTGGACGAGGGCAGCCGGGCCCGCTTCCTCACCCTGCTGTACGGCGAGCTGACGCCCCGGGCGGACGGCTCGACGGTGCTGTCGCTGGTCTGCGCCGGGCACCCGCTGCCGCTGCGGCTGCGCGTCGACGGGCAGGTCGACCAGGCCGCCTCGCCGCAGCCGCTGCTCGGCGTGATGGACGAACTCGACCTGACCGCCGAGGAGTTGGTGCTCTCGCCGGGCGAGGTGCTGCTCTGCGTGACGGACGGCGTGACCGAGCGCCGGGAGGGCCGCCGGATGCTCGGCGACGAGGGCCTGGTCGAGGTGCTGACCGGCTGCGCGGGCCTGACCGCGGGCGCGGTCGCCGCCCGGGTGCACCGCGCGGTGGAGCGCTTCGCGCCCGAGCCGCCGTCCGACGACATGGCGATCCTGACCCTCCGCATCCCGACCCAGCGCCAGAACTAGTCACGGTTTGCTCACACTTGCTCATCCTGGGTGATTCACAAGGGTACGAGCGGCGTCGGCCGGGTACACCGTAAGCACCGGGGGCTTCCACCCCGGAGGGCGTCGACCGGCGGCCAGACCGCCGGTCCACTCATTCCGCCGCAGCCGCCGCACCCCTTCTTCGGTGCGCCCACGACCCGGCACCCGGCACCACCGCACACCCCCACCCTTCACCGCGATCTCGCCATGCCCTGGCGCAGAGTGAAAGGAGCCTCCGGTGAGCAATGAAGCCTCCGGGGCGAATGCCCGATCCGCCGACGCGGGTCCGCTCGGTTACCTGGCCCTCGGTCTCACCCTGCTGGCGTACGGCCTGCTCGGCTCCGGTGCCCTCAGCGGCACCTCGGCCGGCGGCGCCGCCACGCTGGCCCACCTGCTCGGCGGCGTGACGCTGTTCGTCGCCGGCCTCTGGCAGTTCCGCGGCGGCGACCGCTTCGGCGGCACCGCGTTCACCGCCCTCGGCGCCTTCTGGGCGGTCTGGGCCGGCGCCGGCCCGGCCGGCAAGAACACCGCGGGCCTGTTCCTGCTGCTGTGGGCGCTGCTGGCGCTCACCCTCACCGCCGCCTCCTGGGGCGCCGGCTGGCTCACCCGCGCGGTGTACGGCCTGCTGACCGTCTCGCTGGTGCTCGGTGCCGTCGGGGCGTTCGGCGACGCGAGCGGCTGGGGCAA
Source organism: Kitasatospora sp. NPDC088134 (assembly GCF_044741705.1). NCBI lineage: Bacteria > Bacillati > Actinomycetota > Actinomycetes > Kitasatosporales > Streptomycetaceae > Kitasatospora > Kitasatospora sp. NPDC088134. The sequence goes on along the minus strand of NZ_JBIUTD010000018.1, from coordinate 11,511 downwards.
GGTCGGCGGCTGGGTCGCCGCCGTCGCCGGCCTGGCCGCCTGGTACTCGGCCACCGCCGCGCTCACCGACGGCCGCTGGGGCCGGGTGTCCCTGCCCGTCAAGTAGTCGCACCACACCGCACCACCCGCAGGTCCCGGAGCCCGGACGCCACCCCCACGGCGCCCGGGCTCCGGCCTGCCGCCGCCCGTACCGGGCTCAGCGCACCAGGACCAGCCCGCAGCCGTACGCCCGCCCGGGCCCGACGCCCGCGCCGAGGGCCGCGGTGAACGCCTCCGGGTCGGTCACCGTGAGGGTGCCGCGCAGCTCCGCCCGGGACAGTGTGAGGCCCTGGTGCGGGTACCGGCCCGACACCCGGGGCAGCATCCGCAGGGCCAGCCGTTCCGGGTCGCAGTCCGCGCCGATCCGCACCACCCCGTCCGGCCCCACCGGCGGCTCCCCGGCCGGCTGCAGCCGGCGCACGAACCAGTTCTTCACCAGCTCCGGCCGGTTCAGCGCCACCCGCTTCCCGCGCCCCGTCCCGGCCGTCGGCCCGCTGCCCGGCAGGTGCCCGCCCCGGCGCCGGCTGGCCACCGGGTTGACCACCGCCCGGAAGTCCACCCGGTCCCCGGCCCGGAACGTCCGGTCCACCAGCAGGCTCTCCGGCCGCTCCGCCAGCACCCCGCGCGGCAGCCCCGACCAGTCCCCCGGCAGCGCCGACTGCACCACCAGCGCCAGCCGCGCCCGGCGCAGGTCCAGCGTCCACCCGAACAGGGCCTTCAGCTGGGCCCGGGCGTCCGGGCTCCCGTCGTCCACCCAGCCCTTGAAGCCGCCCATCACGAGCCGGTGCAGCTCCTGCACGTCGATCAGCGCCTTCGCGGTGAACGGGTGCCGGGCGTCCAGCGTCAGCAGGCTGTGGGTGACCACCAGGCGGGCCCCGGCGGGGCGGGGGCCGTTCACAGGACCACGTCCCAGCCGGCGGCGTCCGGGGCGATGGTCAGCCGGTGCCGGGTCTCCCAGCGGTGGCCGTGCACGGGGCCGCTCGCCGGGAAGCCGATCGGCCGGTCCTGCACCGGGGCGACCCCGGGCAGCGGACGCGGGCTCTCCAGCCAGGCCCACGGCCGCCCGTCCGGCGCGGGCAGCCCGTCGGCCGCCGGGAGCAGCGCCCGGCCCTCGAACACCTCCCGGAGCGTGCCCGGCAGCACGCCCAGGGCCAGGTCCCCGGACGGCGGGCAGGACTTGCGGCCCAGCCACAGCAGCCGCCTCGGGTGCTCCAGGGCGTGGCCGACCCGGTCGAGCAGCGCCCGGTCCGGGGACTCCAGGCCGACCAGGAACGCCGCGTCGGACAGGTACCAGCGCTCGCTGAGCATCGCGTGCCGCGCCACCTTGCCCGCCGTCAGCGCCCCGGTGCCCGGGTCGGCGGCGATCAGCTTCGGCGCCCCGTACCAGCCGCCCTCCCGCTGCCGCCCGAAGGTGCCGGGGCGGCCCGCCGGTTCGAGGTGCTCGAAAGCGGCGGCCCGGCGGTGGTCGGTGATCAGGTCGCGCGGCCGCAGCGGGTAGCCGCCCCCGCCGACCGTGTGGTAGTCCCGCACCAGCGTCCCGGGGCGGTCGGCCCGCACCCCGAACAGCGCCCCGGCCAGGCCGTCGAGCGGGTCGTCGCGGTCCAGCCCCAGCGCGGCGGCGCACAGCCCGACCACCCCCGACTTGGTCGGCCGGGTGTGCGTGTCGCGGAGCGCGAACCGCCCCCGCAGGCCCCAGGACTGCAGCGGCCCGGCCAGCCGGATCAGCAGGACGTGGCACTCCCCGTCCCCGGTCACCGGACGAACTCCGCCAGCCCGGGGGCCAGTTCGACGCCGTCCGCGATCCCGGGCAGGCGCAGCAGGTCGTCGATCCCGGGGTCATAGGTGAGCACCCGGGCCGCGCGCTGGTCGGTCCGGCGCCGGGCCACGAACAGGTGGTGCCGCATCAGCCGCCGCACCGCCGCCGGCCCGGCCGGGCCCTCGCCCCCGCCGTCCTCCGGGTTCTCGTCCACCGGCCGCTGGAACGCCCCCGCGTAGTTGTACGGGCGCTCCCCCTCGAAGGCGAGCACCAGCACCGGCAGCGAGCCGGTGGACGCCGTCGAGTTCTTCTTCGCCTCCGGGAACGCCTCGACGAAGGCGGTCACGAACTCCCGCTCCGCCGCCACCGCCGTCTCCTCCACCTCCGGCTCCGGCAGGCCGGCCCGCCGCAGGTTCGTCCGCAGCTGCTCGCGGTCCAGCACCGCGTGCCGGTAGAACGTCCCGGAGATCAGCGACTGGTAGCCCGTCATGCCCGCGCCGCCGTCCTCCGCCCGGTCCAGGAAGCCCAACGCGCTGCGCCTGCGGTCCAGTTTGGCGTCGTCCGCGGCCGCGTAGAAGTCCTCCACCTGCTCGGCGGCGTGCACGGTGAACGCGTGCCCGGTCTGCACCGCGCCGTCCACGTTCGGCGAGTCGGCGATCTCCGCCAGGAACCTCCCGTACAGCGCGATGTCCACCGCGTCGCGCGGCGCGAGCGCCAGCAGCACGGCGTCCCGGGTCGGCTTCGGCAGGGGCTCGCCCTTGGCCGCCGCCGGTTCCTCCGCGCCCTCCGGCGCCTCCTCGGCGCTGCCGGGTTCCGGCTGCCTCGACTGCTTCGACTGCTTCGACCGTTTCGCCTGCTGCGCCGCCCGGTTGCGCTCCCGCCAGTCCGTCAGCTCGGCGGCGTGCTCCGCGAGGTGGTCGGCGATCCGGGCCCCGGCGTCGGCGGGGGCGAACACCAGGACCTTCGTCAGGTCGGCCACCGTCCGCTTCGCCGGGTCGCCGAACTTCAGCCCGCACGCCTCGATCACGGCCCGCGCGGTGGCCACCGCGGCGTCCCGCTCCCAGCCGTGCCGCCGCACCAGCTCGTCCGCGCAGATCAGCGCCCACTCGCGGGTGCGGATGCCCATGCTCCGCCCGCCGAGCGCCCCGATCCCGGCGTTGGCCCGGTTGCGCGCGTGCACCCGCTCGGCCCGCCGCCGCGCCTGACTGGTGATCAGGTGCCGCTCGACACCCCCGTACACCAGGGACTTCGGCTGCCCGGTCTCGTCGCGCACGGGGAGCACCGCGACCAGGGTCTCCAGCAGGTGGAGCGAGAGGAAGGGGCTTCGGTCGGTCACGCTGCTCGGCACCTCGGTCACGCTGCTCCGTCCTTCGCTGTCGGTTCCGGCGGCCGCCGGTCCCGGCCCCGCCCCGGTGGTGCGTGGAAGTCCACCGACCACCGGTACGCCACCCGGGCGGTCCGGTCGTTCCACCGGACCAGGTCCTCCGTCAACTGCGCCCAGGACGGCGGTGGTTGACCGCCCGCCCGGAGGCGCACCACGGTGTGCTGCAGGTGCCGCCACGGCACCCGGCGACTCGCCACCACCCGCTCCATCAACCGCTGTGCCCCGGGGTTGCGCGGCCCCCGCCCCGTCCCGTCCCCGATCCGGGCCGCCGCGGCCCCCACGCTCCCGAACCCGTACGCCGGCACCGCCCGCCCCTGGTGGTACAGCGCGAACAGCCCCGCCACCTGTTCGAACACCCGCCGCTGCCGGTCCCCGCCGTACCACCCCGCCCTGATGTGCGCGTCCGTCGGCGCCCCGGTCCGCCGCAACGCCGCCAACGTCCCGTACTCGCGGTTCCGCACCAGCGTGGTCAGCCACCTGACCAGCGCCTCGCTGTCGTGCGGGAACTCCTCCGGGGGCAGGAAGCCGTCCTCAGTCATCGTCCACCGGCTTTCGGATCTCGATCGGGGCCTTCTCCCCGGAGACCTCCCGTTCGAACAGCTCCAGGGCCCGGGATCTCGCCAGGTGACCGTCGGCATTGGGCGGCAGGAGTTCGAGGCGCTGTTCGAGGAGGGTACGGGCCTGCCCCAACAGGCATAGTGCGTACTCCTCCAACGGTTCCAGTACCGGGTCCCCCGCCCCCACGAAGCCCAGTACGACCACCTGGTCCAGCAGGTTCCGGAACGGCTCCGCCGCCGTCGGCCAGAACCCCCAGCGGGCGTCGTACCTGGCGATCTGCTGCTTGCCGTCCGCCGGGTCCACGGCCGGACAGATGATCCGCGAGGCGACGACCGCCGCCCGGTACAGAGTGGCGGCCAGGAACTCGGCGATCCTCGACCCGCGTTGCGAGGCCAGGAAGAGGTGCTGCTCCATGCCAGGCGCGTACGGGAAGCTGCCCTCCACCCAGGCCACCGGGATCGACTTGTTCACAATCAGCCCCACTGCCCACAGCTGGTAGGGCGTCTCCCGGCCGCAGCGCTCGTAGCTCAGTGATTCCAACAGCGCGTACAGCCCGGGCTGACGCTCCTTCACCGCCGCGTACAACGCGTGCGCCTCCTGCCACAGCGCCCGGCTGGGCGACGGCCACAGTGGTCGGCGCGAACCGTTCTTCCCCGGGAGGAGCACGGCGTCCTGCATGTGCTGCTCCGGGTCGAGCTGCAGCACCTCCCCGGCTCCGATCAGCACCCGGTCCACCACCACCCGGCCGTCCTCGGCGCGCCCGCCCCGCAGCAGGACGGACCGCCCGAGCGCACTGTGCAGGTCGGCCGGACTCCCGGGCACCCTGGGCCCGGCCTTGGTCAGGAATCCCCGACGGACGACGGCCCCACCGGTCCACGAAGTGTTCAGACCCCCCTCCACGCCCCGGTACGGATAGAGGTTGAGCCGCAGCGTCTCCCCCAGCGTCGCTCCGAGTGCCACCACTCGGATCCGCCCCAGCAGCCGTCCCGCCGCCAAGTGGGTCAGGGTGGCGCCGAGTTCCTCCCCGCCCACCCGTGCCCGACCGTACGGCGCGTAGACGTGCTGGGTGAGCAAGGTCCGGAACGCCTCGGCCGCCGACAGGGACTTGCCGTCCGCCAAGTGGTGCTGGTCGAAGAACTGCAGGTAGTCCGCCGCCCGTTCCAGCACCAACTGCGCGGTACCGGTGGCGTACTTCTGGAACACCTCCTCCAGCATCGAGTTCTGCCCGAGCGGGGTCTCGGGGTCGAAGAGGTCCCAGTCGCTGCCGGGCTGCTTCTTCAGCCAGGCCACAGCTTCGGTGAACGCGTGTCCCCCGACCACCCACTCCCGCCACTGCTCCTTGCTCGCCGGGCAGTCCTGCGAGGCGAAGCAGACCGCCAGCAGGAATTCGACCACGGCGACGGTCTCGCCCGGTGTCGAGCAGGCGATCGTCAGGAATCCCTCGGCCTGCGCGAACAGCTCGATCAGCGCGACGTCTTTGGTGGCGCCGTCACGCGTCAGCACGGGTATCCACGGCTGCCGCCTCGGGTCCCATTCGATCCGCGGTCCCGCCGTCTCCGAAGAATGCGCCCGGAACAAATTGTCAACCACTCCATTTCTCGCACAATGACTGCACCGCAAGGGGGTTGATGCCTGACCGACCCCGACGGTACCACCGGCGATCACTCTCTTCAGGGAATCTTCGAACCAAGTCGCGGACGCAAAAAATGCAGTCCACATTCGCATTTTCCCATTCCGAAATCGCCAGAACCGGTCAATCCTCGGAACCTTCGATTCGGGCCCGCCCCGGCGGGAAGGAATCCCGGGGTTCACGCCGGAGCAGAATGGTCAGCGTGGCCCGGGCGTCACGGCGCCGCGCGGGCGTACGGGCCACCACGGAAGTGAGGGCGACCACCGCGACCACCAGGCCGCGGACCAGGCCGGCGCCCAGCGCCAGCACCGCGGCCACAGCCGACTCCTCGACGAGCATCGGGAACATGGCGTCCGAAGTCCTTCCACCTCGGGCCGCCATCGGTGGCGGCCGGTCCATCGAAGACTCCACGCCGAGCCGCCCGCGGCTCGACATCCCGAACGGACCTCCGCAGGTCAAGCCGGTTGTTCCGATACCGAGCAGGAGAAAACCGTGTACGACAGAGACCCGTTCGCGGCCCGCACACGACTCGGGGACCTCTTGCGGAGACCGCTCCGGGAGCAGTCCCTCGGCCTTCGCCGCACCGCCGCGCTGCTGCCCGACAACCTGCTGCCGGAGTCCACGCTCCGCCGATGGTGCCAGGGCAGAACCTCACCGGCCGAGACCGAGGTTGTCCGGCGGATCATCGAACGTCTCGGCGCCGACCGCCCCGAACTGCACCTCGCCGTCGAGGCCGCCCGCTACGAATCGCTCCACCACCGACGGACCTGGCCTGCGGCGAAGCGCATCCGCGAACGCACCGACGAGCTCGCCACGATCACCGCGCTCGCCCACCTCGACACCACCGACCCGGACCTCGCCTACCTGTGGTGGCACGCCGAACTCCCGACCGGGAAGAGCTGGTTGCTCCGCCAGTACGCCGAACTCGACGTACCCGGCGTCCGTACCGTGCTCTGCAGCGTGGGCCCCGAAGCGGGCACCAACACCGCCTCCGGCTTCCTCCACCGGCTGTGCGACCTCCTGGACCTGCCCCGCCGCAGCCACGTCACCCCGAACGGCCTTGTCTCCGTCCTGGCCGCCGCCACCAAGGGCTACGCCCGACAGCGCCGCAGGCTCGTCCTGCTGATCGACAACCTGGATGCGGACCGGGCCTGGCCGCACCCCGGTACCCGGCCTGTCGAAGGCCGCAGCATCGCAGGCCTGCTGCCCGCCGCACCCGCCGCCCACCTGCGTATCGTCGTCAGCAGCCGCCGGACCGGCCCGCTGCCCACGGACGTGCCCGCCGACCATCCACTGCGTCGGCGCAGCTGCTGCCGTGCCCTCCGCCCTTTCGACTGGAACCGCTCCGTCGACACTCCGAGCCGCACTGACCTCGCCCGCCTGCGGACCGACCCGCTCGGGCGGGCGATCACCGACGAACTCGCCCTCGCCGACTGCGGATTGCACGCCGACGACCTCGCCCACCGCACCGGCGCTTCGCGCACCGACGTCGTCGAGGTACTCACCCACCCCCGGCGGCACTGCATCGTCCAGGACGTCCGCGCTCCCGGTGCTTTCCGGCTCACCCACACCGGACTGGTCCGGGCCGTCCTCGACGAACAGGAGGCCCCGGCCGCAGCCGACGACCGCCCGCGCCCCGGAACCTCGGAGTACGCAGCCCCGGACCGGCACGATCTCCTGTCGGACCTCCGCCGGCAGCTGCGGTCCGCCACCGCGCCCGGCCCCGAAACACTCGCCGACCGACTACTCCTCCCCGCCCCCGGAGAACTCCCCTTCCCTGACGCCTTCCTGCGTACCGCCGCCCACGACCTGCTGTGCCGTCGGGCACCGGATGTCCCCTCCGAAGCAGTCGTCCTCCTGACCCACCTCGACGACCTCCCCCGGGCCCTGGCCCTCGCCCGGTGCTCCGTCACCCATGTCGCCCGCGCCGCCCGATCGGCGCTGGCCGCGGCCGTCGCGGCCGAGAACGGACTCCCGGACGCCGTGGCCGTCGCCGTCGAAGCGGTCGAACACCTCGTCGGAGCCGAGCAGTTCACCCCGTCCGAGCCCGCCCTCGCGGACGCATACCTGGAACTCGCCCACGCCGCCCGGCAGCTCAGCGACCTCGGACTGCACTCCTACGCCGTCCCACTGCACCGGGCCGTGGCCCGGAGCCGCGCAGTGGACTTCGCCACCACCGTCAAAGCCGTGCTCGCCGCCCCGATGCCCGGCATCGAGGCCCTGACCGCCTTCCAGGAACATGCCACCCACCTCGCCTCGGCCGACCCCGAGGACGCGGCGGCAGCGGTGCACGTCCTGCGGGAGATCACCCGCGCCGAACCGGCGCGGCGCGGCACGGTCCTGCCCCTTTTGCTGGAACTCCGCGACGCTGCCGCGACCCTCGGGACGTTCGCCACCGTCGACGTCCTCGCACTCATCGCCTCGCTCCTGATCGAGCTGGACCAGGCCAACGAAGCTCGACGAACCACCGGCACGGCGCGGGAACTCCTGCTCCGACTGCTCGAACACTCCGAAACCCCCGACGACCTGGCCCACCGTGCCCACGAACTGTCCGTCACCGTGGACCGCCTCCACCGGGCCATCCTCGACACCGCCCTCGGCCACCGCCCCCACCAGGACAGCCGGGCACTGGCCGACGCCCTGGCCCCCCACCGGCAGATCAGCGAACTCGGGGAGGACCCACTCGAACGCCCGCTCCGCCACCTCGCCGAACTCGACGCGGCGGCCGACGCCGAAGACAACGCTCGCCGAGCCGCCGAAGCGGAAGCCCACCGGTCGGAACGACAGGCGCGCCGGGACGCCAACAGGAGCTACCGCACCAAACGGGACTCCCCGCCCCGACTGACGCCCGTTCCCCTCGCCACTGCCCTCGTGCCCGCCCTGGTGCCCGACGGACCGCTCGGTGCCGTCCGGCGCCTGCTCGCCTGCGGCAACACCGAACTCGCCCGCGAACGACTGGACTTCGTCCTGCGCACCGCCCCTCCGCAGGGCCCCGTCCTGCTCAACGGACACCTGATGGAAGACCTCCTTCGCGCACTCGGCACCACCGGCGATTTCGCCCCCGCCGAACAGTTGCTCCGGATCGCACCCACCGCCGAGGCCCGCGCCGCCGGGCACGCCGCCCTGTCCACGGGCGCCTCGCTCGGTGGCCACCGCGCCGAAGCAGCCGACCACGCCCGGAACGCCGCCTGCCACCTCCCCGACCGGCCTGCCCCCGCCACCCGCAATCTGGTGGCCCAGGCCCTCGCCCACGCGGGCGAAGCGGATCTCGCCCTCGATACCGCCGCCCGCCCGGGCCTACCACGCCACCACTACACCACCGCCCTGATCGCCGACGGCCTCACCCACCACACCCCCGACCTCGCCGCCCACCTCCTCGCAACCACCGCCGAGACCCTGCGCGACCACGCCACCGCCGACCACCTGCCCACCCTGGCCGCCCTCCTGCACACCCGGCCCCCCGGCGTCCTGACCGACGCACTCCGCACCGCCGCCCGGTTCAGCACCCGCCCCTACCAGTCCTGGCCGACCGCCCCCGCCAGCGTCCTCGGCCTCCTCCTCCGACTCGATCCCTCCCTCGCCCCGGCCCCCGCCAGCGGAGGCTGGACGCTCTGGCGGCGGTCCCTGCAGCCCGCACACACCCCCTACGCCGCTTTCGCGGTACTGGCCGCCTTCACCGGGGACACCGTCGAAGTCCGCCGTCTCTCCGCCTCCGCCCCGTCCACCCACGTGGGAGCCCAGGCGCTGGGCGCCGCGGCCCACCTCCTGTCCGGCGCTCCCGCCCTCCTACCGGCCGACCCCACCGACACACCGAGCCTGCTCGTCGCCCTCGGCAGCAGGCTGCGCCCCGCTGACACCCCATCCGCTGCGGACCCGCTCCTCCACGAACTCCTCACCGCTCGCCTCTGGTCCCCCGTGGTCCCTTCCCTCCCCCGCACCGCCCCGCAGGCCATCACCCCCTTGGCCGAACTCCTCACCGCGCTGGTCCGCCCCGCCGAACGGCCGGAGACTGGATGAGCCACTGCGAGGCGAACTGGTCGCCGCCCATCTCGACCCGACCGCGAGCGACCCGACCGCGGGCGGCAGTTGTTGATCCTGCAATCACCTGACCCGTTCACCGCCGGTTGCTACTGTCGGCGTTCGGAGGGACGCATGGGACAGTGGTCGCTGGGTGCGGAGGCCCTCGACGCATGCCGTTTCGCGCTCTCGCCGCTGGTGGAGACGGTCGCCGCGGTCGGCATCCTCGCCGAGATCCGGCCCGAGCCGTGGCGCCGCGGCTGGCTCGCCGCCCACCAACCCGCCTTCCGGGACCGGGTCGTGGCCGACCCCCGGGCCGCCGACTGGCTCGCCGGCGGACGCCCCGCGGACTGGCCCGGTGCGCTGCCGCTCCCCGCCCCGTCCCCGGACGCCGACCCGCACCTGCTCGACCTCACCGGCCTCCCCGCCGTCCCCGCCGGACTCCTCGACTGGGTCTGGCAGCACGTCGTCCGCCCCGACTGGCCCGCCCGCCTGCACGCCTTCCGCGCGGACATCGCCGCCCGCCGGCACCGCGCCGCCACCCACGGCTGGCCCGCCGCCCTCCCCGCCCCCGGCCCGCAGCAGTACTGGCTGCCCGGCGGCCGCCTGCGCCTCGACTCCCCCGGCCTGCCCGCCGAACAGCCCGCGGACGCCCGCCTGCTGCTGGTCCCCACCAGTGCCCGCCACGGCTGGCTCCGCTGGGACGGAGCCCGCCTCACCGTGGTCTACCCGACCTCCGCCGCCCCCGTCCCCACCCCGCGCACCCCGCCCGCCAGCCTCGGCCGCCTACTCGGCAGCGCCCGCGCCGACCTGCTGGCCGGCCTCGACCGCCCGCGCGACACCGCCCAGTTGGCCGCCCTCACCGGCCTCGGCCCCGCCGCCGTCGACGACCACCTCGCCGTCCTGCTGGACGCCCGCCTGGTCGCCCGCGCCCGCTCCGGCACCGCCGCCCGCTTCTACCGCACCGCGCTCGCCGAGGCCCTGCTCGCCGCCCAGCCCTGCTGACCGCGCGCCCCGCCCCCGGAAACGCCGGTGGCGGCCCCGCACCTGCCCCGGGACCGCCACCGATCGAACTTCTCTCCCCGCTCAGCTCTCCACCGAACTGCGCTCACGCGCCCCGGCCGAGACCGCCGCCCCCGGCCGGTCCTCCGTCCGGCGCCAGCCCGTCACGGCCTGCTGCACCAGGTAGACCGTCAGCAGGATCGCCACCGCCACCAGCCCGTCCGCCCAGAAGTGGTTGGCCGTCACCACGACCACCCACACCGTCACCAGCGGATGCAGCACCATCAGCCAGCGCCAGGCCCCGCGCGCCACCGTGATCACCGCGACCGCCGCGATCACGCACCAGGCCACGTGCACCGAGGGCATCGCCGAGAGCTGGTCGGCCACCACCCCCGCCACCCCGTCGCCGTACACCGACTGCCCATACTCCATCGCCAGGTCGACGAACCCGTTCCCCGGCAGCATCCGCGGCGGCGCCACCGGGATGAACTGGATCAGCAGACACACCGCCGTGGTCGCCACCACCGTCGTCCGCACCCACGCGTACCGTGCCCGGTGCCGCAGGAACAGCCACAGCAGCACCACCAGCATCACGCCGAAGTGCATCGTCGCGTAGTAGTAGTTCGCCGCCCGCACCAGCCACGGCACCCCCACCACGGCCCGCTGCCAGGACGCCTCGTCCGGCAGCCCGAAGTCCAGCTCCGTCCGGTGAATCCACTCCGCCCGCTCCAGCGCGTGCCCCGCCCCCATCACCGACAGGTGCCCCACCACCTGCCACAGGGCGAACAGCACCAACAGCGTCCCGGCCTCCCGCAACACGTCCGCCACGGTCCCGGCCCGCCGCCACCGGCCTTCCTGCCCACGCCGCCGGCCCAGCCCACGCCTGACGGTGAACGCCGCACCGTACAGCGCTGCGGAGGCGACCGCCGAGGTCTGCCACGTCAACGTCAGATTCTGCATTGGCGAAGGTTATACGCTTCCTCCCCCGAAACGCGAAGAAGCCCCCTGACTTCCCGTCAGGGGGCTTCTTCACAATGATTGTTCGGCGGCGTCCTACTCTCCCACAGGGTCCCCCCTGCAGTACCATCGGCGCTGTGAGGCTTAGCTTCCGGGTTCGGAATGTAA